>NC_019908.1:638889-958333 GCF_000325665.1 Brachyspira pilosicoli P43/6/78
CTAAAACCAAAAGAAAATACAACAAGAGATATAAAAACAATGCGACCAGCAACAACTACATATAGTTCAACTCCTCCAAGCTATATGAGAAACAATAATGAACCTAAAGAAAAATATAATACTAATAATTATAATTATTATTTTAGAGAAGATAAAAAAGAAGAAAATAATTATAATTCTAGAGAAAGAATAATAACAACATCTAATGATGGTAAAGAAAATACAACTCAAAAAACTCCTGTAAAAAATAATACTCAAAAAGATTATGAAAGATTAGCAGATAGTTTAGTTAATAATAATAATAATAATAATAATATAACTAAAACAAGAAATGATACTATAGAAGAAACAACATCAAAAAGAGACTTAATAATAAACTCTCAAACAAGTGTAATGCCAAATAATAATGGTATAATAAAAAATAATAATGATTATAATAGAGTGATTAATGATTTAGTAAATCCTAATAATACTGAAAGAGTAATTAACAACAACGAAAGAATAATCAATAACACTGAAAAACAAATAAATAATAATAATAATAATAATAATAATAATAATATAGTAAGAGAAGAAAATAAAATAATAAGCACAAAAGAAAATATAAATAAAAAAGAAATTATACAAAAAGCTCAAAAAGATATAGCAAAATATAAAACTTCAAAGGCAAATAATAGTGTAAAAAGAGATTATTCTAATGAAAGAAACTTAAAAAACACAAGCAATGAAGGAGTATATTTAGTAGAATATGATGAAAACACAGGTTCTATTACATTAATATTTAGAAAGAGAAATATAGAAAATAATAATTCAATAGAAGAGACAATAAAGACTTTGTTAAATGGTGCTACTGATGAAGAGAATAGAGATAATATAATAAGCTGCATACCTAAAGATACAGAATTATTAGATATATTCGTAGCAGGAGATACAGTATATTTGAATTTTAATGAAAGCTTCGAATTTAATCCTCTTGGAAATGAGGGCACTATGCTTCAAATATATCAATTAGTATACACAGCAACACAATTTGAAGGTATAGATAATGTTATCTTTTTAATAAACGGCAATTTAAATGAAACTATAGGTGCAGAAGGTGCCATAGAAAATATGCCATTTACAAGATTTGAATAATATTACTTTTTATTACATACAAAAGTTTTTCCAACAAGAGTAGGATACAATACATTTTTTGTAAACTTAATTGTAAGAGATGAAGCATCTTCAGAAAAAGTTAAAGCGCCTTCTATGAATTTTTGATTTGCTTTTGGTATAGAAAAAGTATAATCCAATCCCTTTCCTTCAACTTCAGAATATAATAAATAATCAGGCTCATCAGTATTATTGCTATTAATAGAAGAAGATAATTTATCGTATTTTATAGATACCCATAAATATGCATTTTTTAAATTAGCATCAACACTTGAAGCATCAAAAGTATCAACTGAAACATAACTGCTTTTATTAAATTGTTCTAACCCCTTTGAATAATCAACACTAAATGTATCACTGCCAGTTTTATCTTTATTGGAACAGCCAATAAGTAAAATAACAAAAATAAAGTATAATATCTTTTTTATCATCTTATCCTACCTCCAATAAATTACTTAATAACAATAATATAACAATTTTTTATATTTTACAATAATAAAAAAGGCCGCATTTTATTAATGCAGCCCATATTTTTAATTATTTTTTAATTATCTATTTCTGTAATAAGACTTATTGTATCCGCCCTTGTCATTATATCTTTTATTATTGTATCCGCCTTTCTTTTTAGAATAAACTCTAACGCTTCTATATGGCGGCTCACCATCACTTTTAGTTTCTACATCTTGGTCATTTTGTAATTCTAAGTGTATTATTCTTCTTTCATAAGGAGACATAGGTTCAAGAGAAACAGTTCTTCTAGTTCTTTTAGCTTGCTGTGCTGCTTGACGAGCCATGTGCTTTAAAGTCTCTTCGCGTCTGTCTCTATATCCATCAACATCTAATATAATATGTCTTTCATTATCATCGCCGAATTTTTTAGAAGCTATTAATGATATTACAAACTGTAAAGCCTCTAAAGTATTTCCTTTTTTACCAATTAAAACTCCTGAATCTTCTGTAGAAATATCTATATATATTCTTTTTTCAGTTTCTTCTTTTACAGTTACTTCAGCATTGATACCCATATATTTTAATATATTAGTCATGATTTCTTGAAATTCATTCAAATCATTAGCTAATTCTTCATAAAAAACTCTTATAATAGTTGGAGAATCTTCTCCTATTCCAAGAATACTCCTTTTACCTTTATCTATTACTTCTACTCTAACTTGGTCCTCTGTAAGATTAAGTTCTGTAAGGGCATTATTAATAGCGTCCCTCTCTGATTTACCGCTAAACTCTTTTACTAACATAATTTCCTCCTTAAAAAAGAATAAATCTATTTTCTTTTCTTTTTTCCATTTCCTTTTTTAGTATATTTATTCTCAATAACAGTTTCATTATTATTATTAGAATCATTTTTATTTAAAAGTTTTGAAGTTATAAATTGCTGAATTACACCAAACACATTTTGTGCAGTCCAATATAAAGCCAAACCACTAGCAAAGTTATAGAACATAAGAAGCATCATAAGCGGGAATATAGTAGTCATCATTTTCATCTGCATAGCAGCTTGTCCGCCTGCAGCACCTGCTGAAGAAGAAGGCTGTATCTTCATACTAACATAACTTGTAATAGCCATAAGTATAGGGAATAAATTGAAATTAAAACCGCCTAAAATAGGTATAGCTGCTGGAAATACAAATAACTTATCTGGAGAAGATAAATCTGTAATCCATAGGAAAGGAGTATTTCTAAGCTCTACCATAGACTGCATCAAATAGAAAAATGCTATAAGAAGCGGGAAAGGTAAAAGCATAGGCAAACATCCGCCCAAAGGATTAATTTTCTCCTTTTTATATATATTCATAATTTCAGCATTTAATTTTTCAGGATTATCTTTATACTGCTCTCTAATACGTTCTATTTTAGGATTAACCAACTGCATCTTTCTCATAGATTTGTATGAAGCATGGTTAAGCGGATAAGTAACAATTTTAAATATTAAAGTAAATAATATTATTGCCCAAGCATAACTTTTTGTAAAACCATATAAAGCATTCAAAATAATATCTAATATATAAGTTAAAGGTCTTAAGTTAAGTCCTAAGAAAGATTCTTGGAATATTGATTCATAAGACTCTTCAAGATAATATTTTGAGAATATTCTTCTTACCTTTGGTCCTATATAAACAGAATAAGTATCTACAACAGAAGAACCAGATTTTATATTATGCTCTGATATTAAATTAGCAATATGGAAATCATTTCTATATTCATTGGTAACAGGTCTAGAAAAAGTCATAGTCTCGAATTTTGCATTAGACTGTGCAGGACTAGAAATAATAGCAAAATATCTATTATTTAAAGCCACCCATTTATCTTGACCTTCATATATGTTGTATTTAACATTATTAGTTTTAGCACCATTACCAAAACCAAATAATTTTGATAATATATTTTCTTTAACTATATCCCCAGTAAGAAGAACTTTTGATTTACCATTACCCTTTATCAAATATTGTGCCTTTGTAGCATCTTCTCTTACAGAGTTTTTCTCAGTTCTATAAGGTCCAATACCTGTGCCTAAAAAATAAGAATAATACATAGATAAATCTTTTTCGCTAAGATTTTCTATAGTTACAGTATTTGTTAATTGATAAGGGTCTTCACCAAAAGCAAAAGTCTTTTTTATTCTTATAGGATTACCTTCTATAGAAGCATCTGCTACATATGTAACAGCATTATTTTCTTTTACAGAATAATAATTAAAGACATTAGGCAAAGCTATAGAGTTTGATAGATTTTGAAAAGTTAAAGTAAAAGGATATATACCTTCATATACTTGCTCTACCATATCAACTATTTCATTAGTTATCTCAGAATCTTGTTTATAATAATTTTTAAGTTTATAAGAAAACAAAGAACCGTTTTTAAATGTAGCTATAACATAATCATTTTCTAATGTTTCAGTAGTATCATTAGTAGCTAACATATTTCCATTAGTGGTATAATCAACTTTTTGTATTTGTGAAGTATTTAATAATACGTTTTGATTTTCAGTGTTATTCTGATTTGTATTTATATTATTAGTTTGTATATTATTTTGATTTGCTACAGGTTTAATTGTTTTAGCCTGATAGAACATGTATGCAAACAAGATTACTCCCGAAAGTGCAACGGCTAAAATCATTCTCTTGTTATTACTCATAAAACAAAAAAGCTCCTTAAAAATAATTATGGAACAGGATCATATATTTTTTTTAGCAAGCGGATTACATCTAAGAACTCTTGCTACAGCGAGAAAACTGCCTTTAAAAGCACCATATTTAATAACAGCCTCTTTAGCATATTCAGAACAAGAAGGAATATATCTGCAAGAAGGCCTAAGATATGGTGATATTGCTTTTTGATATATAAAAATTAAAAACAATAATATTTTCTTAAGCATAAAAAACTATATCCATCAAATCCTATAAAACAACTTCATTAACTCTTTTTTATAATCCAAAAATGAACGGGAAATATATCTATTAATAATGATAAAATAATCATACCCTACAGGTATATTATTTTTTTCTGTTCTATAGATTTCTCTGACAATTCTTTTCGCTCTATTTCTTTTTACGGCATTAGTTTTTATTTTTTTTTATTGTTACAACAAACCTAGAATATGAACGATTATTTTGCAATGCAAGTATAGTAAAAAAATAATTACTATACTTAAGCAAACTAGAATTATCATTTTTTTTAAAAAAGCAAATTATATCTTTTTTACTTTTAAGTTTTTCTTTACGATATAATTTAAATGATACTCTCTTATTATTTTCCCGATCATTAATCAGATTAGTATTACCATTTAATGATTGATTAACATCACTCATCGGCAGAAGTTAAACGATATCTACCCTTTCTTCTTCTACGTTTTAATACATCTCTACCGTGCTTTGTTGCCATACGTTTAAAAAAACCAAATTTCCTAGCACGACGCAACTTACTTGGCTGATAAGTACGTTTCATTTTTTCTCCTTCAAAAGATTATATTTATCTTAATTTATTAAGTTAATAGCAAATTTAAATTATAATGCTTAAATATACTTCATAATTCTTTTTTTGTCAAGTATAAAAACATTTATCATAATACAATAAAAAAGAGAAACACAATTCTTTTTTACTCAATTTTTTTAACCCATTTTATCGTATATCTGTCAAAAGATTTACTTCTGTCGGCAAGCCAGAGTTTTTCTTTTTTTACTTTAGCTTCTACACTAATAACTTTACCTTGATATTTAGAATACTCTTCAAAAAAGCTCTTATCAAAATAATAATCTATATTATTCTCAGATATAACTACATTTGGAAAAAGATAAGTACCTAATATTCTTACCTCTCCTGTTATAACTTGCTTCTTTGCAAAAAGCATAATAAACAATAAAGAAATAATAGATACTTTCTTTAAAAAATGATTATTCATAAACACCCTCTTTTACTCTAATAATATATTATTATTAAAATTATGTCTATAGAGCTATTGAAGATAAGATTAAATTAATGTATTATACTAAAATGAGTAAATCTATTAAACAATCAAAAGCAGTACTCATCATTGCTTTAATGTATCATGAAGATGAGATATATAATAACACTTTAAATGAATTAATAAATAATTTTGGAAATACTAAGATAATTGGAGAAGAATATTTATTTTCTCATTCTATTTATTATGCTGATGAGATGGGAGAAGATTTAAAAAAAAGATTTATAGTATTTGAAAACATGATAGAGAGAGATTATATAGTAGAAGTAAAAAAAACAACTGATGAAATAGAAAAAAAATATTTAGATAGTAATAATAACAGAAAAATAAATATAGACCCAGCAATACTTACTTTAGAAAATTTTGTGCTAGTAACAAATAAAAACTTCACTCATAGAATATATTTAAAAGATGGAGTATTTGCTGATTTAACTTTAATATACAAAAAGAAAAAAGGCTACACTGAACTTCCTTGGACTTATGCTGACTATTCAAGTGATGAAACAAAAAACTTTTTAAAAAAAATAAGAGAGCTATTCTATAACAAATTAATAGAAAGCTCCCCTTTTGGTTCAAACTGGAATAATTAATAATCTTTTATATCAGCAGTTCTAACAAACTCCTTATCCCAAACACCAATATGTTCTATTAAAAGTTTTCCTAAAAGACCAGAGAAATTTTCTGCAATTTTTCTCCAGTTGGAACTAGTTTTAAATGCCTCATATTCTTCATTAATAGCCTTAATAAACTTCTTATGTTCCTCAAAATGTTCTTTTATTTTTGGATAATTCTCTTTATTTTCCATTTGTATTTTTTGCTCTTCAGAGAAATGGTATTTAGTATACTCTATAGCACCTCTAAATGCTTCATCAACTTCATTTTTATCATTGTTATATAAAGCATGATGTACTTTATTAGCATAATCTATAATCTGTTTATGCTGATTATCTATAACTTTATTGTAAGTATAATATTCATTAGTCCATTCTAATCTACGAGGACCAACTTTGAAAAAGCTCATAGCGTTAAAAAGCTCTTCCATTTGTTTTTCAAGTTCCTGAGATGATTCCTGCATAGAATATACTAAACTAGTATTTTCTTGTGTTTTAGAATCCATGTTTATAACAGCATTATTGATATTATTAATACCAGCCATCTGTTCATTTGTAGTATTAACCATATCTTCTATTACTTTTGTAGTTTCATTTATTTTATTTTCTATATCAGCAAATAATTCTCTAGATGTATTAGCTGAATTAGTAGCATTTTTTACTTTCTCATTACTGCCATTTATAAATGAAGTGATATTATTAACTGAACTTTGTGTAGTTTGTGCTAAATTTCTAACCTCAGAAGCTACAACTGCAAATCCACGCCCCTGCTCTCCAGCACGTGCTGCCTCTACAGAAGCATTTAAGGCAAGTATGTTAGTTTGAAAGGCAATATCTTCTATAAACTTCACTAAACCGCTAATTTTATTACTATATTCAAAAGCCTCTTCCGTATTTTTAGCAGTCTCAGATATAATGCTTCCTGCTTTCTCTATAGCATCTCTTGATTCTATCATCATCTTATTAATTAAATTAGCATTTTCTACAGATTTTTCTATAGTACTTGATATCTCCTCTGTAGCTTCAGCTGTTTTACTTAAAGAATCTATCTGTTCATTTGTTCTATTATATAAATCTTTGTTTGCATAAGAAAGCGAATAGGCTGTTTTTTTAGTTAAGTCTATATTAGAATTGGCAGTTTCTATTATGCTCTTCATTGACTTTCTTATATTGTCAAACTTCTTATTAAATAACCCATTTCATCTTTTCTATTTAAATATTTATCATCTATATTAAAAGTTAAATCTCCGTCAGATATAATACTAGCAACTCTCAATGCCTCATTAACATGAGAAATAAGTCTCTTAGTAAATAAAATAGCAAAAGCAATCAAAACTCCTATAACAACAATTGCCGTTATCATAGCATATAAAACCATATTTTTAGAAGGAGCATATAACTCGCTCTTAGCCATAGAAACTATAATATACCAATTAGTATTTTTTATATTATGAAATGACATATAATATACTTCTCTTGCATCCTTATATGTAATGATTCCATTTTTGTCTTTTATTACTGTTTCATAAGGAGGATAATTATCTGTAGTTAATATTTTGTTTTTATCTTTATGAGCTAATATTTTTTTATCTTTATCTATAATAACAATTTGACCAGTATTTCCTATACTAAAATTGCTAATAAATCTATCAACAAAATCTGCCCAATTTACATTACCAACTAATATCCCTATTAAATTGCCATTACTATCTTTTATACCATGCCATAATCTATAAGTTGGAAGACCTGTCATTATTGATTTTTCTATGCTGCTTTCTCCTCCGGAATTATATCCAGAAGCTTCAAACATTTTCCAATCATCATTTCCTTTATTGATTGATACCCCTAATAAACTTCCGCCAGAAGAATCTAAAATTGCATTACCCGCTGTATCTACAATAATAAAATTTAAAAAAGAGTTTTTGCTGTCTGCAAAAGATTTTAATGCTCCTTCAGCATTTAATCTTAAAACAGCATCATTAGTATTTTGAAGAAAATTAATAATATCATTATTTTTTGAAAAATTCACCATAGAATTATTGTTATCCTCAAACCATAAATCAACAAGTTTATTATAAGACAAAACATTTGACTCAAGTCCATTTCTAACTATAACATCCATAGCCTTTGATGATAAAATAGAAACCATAATTATACTAGATATAGTGGCAATTATAACAGAAACTGTAACTATAAAAGGTATCTTAAAAATTAGTTTATGAACATTCATCTATTTATTACCTCTGAAAAATTAGTTTTTTAAAATCATGTTTTTTTTAAATTTAATAAAAATTATTAAAAAGTATTCTATCTATTCACTAAACTTTTAAAATATTTTCCGCGCTCTTCATAATTTTTAAAACTATCAAAACTTGCACAACCTGGAGAAAGCAAAACAGTATCTCCTTTTACAGCTATTTTTTTAGCATAATCAAAAGCTTCTGTAAAATCTTTTATAATAATTTTATTAGAAACATCTATCATGCTGCTTAAATCTTCAGATGCCTCGCCAGTAAGAATAAGCTTTTTAACTCTCTCTTCTATAATCGACTTTAAAGGTTTAAAATCTATACCCTTATTTCTACCGCCCATTATGAGTATAATATTTTTGTCAAACGATTTTAAAGCACTCATAACAGCACTCATAGATGTTGCCTTAGAATCATTTATATACCTTACCCCATCAATCTCTTTTACAAACTCTAATCTATGCTCTATGCTTTTAAAATTATTAACAGCTTTATCTATATATTCTATCGGTATATTATCTTTTATACATGCCAATACCGAAGCTAAAATATTTTCTATATTGTGCATTCCAAGAAGTTTTCTTTTTGCTATAGAAAATATTTTTTCACCATTATAATAGAAACATTCATCTTTACTATTATAATATAAATTAGCTTCTCTATATTTAGTAGAAAAAATTAATACATTAAATGATATATCCTTTGTTTTTATAAGTTCATTATAATATCTATTAGTATAAAAATTATCATAATTTAGAATTAAAAAATCATTGCTATTTTGATTTTTAGTAATATTTTTTTTAGCATTAAAATAATCTTCTATATCTTTGTATCTGTCTAAATGGTCCTCAGCTATATTGAGTATAACAGAAATATGAGAGTGAAAATTATCAATTGTTTCCAACTGAAAACTAGAAAGCTCTAATACTATATCTTCATCTTTTTCTATACTTTCAACTTCTTTAGAAAAAGTATTTCCAACATTACCCAATAATCTAGCCTTTTTATAAGAACTTATAATACTATAAATTAAATTAACCGTAGTAGTTTTTCCATCTGTACCAGTTACTGATATATAATTTCTATCTGGTATTAAATTATAGGCAAACTCTATTTCACCTATAACTTTTATATTTCTTTTTTTAGCTTCTTTCACTATATCTATACTTTGAGGAACTCCAGGTGAAATTATTATCAATGTAATATCTTTTAAAATATTTGCATCTTGCTTTCCAAAGTATAATTTTGCATTTTTATCTTTTAACGCTTCTATACTTAGCTTTAATTCTTCTTCTCTTTTACTATCACTTAAAGCGTACTCTATATTAATATCATTATTACAATTTATATCATATAAAACATTAGCAATACTCACACCGCTTCTTAATGTAGCTCCAAGTATTAATATATTTTGTTTCTCTAAATAATTTATATATTCTCTATTAAGCATTTTCATTCCATAAAATATTTTCTTTATATTATAACAAAAAGAGCAATAAATTTAAATATACATATAAAAAATGCTAACTTACATATAATTACATAAGTTAGCATTAATTCTTATACATAAATAATAAAAAATTATTCAGTAAATAAAGGAGTAGTTTTATTAGTATCAAAGCCTATAATCTTTGTAACTATTAAATATTTATTAGTAGTACCTTCTTCCATACCAGGTCTATCTTCTAAATATCCTTCTACTTTAAGATTAACTTTAGTAGGCTCAGCAAAATTAAAACCTGTATATTCTCTCTCTAAATTAATATACTCTCCTTCCATAGCTACAGGATAATTTTTCATCTCTGCATAGTTGCTAAATATAGCAGAGTCAGCATAATAAACAAAATCTCCTTCAAAAGTAAGTGCATTTGAAGTCAATTGTGTTTCATTTGGCATTGCAGCATTTTCATTGTTTTCTGTTTTGTTAGAACAAGAAATGGCAGCAATAAAAACTATAAAAAGTAAAAATATTTTTTTCATTTTGTATCCTTTCTAATAAATATAACTAATTCTAACATAAATATTTTTTTATTACAAATTTATCTAATATCATAAGCATACTCATTTATTAATTTTTCTACTTCATAAAAATTAATATCTTTTTTTATTTTAAAAACCCCTAATGTATCTACTTTTTCTATAATATCTAAGTAATTGAGTAATATATTATAATATTCTCTATTAAAAAAATCATGTATTATAATTTTAGCATTCCTACAATAAAATATGCTATTTAATGCACATGCTACTCTAAATCTACCATCAATAAGTATAGTATCTATATCATTAATTTCATCTTTATTTAATTTAGTAAATACATATTTAGAATAATTAGGATATAGTTCTTCAGCAGAATTATCTATAGGTCTACTCCAATATCCAACTTTTCCTATATCTATATAATAAAATTTAAGTCTAGAAGTTTGTTCTGCTTCAAAAATAGTATTATTATTCCTCATATATTCAATCCAATTAGGATCACCTTCTATAGATATTATATTAGCATTTGTTATATTTAATACCATAAAAGTACTTCCACCAGCGCCAAACTCAATATAATTTTTACTATTTTTTACTGTATTTATAAATAATTTTCTCTCATCATCAGTCATATGAATAGGTAATTTAATATTTAATTTTTTTATATATTCTTCTAAATTATTAATTTTATTATTTAACTCTTCATAGATTTTATTATTATTTCTTATTTCTTTTAATAATTCATCATTGAAAAAAAACAAATATTCCCTGACAGCATATCTTAATTTTTTAAAAGGTATACACCAAACTATGTCATTTATTATCTTTTCTATATTTTTATCCATTTTTCATCTCTTTATAAAATAAGTTAAAATAAACAACCTATGCTACATTTTTTGAATGTAACATAGGTTGTAATTTTTTAGTTTCTGAATTATTATAAACTAGTATGTACTCTTTACATATTGTTATTAGGTCTGGTCTGGTCTGGTCTGGTCTGGTCTTATTTTAAATTTAGCTCTAAAACGTTCACGCCACTTTTTAATCGGTATCCACCAAGTGATTTTATTTATAATTTTCTCATATTCTTCTATAATAGCATCTTTTTCTAATAGCAGTTTATCTTTATATTTCAAAACATATCCTAACTCTTTATATTTTTCAGATATAGGCTCTAAAAGAACTGCTTGTTGTATTAAAGCATCTCTATCTAAAACATCATACTCTATTTTCTTCTCTTTAGGTAATTCTAACAACTCACCAAATTTATAATCCCATTCTATAGGCTCAAATGTTCCCATTCCATTAGTTGGCGTAAATGTTAATTCTCCTATATATAATTTATTATTAGAATACATAAGATCTAATCTAACATAATAAAAATCAGATGATATTTTTTTTGATATATCTATCATTAAATTAAAAATAGGGGGTTTATCTATTTCATGATCTGTATTTTTATAATGATCAAAAAACAAGTCTACTTTTTCCCATTTCATATTATACATATTCAATCTCGCTTTATCACTAGTATTATATTCTATTATATATAGATAATACGGAATACCATTAAAACAATGAAATTTATAGTCAAAAATTTTATTTTCCAACTCATTTATGTATTTTTCACATATAATTTTTGGAAGTATATTTTTATAACTCCATTCAAAATTATAATAATAATGATTTGATAAAGGATCTAACCAACTATTTAATTTATTTTTAACCTCTTCTATATCTAATTTTGTTTTATCTTTTACTATTATATTTTGTCCCCAACCCCAATTTACTTTCAAAACAAATTGATTAGGCAATGAATCAAAATCTATATCTTCTGCTTTATCCCATACTCCAAGCAATGGTATTAAATATTCTTCACCCACTTTTTCTTTTATATATTCTCTAGCTAAATATTTATCTGCACATTTTGTAATTAAAGGATCATGATTATACAATTTTAACCATTGTATTTTTTCATTAAATGTTTGAGGATTATCTAAATTAAGGTCATATCCTAAAGAATTTTTAAATCGTTGTTTTATTAATTTTTCTCTAAATTTTATATTTTCCTCTTTAGTCATAAAAACTCCTTAATTTATAAAGATAATCGAATCTTCTATATAGTTAAAATTATTTGATAGACAATAAAATAAAAACCTATGCTGCATTTTTAATTGCAACATAGGTTGTAATTTTTTAGTTTCTGAATTATTATAAAACTGTATGTACCCTTTACATATTGTTATTAGGTCTGGTCTGGTCTGGTCTGGTCTGGTCTGGTCTGGTCTGGTCTGGTCTGGTCTGAATTTATTTCTAAAACTTTCACGCCACTTCTTAAATGGTATCCACCAAGCTACTTTATTAATACTATTTTCATTAACTCTAAATGTAAATTTTATTCCAAATAATATTATCCTTACATATTCATCATTATTACTAATAGCAAATAATGTAAGAAAATTAAACCAATGAGAATTTAATTTTATATCATTTATCTCTTTATTTTTGTTTTTATGAATATAAACAATTTCATCATTTTTTTCGTTTATAACTAAATCTTTTTCTCTTATTAATTCTTGAAGTTTTTTATATTCAACAGATATAGGCTCTAAAAGAACTGCTTGCTGTATTAAAGTATCTCTATCTAAAACATCATACTCTATTTTCTTCTCTTTAGGTAATACTAACAACTCACCAAATTTATAATCCCATTCTTCAGGTGTAAATTTACCTGTACCATTTTGATGAGAAAAAGTTATTTCTCCTATAAAAAAATTATTATTTAATACATAAAAATCAACTCTCACATGTATAAAATCTTTAGATATAATTTCAGATATTTCTATCATTTTATCTAAACAATATGGTTTATTTACACTACTAATATAACTTGGATGATGTATTTTTATATCCATTCTCTCCCATTCAGTATTATATATAGCTCTTAAAAATTTAGCATTTACACCAAAATTTTTTGCATCAAAATCTACAATTACATATTTAGGTTTACCATTAAAACACAAAATTCTATAATCTTCTAAATGTCCATCCAATTGTTCTATATATTTTTCACATATAATCTTAGATGGTATATTTTTGTATCCCCATTCAAAATTATGATAATAATGATTTGATAAAGGCTCTAACCAGTTATTTAATTGATTTCTAACTTCTTCTATATCTAATTTTGTTTTATCTTTTACTATTATATTTTGTCCCCAGCCCCAATTTACTTTTAAAACAAATTGATTAGGCAATAAATCAAAATCTATATCTTCTGCTTTATCCCATACTCCAAGCAATGGTATTAAATATTCTTCTCCTATTTTCTCTTTTATATATTCTCTAGCTAAATATTTATCTGCACATTTTGTAATTAAAGGATCATGATTATATAATTTCAACCATTGTATTTTTTCATTAAATGTTTGAGGATTATCTAAATTAAGGTCATACCCTAAAGAATTTTTAAATTGCTTTTTTATTAATTCTTCTCTAAATTTTATATTCTCTTCTTTAGTCATAAAAACTCACTTAACTAAGATACTTTTATATTATAAATTATTATAATAAGAATTTCAATTATAATAAATATTCATATTTAAATAATTTATATTATTTACATCTTTTAATACAAATTATCCATTCTAATTTTTTAACTACTATAAAGTTATATAAGATTTATATTATTATTATTCATGATCTGATTTGAATTTATCTCTAAAACTTTCACGCCACTTCTTTACCGGTATCCACCAAGCAATTAAATTTATTATTCTATCAACATTTTTTTTAATAGCATAAAATTCATTTTGAAATTCAAACATTTTTTTATTTAAATCAGATATTTGTAAATTATTGAATTCTAATTTATTATTCAATTGTGAAATTATTAAATTAGAATTTGCAATAATATAATCATTAACATATTTATCAGCATCTATTTTATATCTATATTTATAATTACAATCATTTGTATTACACCCACATTGCTCCATAGTACATTTATAATATCTACTAAGTTTATAAATATCTATATCTTCATTATAAATATTACCTATATATGGGATTACAGGACAAACTCCTCCTCTATAATATCCCATTGAATCAATAGACAATAAATTAATTCCACTACAACAATAAAAATTCTTAAAATTTCGTTTCATATTTCTTAAAGCCAAACTATGCGTAATTGATATATCTTTATGAGTATCATTATACTCTATTCTATAAAAAGAGTTATTAGATAGAGGATACCTTATATCCAAATTTGTATCATATTGTATATATTTATTTGATAAAAAATCATAATGACCCCTATTAAAATCTATCCATTTTATAAATTCATCATCATATCTTTTATCTATAGTTTGAAAATCTGGTGGTGCTTTAAGTTCAAACAAATAAAGATCAAAAACATATTTTTTTCTTAAATTTAACATTTCTTCAAATACATAATATTGTTTTTTCTTTATATTCAGGATGTGTCATCAATAGAAAAAAAAACTCTTTTTTTATGTTTATTAAATAACTTAATCAATTCCTCTATATGTTTAATATCTACATATTCCATATGCAAAGATATATTAAAAATACTTTCACATTTAAAAGATGAAATAAGATCATTGAAATATTCTATACTTCTACTACCATTAGTTATAAAAGATAATATAATATTCTTTTTAAAAGAATCTATATAACTCACTAGATCCATTAAATATGGATAAAAAGTTGGTTCACCACCAAGAATATTAAAAATATATGTTTTTCTATTTATTTTAAATATTTGATCAACAGCATGCTTTAACTTCTCTACTGGAACAAATTGTGATTTATCAAGAGAACTCTGACCAAAACAATATGAACATCTATAATTGCATCCATCTAAAATTATCCAATCTATAAATAAAAAATCATCTTTATTTATACCATGGAAAACTACATTTTCCATATTTACTTCATCAATTTTTGAATCATAATTTTCTATCATAAAAACTCCTGAATATATTTACAAAAGCATTGTCTGTATATAATAAACATAAATATATACAACTTCCTATTTTTATATAAAAAAATATTACAATAACTAATTCAATATGTATAAAGTAAATTTATTCTTATTTTTTATACATTATTTAAATTTATACTCTATCATAAAAATACATATGACTATTCTTCATTATAACATATGTTTTATTTTTTTAAACCTAATTTATAATAATATTTTAACTAGATTTATACTTTTTGCTATATAAAACTTTATCTAAACATTTCTGAAAACTTTAATCATATATTTTATAATTATTTAAAAATTATATAAATTTCATCTTAGTATAATCAAATTATTATAAAATATTATTTAATTTACATTATAATTAATAATAGAGCTAATTACAGGTGTATGTTTTTTTGAATCATAAATAGGATATTTTTTATATAATAATTTTCATTATATAAACAACCTATGCTGCATTTTTTAATTGCAATACAGGTTATAATTTTTCATTTTTTAAATTATTATAAAATTGTATGTACTCTTTAAATATCACTATTAGGTATAGTCTGGCATATTAATAATGTAGTAGTGATAGCACATGCTACTTCACTTTTTATAATTTTGAATGTATAATTTAAATTTAATTGCTCTATCATTTTTTTTATATTAAAAAAATCATTATAATTGTGATATATACTTAGTAATAAAATAGGTTTATATTTTTTTATAGTTTCAAGAGCTCCTAAAAGGAAAGGTTGTTCAAACCCTTCTAAATCTACTTTTATTAAACCAACATTAATATTATTATCATCTACAAATTTATCTAAGCTAGTCATATATACATCGTTTTTTATATTATATGTAGCATTTTCTTCCATTGTAAGCTCAAAATCACATCTAACAACTCCATCAGAAAATATTGATATACTTTTATTTTCATTTCCTAATGCCATATTTATTGGTACAATATTATTTCTATTATTTAATCTTATAGTTTCTAATATTAAATTATAATTTTTAGGTAAAGCCTCAAAACTATAAACATTTTTGTTCGTATAATAAGATAAAAAAATAGCTGAATCTCCTATGAATCCACCAGCATCTATAATATCTAAATTTTTAAGTTTATTCAAATCATAAATATAATTCATACCATATTTTTCATAAAAAATACCTACTTCAAAATAATTCATTGGTAATATGTATTTACCATAAACAAAAATATTGTCATTCCATTTTATAATCCTAGAATTATTTTCATTTTCTATTTTTATAATTTTATTGTACTCTTCATTTTCAATATATAAATAATCATCTATATTTTTAAAATTATTTATTTTAGATAAAATTTTAGAAACAATATATAAACTTTCATCGTCTAAATTATTAATAAAGGAGAAATATTTATCTAAAAAATTATTATCATTACATATTTCTTTCCTAAATTCTATTATTCTATTCATATCATTATATATAATTTGTTTATTATAATTACATTCGTTAATATTCTCTTCTTTTTCGATTTTTTTAATTATATAATATAATAATTCTCTAGTATTATTTCTCAATTTTTTTAAAGGTATCCACCAAACTATGTCATTTATTATCTTTTCTATATTTTTATCCATTTTTTACCCCTTTATAAAATAAGTTAAAATAAAAAACCTATGCTACATTTTTTGAATGTAACATAGGTTGTAATTTTTGAGTTATTATAAAAATGCAAGTAAAAAAGCCCATATTGGTTAATGGGCAAATGTAATTTTGTATTATTATTTGCAGATTAGCTTGCTTGCTTGCTTGCTTGCTTGCTTGCTTGCTTGCTTGCTTGCTTGCTTGCTTGCTTGCTTGCTTGCTTGCTTGCTTGCTTGCTTGCTTGCTTGCTTGCTTGCTTGCTTGCTTGCTTGCTTGCTTGCTTGCTTGCTTTAATAAAACACAAAGCTAAATAATTTAATCTATTTGATATATTCATATAATAATAATTATTATATAATAAAATTAAGTTAATGACAAGTAAATATTTACTATTCTATTTTTCTCATCTGAGGGAAAAGAATAGTATCTCTAATGCTAGGCACATTTAAGAAAAGTATAGCCATTCTATCTATTCCTATTCCAAGCCCACCAGTAGGAGGAAGACCATATTCTAATGCATTGATAAAATCTAAATCCATATCCATAGTCTCATCTTCACCGCGAGCTTTTGCTTTTAACTGTTCCTCAAAACGCTCTTTTTGGTCTATTGGGTCATTAAGTTCACTGAATCCATTAGACATCTCCATTCCGCCAATAAAGAGTTCGTATCTCTCTGTAATGTCTGGATTATCAGGATAAGATTTTGAAAGAGGTGAAACTGCTTTAGGATAATTAATAACAAATGTAGGCTGAATAAGCTTCTCTTCAACTTTCTCTTCAAATACAGCAACCATAACTTCCCATCTAGTAGGCTTACCTTTTGAAGTATCTATCTCTACACCTATTGATTTTGCTTTTGATATAGCTTCATCATCTGATTGTATAGAATTAAAGTCAAGTCCAGAATGCTCTTTAACTAAATCAACCATAGGCACTCTTGCAAATGGAGGCTTAAAGTTAATCTCATAATCTTTATACTGAGAAGTGTATTTTCCATTTAATTTGAAACATACTTTAGAGAACACCTCTTCTACCAATTCCATAACCTTGTGGAAATTAGCATAAGCCATATATGCTTCCATCATAGTAAACTCTGGATTATGTCTTGTAGATATACCTTCATTACGGAAATTTCTATTAAGCTCAAATACTTTATCAAAACCGCCAACTATAAGTCTTTTCAAATAAAGCTCAGGTGCTATTCTTAAATAAAGTGTCATATCTAAAGTATTATGATGCGTAACAAATGGTTTTGCCTTAGCTCCTCCAATTAATGGATGCATCATAGGAGTTTCTACTTCAAGAAAATTATTCTCTATCATTATTTCTCTTATAGCAGATATCATTTTAGAGCGTTTAATAAAAGCCTCTTTAACATCATCATTCATTATTAAATCAACATATCTTTGTCTGTAGCGAAGCTCTGTATCTGTTAAGCCATGAAATTTTTCAGGAAGCGGATTTAATGATTTTGTAAGAAGTTTTAATTCGCTTGCATATATTGTAATTTCACCTGTTTTAGTTTTAAATACAGTTCCTTTTACTCCTACAATATCACCTATATCTATAAGCTTTTTAAATACTGTATTATAAAACTCATCACCAAGTTTATCTTTTTGTATATATGCTTGAATAGTGCCTTTAGAATCTTTTATAGTTAAAAATGAAGATTTACCCATTACCCTATAAAGCATTATTCTTCCAGCAACAGCAACTTCAGTTTCATTCTTTTCTAGCTCTTCAAATTTCTCTGCTATATCCTTTGATTTATAAGTTACATCATAACTATTTGGAAATGGGTTAATTCCCATGCTTCTTAATGTGTTTAACTTTTCTCTTCTGTTTTCTTTTTCTGCATTTTTTTCTACACTAGTATTTTTTTCATTTTGTGTATTTTCAGAATTATTTTGATTTTCTGACATTAAATTATCCCTCTTGATAAGTATTTTCTATTTAACAGTTTAATAACTGAAAATTATACAATATAATATATATTATAATAAAAAAAACTCTATAATAAAAAAGGATTATTTAAAGAAAAATAATTAATAAATAAAATAAATTATCCAGCTAAATCACCATACTCGATATTTTTATCGCCATCAACATAAACTATCAAAGAATGATGCTTAAAATAATCAGGTTCAAAAAGTATATGCATAGTTGTATCAGGTCTAGACTCATCTTCTTCAAAATCTATTAATATACTATCTAAATACATTGCTTTATAAAAATCTTCTTCTTTTATAGGTATATTAATTATTTCACCAACTGCATTTTGATAAGAAGTGTCATCAATTTGTTTATTTGTAGAAACCCACTCTTCAGCTAAAGTAATACATTGTTTTGAAATAAGAAAATCAGAAATATTTCTTTTATGCTCATCTATCCATTTTAATATTTCATTAATTTTATCTATATATTTTAACAACATATCAGATTTATTTGCTTCTTCTCCAAAATCTATAATTAAACTAATATTCTCATCTCCCCATAAATTGCATGAAGTCTCATAAGAAAAGTAATCGCTTTCAGAAAAATCTTTTATATTTAAAGAAGTCATTATATAATCCTAAAATATTTGTTAATAAATAGTATAATACATTAAATTATAAAATTCATTATTTTTTTATATTTTTTAATTTTTTATTCATACCATATATTATAATATCACAAATCTCATCATAATTAAAGCATCCGCTATCCAAAGTCATATTATAATTTATCATATTCCCCCACTCTTCTCCAGTATAATATTTATGATAATTATATCTATAAGAATCCATATTTTTTAACTCTCTCTCAGCATTTTCTATATTTACCCCATACTCTTCATTAATTCGTTTTATTCTATTTTCTATAGAAGAGTGAATAAATACATTAAAAGAATTATCAGAATATTTTAATATAAAGCTAGCACATCTTCCTATTATAATAGCCGATTCTTTTTTAGCTATATCTCTTATAACCTTACTTTGTATTTCAAATATTCTATCTAATGTGGAATACGTCTTATTCTCGGCAAAAGGACTTTCAAACTTTCTTTTATTATAAGCTGTAAAAAATATATTATCATTTATAAAACATTCATCTTTTAATTCTATAAGCCCTCTAGCTAATCCTGTTTTATCAACAACTATATCAATCAATTCCTTATCATAAAAATTAATATTAAGTATTTTAGCTAACTTTTCTCCAATTAGCCTTCCGCCGCTTCCATATTGTCTGCTTATTGTTATAATAAAATTATCCATAAAACATATCAACTTTTATAAAATATAGTTATAAATTATAATATAAATAATATTTAAATCCATACTAACAACTATTCAAATTAATTGTTTTTTATTGCATTAATTAATAATTGAATATAGAATATATAAAGTTTAATTGCATATAATTTTTAGGATTTTCAATGATAAAAAAAATAAAAGAATTTTTTAAAAAAGATAACAGACCTTTTGATTACGGTGCTGTAACTGAAGAGCATATAAAAAAATATTATTCTAATCCAGAAAAACACATTTACAGGAGAATGTTATCATATGCTATGAGACATAAGAAATTATTTATCCCTTCTTTTATAATTAGCATATTATATACAATAATTAATATACTTCCTCCTTTTTTTGGACAATTAGCAATATCTATTACGGGTGGTAAAAGAGTTGATTTACTTGATAAAATACCTTTTGTAAATGAATTAGCAACTAAATTTACTAATTTTAATACCAAACAATTAGCAGAACAATTTTTATCAACTGACAGTATAGGTAATCCAGTAGTAGTAGCACAATTTGCTTTTATTATTATAATAGGTTTTATATATGTAATATTTCGTGTTAGTTTTGATTATTTAAAAACATTTCTTTTCCAATTCACAGCTCAAGAAATAGGCAAAGATGTTCGTGCTGATATGTTAAAGGGCTTGATGAATACAGATATAGCTTATTTTAAACAAGAAAAAGAAGGCGATATTATAAGCAGAGTATTAAATGAATCTGGAACTATAGAAGGATTTTTATCTGGTACATTACCAAATATGATAACAGTACCTCTAACATTAGTACTAACATTAGCTGTATTACTTTTATTAAATGTAAAACTTACTTTAGCATGTTTTATAGCAGCTCCATTAATTGGTTTAGGAATAGATAAAGTTTCAAAATTAATTAAGACAAGAGTTACATCTCAACAGAATTTATTAGGCAGTACTACTTCGATTATACAAGAAGATATAAGAGGAATAGAGGTTATAAAAATATTCTCTAAAGAAGATCAAGAAGTAAAAAGATACAAATCTATATATTCTGAATTAATTAATTTAATGAGAAAAATATCTTTACTTACTTCATTAAATAGACCTATGACAGAACTTGTTATGATAGCAGCTATGCTCATAATACTTGCATACGGCGGATTTTTAATATTTAAAGGAGAAATGCCTTTTGAGTTTTTATGGGGATTTTTACTTTACATGCTTAATATTTCTACTCCAGTTAGAGACTTATCTGGAATATTTATAAATCTGCAAATGACAAAAATGATAGCTAGAAGAGTATTTGAGATTATAGATTTACCGCCTGAAAATGTAGATGATCCAAATAAAAAACAAATGAAACCTATAGAACATTCTATAACTTTTGAAAATGTTAGCTTTGAATATCCAAAAAGAAATGATGCTCAGCCTTTCCATTTAGGCCCTATTAATTTTAAAGTGAAAAAGGGAGATGTAGTTGCTTTTGTTGGTAATAGCGGCGGCGGAAAAACTACTTTAATAAGTCTTATACCTAAATTATTTACTCCTTCTAGCGGTGTAATCAGGTTTGATGGAATAGATATTAATGAACTTAATACTAGAAGCGTAAGAAATCAAATTGGTGTAGTATCTCAAGAGAATATTTTATTTTATGGTACTGTAAGAGAAAATATACTTTATGCTAATCCTGATGCTACTGATGATGATTTAGTAAGAGCAGCAAAAATAGCACATGCTGACGAGTTCATATTAAAACTTCCAAATGGATACGATACTCATATAGGTCCAAGAGGAATTATGCTTTCTGGAGGTCAGCGTCAGCGTATAGCTTTAGCAAGAGCTGTATTAAAAAGACCTTCTATATTAATATTAGATGAGGCTACAAGTGCATTAGATACAGAAAGTGAAATGTATGTACAAAAAGCATTAAACGAAATTATTAACCTTCAAACTACATTCGTTATTGCACATAGATTATCTACTATAAAAAATGCAACTTATATATGCGTTGTTGAAAATGGACAAATTACAGAATCTGGTACACATGAAGAGCTTATGAAAAAAGGCGGAAAATATCAGTATTTGTATTCACTTCAATTTAGGGATTAAATATATCATGATAAACAAACTAGTAATAGCTACAGCTAATAAACATAAACTAATTGAAATACAAAATATTTTTAAAGACTCTGCTAAAGAGATATTACCTATGCCTTCAGATATTGGAGAGATAATAGAAGATGGAAATAGCTTTATAGAAAACTCATTAATAAAAGCAAAGGCTGTTTATAATCATACAAAACTCCCTTCTTTGGCTGATGATTCTGGTATTTGTATAAATGCTCTTAATGGAGAGCCTGGAATATATTCTGCAAGATATGGCGGAGAAAATTTGGGCTATAAAGAAAAAATGCAGATGATATTAGATAAGTTAAAAAATAAAAATGACAGAACTGCTTATTTTATCACTTCTGCTGTATGTGTATTAGATGACAATTATTATATAGCTTTAGAGGGAATAGTTAATGGAGTAATAGTTGAAAGTCCTAAGGGATTTGACGGCTTTGGTTATGACCCTATATTTAAGCCTAATGGATATGATATCACATATGCTGAGATGACTTTAGAGCAAAAAAACTCCATGAGCCACAGAGCAATAGCTATGAATAAAATGAAAGAGATACTATATACTATAAACACATTTAATCATAAATAATTATTAGAAAAACTTATATTAAAAAAATATGTGAAAACAAAGTATTTAAAGCTTTCAAAAATGTTTTAAAAACAACAATAAAGAAATTGAATTATTCTGATTTTTTTATATACTATACCCTATATAAGCATATTATTTTAAGGAGATTTTATAATGAAAGCAGAAAAAAGTAATCTTTTTACGCCTTTGAAAATAGGTAATATAGAAATAAAAAACAGAGTTGTAATGCCTCCAATGTGTATGTATAGTGCTGAAGACGGATATGTTAATGATTGGCATATACAACATTATGCTACTAGAGCAATAGGAGGAACAGGTTTAATAATAGTAGAAGCTACTGGAGTTTTACCTCATGTAAGCAACATTACTGATAATGACTTAGCTATATGGGACGACAAATATATAGACGGTTTAACTAAATTAGTAAATGCAGTTCATGCTAATGGAGCAAAAATTGGTATACAATTAGGACATGCCGGAAGAAAATGCGAATCAACAAAAATAGATAAAATATATGCTCCAAGTGCTATAGCATTCAATGAAAAATACAGAACTCCTGTAGAGATGACACAATCAGATATTAACGAAGTAATTGATGCTTTTGCTAATGCTGCTTTAAGAGCTAAAAAAGCTGGATTTGACATCATAGAACTTCATGCTGCTCATGGTTATTTGATTTCTACATTCTTATCACCATTATCAAATAAAAGAACAGACGAATACGGCAAAAACAGAGCTAAGTTCTTAGAAGAGATATTAAGAAAATGCCGCGAAGCTGTAGGAAGCGACTACCCTATACAAATAAGAATATCTTCATACGACTGGAAAGAAGGCGGAAATACCGTAAAAGATTTTGCTGAAATGCTTAAACCTCTAGAAGAAGCTAAATTAATAGATTCTATAGATGTTAGTACAGGAGCGGTTACTGCAGATGGTAAGATTATTCCTTATGAAGGCTATCAAGTGCCTTTCTGCAGAGAGTTAAAACAATATATGACAGTGCCTTGTATAGGAGGTGGTCTTATATATGACCCTAAAATGGCTAATATGATGGTTAGAAATAGTGCTGCTGATGCTATATATATAGGCAGAGAATTATTAAGAAATCCTTATTGGGCATTACAAGCTGCTAGAACTTTAGGTATTGATGTACCATTCCCTAAACAATATGAACAAGCTAAAAGATAATTAATAATATATAGTATTGTCCTTCAGAAGTTATTTCTATTGCTCTGAAGGACTTTTTTATTTAACTCACAAAAAATTATTTGTATATATAAAAAAGAAATCTCTAATAAAAGTTTTCAATATAATTTTTTCACAAACAATATTTATTATACAAAAAATATCCTAAATCAAAAAATCAATTATATTTTTTTAAACTTAAAATAAGAAATATTTTCAGCTATATTCTCTGTTTTATTTAATATTTCTCTACTAGACGTAGCACTATCATTTGCAAGAGAAGTATTTCTTTGTGTAATATCATTAATAGAAGAAACACTTATATTAATCTGTTCAATATTATCTTTCTCTTCCTCTGCAGCATTTGATATATTAATTAATGAATTTGATACTTCTGTAACAAAATTATTAATTTCTTCTAATATAGAAGATGATTCTGATACTGTTTCATAACCTGAATCTATTTTTTGAATTGTGCTTTCAACTATATCTGTAATATCATCAGCAGCTTTAGCAGAAGTTTGTGCTAGATTTCTAACTTCACTTGCTACAACTGCAAATCCTTTACCTTGTTCACCAGCACGAGCCGCCTCAACAGCTGCATTAAGAGCTAATATATTAGTTTGAAAAGCTATAGACTGTATCATTTTAATAATTTCTGATATATTTTTACTTGCTTCAGATATTTCAGTCATATTTGACAATGTTCTTGATACAATATCAACTCCCCTGCTAGTATACTCTAATGCTTTCTCACTTATTTCTTTAGCTTTGTTTGTATTAGAATAAGTTTCTGTAATTGAAGAAGATAATGATTCTATAGAACTTGCTAACTCATTAACTGAAGATGATTGAGAAATAGTTTTATTCGATAAATCATCATTGCCTAAAGATATTTTCTCCATTTCACTATTAATAGAATCTATATCAACTTTTAATTTATAAATTACAGAGCTAATATTTTTCTGCATTTCATCTATAGAAGAAGACAAAGCATAAGCTATATTACCATGTTTTTTTGAAGCACTTTCTTGTATATCAAAATTACCTAAAGCCATATTATCTATATGATTTATAGCTTCATTTAAAGTATTAGTAATAGGTATAGTAATCAAAGTTACTAAAAGAGTTTCTAAAATAAGTGATAATAATATTATAAGTATCAAATAAAAAATTAATAAATTTGTTTTATCTCTTAATTCATTAATATTTCCTTTAGCTACTATATACCAAGGAAAACCTTCTATCTCTTTAATTCCATACCACTGATTATTTATTATAGAAACAGCACTTCCATTATCCATTTTATTTTTTATATCTGAGAACTCAGGTACATCAAATGCACTATAATTTTCGTTTAATAAATAATTAGCATCACTATGATTAAGATATTTTCCATCTGAAAGAACTACATAAAACTCATAGCCTTTATCATTTTTTATTTCATTCATTATATTGTTTATTTTTGAAAAGTATACGTCTAAAGCGGCCACTCCTTTAATAGCAGCTCCATTTCTAACAGCAATTGCCAAAGTAATAACTGTAGAAGATGTTGAAACATCTGTATACGGTTCGCTTATATAAACATCATTTGTATTTATAGAATTAATATACCAATCTCTAGTAGTTTGGTCATAATCATCTGGTATAGTATCAGGAATAGCTGTTACAAAAAAACCTCCATTAGCATAAGGAATATCTCCTCCAAAATAAATATCAACTAATTCTTTATCTAATGATTTCATTTTGTAAACGGCTGACATCATATCATTAAATGCCATATCCGTCTCAAAGAAATTATTTACTGTTTGTAATTGAGTTTTATATTCAAATATCCATCTTGATATATCTAATGAAACATTGTCCATCATATCATTAATATTATATAAGAAATTTTCTCTATACTGTTTATAATAAGTTATATATACTGGTATACAAATTAAAACAAAAAATATAAAATAGGGAATAAGAAATTTTAATATTATTGCCTTTCTGCTAACTCTTAATTTATCCATATGAAAGCTCCATAATATACAAATTATCTATAAATAATATAAAAATATAATATTATTGTCAATCAGTTTTTTATATATGATATTAAATATTATAATTAATAAATAGATAAAATTAGTATTTATTTTTAATATTATTATATAAAAAGAAGATTGATACTAAAAAATAGAGTCTTTTAATTTATATAAAATATGTTATATTATATGCAAGTTTTTTAGAAAGTCTTTTGATAGGAACAATTATGGATAATAATAATAATAATAATAATAATAATAATCAATATGATGAAAATAAAAAATACTTATTTAAAGTAATAATTATAGCATTAGCAATTATTTTTATACTATTAATTGGAGCAGGAATACTTGTTGGTACATTCTTATTTATAACTCAAAGGTCTAATTTAAATAAAATGACTCAAAATTATGAAATATATGATGAAGCTATATATAATAAAAAATATGGCGATAGAGTTGTAAAAGAGTTTGTAAACAATTATGGTGCTGATGTTAATGAGACTGATATGGAAAATAAAACTCCTTTATATCATGCCGTTGAAGCAAACAATATAAAGGCTGTAAAATTCTTAATAGAAAATAAAGCAGATACAGAAATATCAAGCGATGAAGGAATTACTCCTCTCATATTAGCAATAAAGAATAATAATAAAAAAATAGCAGAACTTTTAATTAAAGAAGGAAACGCTAATGTATATGGCTCTTATACTGGAGATGATATAAAAAATTATCCTATGTATTATGCCATATCACAAACAAATAAGAATATGATAAAATTGTTACTAGATAATTCATTTGATTTAAAAAGAGAGCCTACTATTTTAAGTTATGCTATTGAAAACAGTGATAGAAGTATAGTTAAATATTTAGTAGATAATGGTGCAGATATTAATTATAAAAATGCAGATGGAAGCACTGTATTATATAATTCTGTAGTTTCATTAAATTATGATTTATTTAAATACTTTTTGGATAAAGGTTCAAAATTAGAAAATACTGCTTTTAATAATAAGTACGGCAATATTATAATGGCTGCTGCTGGTTCTAAGTTTAATAATAGTTCAAGCAAACAGCCTGTAGATTTAGTTCTTCTTCAAAATGGTTCTCAAAATAGTGCTAAGATAATGAATGATATTATAACTAACTTTGATAAAAATGATATTAACAGTTATATAGATGGAATGAATGCTTTAATAATAGCTTCAGGCAATTCATATATTGACACTGTTAGAATACTTTTAGAAAATGGTGCTGATGTTAATTCTTATGACAATGACGGTTGGACTTCTCTTATGTATGCTGCAAATAATGGAGATATAGAATTAGCTAAGCTTTTAATTTCTAATAATGCAAATGTTAATATTCAAAGTTATGATTATAGTACTGCTTTGATGTGTGCTATAAAAAGCCCTATTGTAAAAACAAGAATGCCTATGATAGAGTTATTAATAGCAAACAAAGCTGATATTAATATAACAGATGCTAATGGACTTGGTGCTTTAAATATTGCTATAATGAACAATGATATGGAATTAACAAAGTTCTTCATTACTAATAAAGCTGATTTAAATAAAACAACTATGGAAGATGGAAGCTCTTTAATAGAGTATGCTATTAACACTGATAATATAGACTTACTCCAGCTTTTAGTTGAAAATGGTGCTGATATTAACAGAGCAAATGATGTATCAAGCTTAACACCATTAATGAGAGCTTCTAGAACAGGGCTAGAAAATATAGTGAGAATATTACTCTCAAGAAATGTTGAATTAAATACTACTGATAAATATGGCAGTACTGCTTTACATATGGCCGCTGAAAACTCTCAATTAAATATTGTAAAACTTTTGCTTAATAAAAAACCAGAGCTTAATATACAAAATCAATATGGAGATACTCCTTTGCATAATGCTGTTAGAGCCGGAAATATTGATATAGTAAGCGAACTTGTAATAGCTGGTGCTGATATTAATATAAAAAATAACAATGGCAAACTTCCTATAGATATAGCAAGAGATAATAATAGTTTAGCTATATATGAAGTATTAAAACAAGCTGAAGATAATCAATAAGAAAAATATATAGATTGTAAATTTTTTATAATATATTATAATTAACATAATATTTAAGGTAATAATATATATGTCAATTATATTAAAAGTAGAAAATCTCAAGATGTATTATCACACATCTAAAGGCAATATAAAAGCTATTAATGATATTAGTTTCGATATAGAAGAAGGAGAAACTTTAGGCATTGTTGGTGAATCAGGCTGCGGAAAAACCTCTCTTGCCACATCACTTCTAAGAATGCCCTCCCCTCCTGGTAAATATGAAGGCGGAAAAATTATATTAGACAATGAAGATATAATACCGCTTAAAGAAGAATATATAAGAAAAAATATAAGATGGTCAAAAATATCTATGGTTTTTCAAGGAGCTATGAACTCTCTCACTCCTGTATATACTATAGGCTATCAAATGCTTGAAACATTAAACAGGCATGTTGATATGAATAAAAACGATGCTTATAAACTCATAAAAGAATATTTAGGATATGTTGGGCTTCATCATAGTGTAATGGATAGATATCCTCATGAACTTTCCGGAGGAATGAAGCAAAGAGTTGTAATAGCAGCTGCATTATTTTTAAAACCTAAATTAATAATATTAGATGAACCTACTACTGCATTAGATGTTATTGTGCAGGCTCAAATAATAAATCTATTAAAAAAACTAAAAAAAGATTTTAATTTATCATTTATATTTATTACTCATGATTTAGCTTTGGAAGCAGAAATATCAGACAGAGTTTGCGTGATGTATGGAGGAAAAATAGTAGAGCTTGCAAAAAGTGAAGATATTTACAATACACCCAAACACCCATATACAAAAAGATTATTGGCCGCTACTCCAAGACTAAAAAAAACAGTTGATAAATTAGAGTTTATAGAAGGCACTCCTCCTAATTTACTTAATACAGCAAGAGGCTGCATGTTTTATGATAGATGTAAAGAGAGAATTGATAAATGCAAAGATGAAGAGCCTTTATTGAAAGATATAGGAAATAAACATCTATGTGCATGCCACTTAGCAGATAACTAAATAATTAATAAATGGGTTGTGATAATGGATAATGATATAATATTAAAACTAGAAAATGTAAAAAAATATTTTAAGCCTCATAGCAATATAATAGAAAGTTTAATAAAAAAAACAAAAGAAATTAAAGCAGTTGATGATGTGAGTTTAGAAATTAAAAGAGGAGAAATACTTGCTATTATAGGAGAATCTGGAAGCGGAAAAACAACTATAGGCAAATTGATAATGAAATTAATAGAACCTACTTCTGGAAATATTATATTTGAAAATGAAAACATTAATAATTTTGATAAAGAACAAATAAAAAAATATAGACAAAATGTGCAGATGATATTTCAGGACCCTTATGCCTCAATGAACCCTAGATTTAAAATAAAAGATGTATTAAAAGAGGCACTTTATATTCATAATATAGAAGGCGATGAAAAACATTATGATGAAATGGTAATAAAAGCACTTGAAGATGTAAAAATAAATCCTCCTGAAGAGTTTATGGATAGATATCCTCATATGCTTTCTGGAGGTCAGCGTCAAAGAATAGCAACTGCTCGTGCTTTAATACTTAATCCAAAACTAATTGTTGCTGATGAGCCTGTATCTATGATAGATTTATCTACAAGAGCAGAAATACTTTATATGATGAAAGAAGTACAAATAGAAAAACAATTAAGCTATATTTATATTACTCATGATTTGTCAACTGCTAAATATTTTGCAGATAGAATAGCGGTAATGTATTTGGGAAATATTGTAGAGATAGGAGAAGCTAATGAAATAATAGAAAATCCTAAACACCCATATACTAAAGCATTAATCTCTGCAGTACCAGATGCTTCTACAGGAAGAGCAAATATTATTAAAGAGCTTCCAATTAAAGGAGAGATTCCTAATGCATCAAATATACCAACAGGCTGCAGATTTCACACAAGATGTATATATGCAAAACCTGAATGCCAAAATACAGAAGCTGTGTTAAAAGATATAAACAATAATCATAAATCAGCTTGCCTATTTTACGAAAGTATATAAAAAATTATACTCCATTCCAAGAAGCAGCATTATTCTGATAAGCCCACTGGTAAGAATCATTAGCCCCTATTAACACTTTTACTAAAGCTGTACCATCATAAAATATATAAAGTCCATTAACTAAATACGGAGCATCACTATCAAAAGCATTCATATTAGTAACAACAACTACACTATTAAAATTAGTTTGATACCCAAAATATTGCACTTTCCATGCACCAGCAACATTAATCATATTGCCATTCCTTGTAGCAACAGTTCCAGCTCCTGTGACATCTATATTATTAGCTGTAATAGTTGCACTGCCCTCTGGTCTTGGTATCACTGGTACTACTGTATTAATCTTTGTCTCAATATACTTCTCTTCTATAAGTTCATTTGTACCGTATGCTGTTACTGTTATAAAATATTTAGTATTGTTTACAAAAGTATAATTTGGAATCTCTATTATAAAATTAGTTCTAGCATGATTTGTACCTTTTATAGTTGGAAGTATTTGTGCTGAATCTTTGATAGCATCATCTGGCTGAATCATATTTTCTGAAGTTTTAGCATATAAATTAAATCCTGCAAAATCAGATGCTAATATTCCAGACCAAAACTCTATACTTACTTTATTATCACCAGGTATAGCTTTTATTTCATAAGGCATATTATATTCATCTATTACCGTAACAAGCTCTTCAGCACAGGAACTAAAAAATATAGTAAAAAGAATAAGTAAAAATATTTTTTTCATTTTCAATAACTTAATATATCAGCACTAATCTGATAGCAATAATCTGCTACTATACTGCTAGTACCGTTAACACTCCTTACAAATATTTTTCCGTAATAATTGTTATTGCCTCTATTAATCTTTATTAAATATAACCTATCAGCAATAACTTCCAAACTCTCTGTAGTATATCCTTCAGTTGGCGGAACTACAATATCATAAAGCGAAGTACCAGCCACACGCTGCAAAGACCATGTTTCATTTTCTCTTTGAGGACTAGAAAAATAAAGCTTATTATCTGCTGTATTTAATGTCAAATTAGCTAAATAACCTTCTGAAAGAACTATAGTGCTACCAACATTTACAGTTTGATTCAATACTTCTGGTCTTGGCGTTGCCATTTTTACATAATTATCATAATAATAATAACTTTCATTTTGAGGTGTTATTTGATAAGAACTTACCCATACATATATAGGTATGCCGTTTCTTATCTCTGTCTCTGGAAGAAGTGAAATTTCTGTAACATTACTTCCTGTATAATAAATATTTTTTTCTATTGTAAAAGTAAATGTTTGCAAAGTTGTGCTTCTTGTAGTTACTATTGTAGGAATTGTTTTCTGCTGACTATAGATTCTATATATTCTAGGATTAACACTATCACCAAAATATATATTATATCCGCTAAAAGCTGGTTCATTATTTTGTGCCTGAAATTCTACTACAATTTTTTGGTCCATTGGTGTAATTTTAGTAATAAATGGCTGATTCATCTCTTGTGTAATACTAGTTATATCTGGAAGTCCGCATGAAATAAGAGTAACTAGAAATACAATAGATATAAGAATTCTACAAAAATAATTCATCGTTTAATTATATAATTAATAGCAAAAATATCAATATAAAAGTAAAAAGAGAAATATTTATATAAAATATAATATTGATTACTAAAAGTATATAATAATAATTTAATTAACTAAAAAATTATTATACCTTTTACATAATCAATATATGATAAAAACAGATAAAGGCTTGAATATTTTATTTAAAATTATGTATATCAATATTATTTTCTAATCTATTTAATTCATCTTGTAAAAACTCTTTCCATCTCTTAGCTCTAAATATTGGAGAAGTTATAAAAATATCTTTATCTCCCCTTCCAGACATATTAACTATTATAACATCATCTTTAGAGCATTTTTTAGCATATTCAATAGCCTTAGCACCAGCATGAGCACTCTCTAAAGCAAATATAACTCCCTCATGTTTAGCAAATTCTTTAACAGCATTAATAGCTTCCATATCTGTAGCACTTAAAAATTTAATTCTTCCAATATCTCCTAAATATGCTAATTGAGGTCCAATTCCAGGATAATCAAGTCCTGCTGATATAGACATAGTATCAGATATCTCTCCATTTTCTTTTAATATAAACTTACTCTTATACCCCTGAGCTACATGGTCTTTAGCATATTGATTATTCATTCTTACAGCATTCTCTCCAATATTTGAACCTATTCCACCAGCTTCAATAGCTACCAATTCTATATCAGTTTTTTCTATAAAAGGCTCAAAAAAACCTATTGCATTAGAACCGCCTCCAACACATGCAAACATAGATTTTACTTTTAAGTTTTTTTCTGCTATTTGTTTTTCTAATTCTCTTCCTATTATAGATTGGAAAGTTCTAACTATATCAGGATAAGGACTAGGTCCAACAGCACTTCCAAGTAAATAATGAGTATCATCTAAATCTTTTATCCATTCTTCTAAAGCCGCATCAACTGCATCTTTTAATCCTCTAGAACCTCTTTTTACAGATACAACATTAGCCCCATATAATTCCATAGATGCCACATTAGGCTGCTGCCTGCGTACATCTATATCCCCCATATATATAGAACATTCTAATCCCAACTTAGCACAAGCAGCCGCTGTAGCAATACCATGCTGACCTGCTCCTGTTTCTGCTATTATTTTTTTCTTTCCCATTCTCTTTGCCAATAATGCCTGCCCTATAGAATTATTAATTTTATGTGCACCAGTATGGGCAAAACCTTCTAATTTTACATATATTTTAGCACCGCCTATACTCTCAGATATATTTTTAGCATACATTAATGGTGTAGGTCTTCCCAAAAAATCACTTCTAAGCTCTTCTAGCTCATTTAAAAAATCTTTATCTTTTATATAAAATTTAAAAGCTTCTTCCAATTCTATTAATTTCTTTTCAAGTTTCTCATCTACAAATCTTCCTCCAAACTCACCAAAAAAACCGTTTTCACTTGTTATCATTTTTAGCCCCTTTATTAATTACTATATATAGTATTTTAACACTTATACCATTTTTGTCAATAGCATAAAAGAAATTTATATAAAAATTAATTATTTAAATAATTAAAAAAATATAATATAATAAAAAATATTTAATTTTCATCGGACTTTATATGTATGACAAAGTAGATTCTAACCCATTATATTATGAAAAAATATATAAACTTCTTTTTAAATTCGGTACACCAAGCATAATATCAATGCTAGTTGGTGCATTATATAACATAGTAGACCAAATATTTATAGGACAAGGAGTAGGCATAAATGGAAATGCAGCCACAAATGTCGCCTTTCCTCTAACAACAATATGTGTTTCTATATCATTATTTTTAGGTCTTGGAGGAGCTTCTTCATATAGCCTCTTGCTTGGAAGAGGAGAAAGAGAAAAAGCAACAACTATTATAGGAAATACAATATCTTTGGCATTTATTTTCAGCATAGTATTAACTATAATAGTAAAAGTATTTGTAAAAAAAATAATGTATATGTTCGGCTCTACTGAAGAAGTATTAAGCTATGCTATAAAATATAGTTCAATAACTTCTACTGGTTTTTTGCCGTTTATATTTTCAAGTATGATGAGCCATATAATAAGGGCAGATGGAAGTCCTAGATATTCAATGATGTCAGTATTGAGCGGAGCTATTGCCAATACTATATTAGACCCTATATTTATATTTTATTTCAAAATGGGTATAGCTGGAGCTGCTTTAGCTACTATAATTGGACAATTTATATCTTTTGGTTTAACTTTTAAATATATATTTAAAATGAAAAATATTACGCTTAATAAAGAAAGCTTTTTATTAAAAATTAATAATGTTATTAAGATTTTTACTTTAGGGTTATCTGGAGGATTCAATCAATTAGCCATGATGGCTGTTCAAATAACAATGAATAATGTATTAAGCTATTATGGAAATCAATCTATATATGGAGGCAATATCCCGCTTGCTGTATCTGGAATTATAATAAAGATTAATATGATTATTATGGCTTTTATAATAGGCACAGGTCAAGGTTCTCAACCTATAATTGGATTTAATTATGGTGCAAGAAATTATAAAAGAGTAATAGACACATATAAACTAAGTGTTTTTATAACTACAATGATGGCTATAATAGCATCTATACTTTTTCAATTATTCCCAAGACAGATAGTATCTATGTTTGGAGATGGAAGCGAATTATATTTTTCATTTGCTGAAGAATATATGAGAATATACATGTTATTTATGGTTGTTAATGGGGTTCAGCCTGTTACAGGTTCATTTTTCACATCTATAGGAAAAGCATTTAAAGGAGCATTTATTGCTATGACTAGACAGATAATTTTCTTACTCCCTCTTATAATAATACTGCCTAAAATATTCGGCATAGATGGTGTAATGTATGCTGGTCCAATAGCAGATGCAATGGCTTTAATAGTTACTATTTTATTTATAAGAAGAGAGATTAAAAATATAAAAAATTAGAAGAAAGTAAAGAATAACTGTATATTATAATAATATATCTAAGTTCTAAACAACATATTATAAATATTATATTTATTAATACTATATTCAAATAAAATAGAATAATAATTTTATTCATAAAAATATAATTATTAATAAAATAATATTTTATAAAATAATAAAATCTATAAAAAGCAAATTCAAATAATATATTTGAACTTGCTTTAGAAGAATATTAATTAATTTTTAGCAGCTTTTATTTTATTTTTTAAAGTTTTATTTTTAGAATATAAATCATATATAACAGCAATAGCAATAATTGCTCCTCTTATTATTTGTTGTATATATGAATCTACACCAATAAGAGTCATAATATTATCTAGAAATCCAACTATAAAAGCACCAGCAATTGTTCCTTGAGCAGTTCCTAAACCACCTGAAAAACTTGTACCGCCTATAACTGCTGCAGTTAAAGCTTTTAATTCATAGCTAACAGCACCATTTGGAAGACCAACATTATTTCTAGACATAAATAATACACCAGCAAATCCAACAAATATACCATTAATAATAAATACTTCTATTTTAGATTTATTAACATTTATTCCTGAAGCTATAGCGGCCTCTTCATTTCCTCCTATAGCATATAACTCTCTTCCAAGTTTTTTATGAGTTAATATATACCAAGTAAGAATAACAAATAAAATTAAGAACAATACAGATATAGGTATTCCTCCAGGTAAAGTTCCCTGTCCTAATACAGTATATTTTCCTATTTGATATATATTTTGACCATTTGTATATTTTAAAGCAGCACCTCTAGCCATAGTAAGCATTGCTAGTGTAGCAATAAACGGAGGTACTTTAAATTTAGTAATCATTATACCATTAATTAAATTACATATAACACCTACTATTATAGCTACCAATATTGCTAGAATCATATTATTAGTTGCTTTATATGAAGCTACAGATAATACACCAGCTAATGCTAATACACTTCCACAAGATAAATCTATCATACCAGATATAATAAGCATAGTAGCACCGCAAGCTAAAATAGTAGTTACTGCTAATTGACTCGAAATATTACTAAAATTAGCAAATGTTAAAAAGTTACTATTCAAAAATGAAGAGACTATTATCATTATTATAAGTATAAAATATATACTATATTTACTCATCATATCACTATAAAGTTTTCTTATATCTAGTTTCATTTTTATATCTCCTAATATTTGTATTTATATAAAGTTACATTGTTAAAGTTCCAGTTGCTAATTTCATTATAGTTTCTTGTGAAAATTCATCTCTATTTAACATACCAGCAATACTTCCTTTACACATAACATATATTCTATCACACATTCCAATAAGCTCAGGAAGTTCAGAAGAAACAACAATTAATGTTTTTCCTTCTTTTGCTAAGTCTGTCATTAATTTATAAATCTCAAATTTAGCACCCACATCTATACCTCTTGTCGGTTCATCCATAATTAATATATCTGGAGATTCTAATATCCATCTAGCTAATAAAACTTTTTGTTGATTTCCTCCAGAAAGAGTATCAATACTAACATCGTAAGAAGCTGTTTTTACATTCATTTTTTCGCAGTATTTTGTTATTTCTTTATGTTCTTTACTTTTATGCCAGAATTGATTATAAAAGAATTTACTTAAACTTGCCAAAGAAACATTTTCTTTAACACTTCTACAAGGTATTATGCCAAATCTTCTTCTATCTTCAGAAAGCATAGCAATCCTATTTTTTATACCATCAGATACACTATTAATAGTTACTGCTTTACCATTTATTTTTATTTCTCCTGAAGTATATCTATCTATACCAAATATAGTTCTTACCAATTCTGTTCTTTTTCCACCCATAAGCCCAGCAAAACCTACTATTTCACCTTTTCTTGCATAAAAACTACATTTATTAAAAACATTTTCAGAATATAAATTATTTACTTCTAAAACAGTTTCTCCTATAGGTAAAGTTTCTTTAGGATAATTATTTGCCAATTTTCTTCCAACCATTAATGATATAACCTTATCTATATCAAAATTTTCTGCTTTATCAGTAAGTATAGTTTGCCCATCTCTTAAAATTGTAATATCATCAGCTATTTTAAAAATTTCATCCATCTTATGAGAAATATATATTATAGAAGCCCCTCTTGATTTTAACTCCTCAATTTTTGCAAATAACTTATCTACTTCTTTATTTGTAATAGCAGAAGTAGGTTCATCCATAATAAATATTTTAGCATTATTAGCTATAGATTTTATAATTTCTAACATTTGTACATCAGAAACAGTTAATTCTTTTAATTTAGTAGTTGGAGAATAATTTAAACCTTCTTGTTCTAAAAGATTTTTAATATCTTTTCTTATTTTTTTCCAATTAACTGTACCTAAAGAAGTCATTGGCCAATCACCTAAAACTAAACTCTCCTCTACAGTCATTTCAGGAACATAATTTAATTCTTGGAAAATCATAGATATGCCTAATTTTTTTGCTTGTATAGGATTTTTTATTTGTACAACTTTACCATCTATTTCTATACTTCCTATATCTGCTTTATATATACCATTGATAATTTTCATTAGGGTAGATTTTCCAGCACCATTTTCCCCGCATAAAACGTGAACTGTACCTTTTCTAACAGCAAAATTAATATCTTTAAGTGCTTGTACCCCTGGAAAAGATTTATATATATGAGAAACTTTTAATCTATATTCTTCTTGCATACTTTATAACCTTAAAATATTTTTATATTTTAGGAGGTATTAATATTTTCATAACACCTCCTATATATTATTATAAACTATTAACTTATAGCTCCAGTTTTTTTATACATCTCTATATACTGATCAACATTTTCTTTTGTTACTAAAGGGTTATCAATATCTGTATCTATTTGAGTAGCTTCTTTATTAACTAATTTATTTACAGTATCTAATATTTTTGCAGATAAATCATAAGCACTTTGCATACAAGTAGAAGTCATTTTTCCTTCTTTAATTAAAAGACAAGCTTCAGCTGTTCCATCTACACCATATACTAATAAATTATCAAATTTAGGATTTCCTTTTACAGCTTCTAAAGCACCAGCAGCCATATTATCATTCATAGAAATAACAGCATCTATTTTATCATTAGCTTGTACCCAAGTTTCCATAAAACTTAAAGCTTCATCTTTATTCCAATTTGCAATTTGTTCACCTACAATTTTTACATCTGGACGTTTATCAAAAAATTCTATTTGCCAACTTCTTCTTCTTTCATCAGCATGGAAGTTGCCTGGAGGGCCGTTTAATACTACAACATTAGCACCTTGCGGAATTTGATCTAAAGCGGCTATAGCATTTACTGCTGCTTGTTTATATGGGTCAGCATCTACTGAAGAAGCACCTGCTATACCAGCAATTCTAGCATTTGTAGTTAAACAAATTATTCCAGCAGCAACAACTTTTTCAGCATAAGGTCTTTGAGCTTCTCCATTATTTGGCTGTATAATGATAACATCATATTTGTTTATTATAGCATTTTCTATTAAGCTATTTTCAACGTCATCATTAGCTTGTCCATCAAATATGTCTACAACAATATTAGGATATTTTGCAGCTTCTTCTTTGATAGAGTTAGCTAACCAAGCAGCAAAAGAATCTGCCTGAGCCCTTGCTATATACGCTACTCTTATCTTTCCGTCTGTATTTTCAGAAGCAGAAGATTCCTGAGCAGACTTATTACAGCCAGATATTGAAAATAACATCATAGCTGCAACAACAAAAAATAATGATAATTTTTTGCCCATTTTTTTCTCCTTTAAATTAATTTATTAAATTATAATATTTAATAGCAAATTAAAAACAACAGTATCCGCCATCTACTATAATATCACTTCCTGTAGTATATCCTGAAGTACTAGAAGCTAAATATAAAATAGCTGGTATTAATTCTTCAGGTTTTCCCATTCTATGCATAGGAATTAAAGGCATCCAACTATCTTTTAATTCCTTAGGAGTATCTACAGACATTGGGGTTGCCATATAACCTGGACTGATACTATTTACCCTAATACCATGTTCAACCCACTCCATTGCTAATGACTTTGTCATATGTATAACCGCAGCTTTTGAAGCATTATAAGAACATTGCCATTGAGGTATATTTACTATAGTACCAGACATAGATGCCATATTAATAATACTTCCTTTAATGTTTCTTTCCAACATTATTCTGCCTACAGCTCTTGCAGTAATAAATTGACCAGTTAAATTTGTATCTATCACCTCTCTAAATTCTTCTATAGAAACATCTAGAGTAGATTTATGTATACATATCCCAGCATTATTAAATAATATATCTATACTTCCAGATTTATCTAAAATTTTATTTAATGCTGTATCAACATCTCTTTCATTTGTAACATCACATTTTATATGATAACATTTTCCGGCATTAGAATTAATTAAATCAATTGTTTCATCAGCATTAGAACGTGAAAGTATAACTATTTCAGCACCTGCCTTAGCCATTCCTAAAGCAACTACTTGACCTATTCCTCTACCTCCACCTGTTACAATAGCAACTTTTCCTTTTAGAGAAAATAATTCATCTAAATAACTCATAATACTACCCCATTAAATAATTACATTTTTATTACTGTTTTTACTATATTAGCTTTATCATTAACACTATCATCTAATCCCTTCTGTAAATCATTAAAGTTATAAGTATTAGTAACTATATTTTTAATATTAATAGCTCCGCTTTCTATAGCATCTATACATAATGGGAACATATGTCTGTATCTAAATACTGTTTTGAATGTTAATTCTTTATCTAAAGACATACCAACATTCATGTTTATCATTCCTGTCTTACTATATCCAACTAAAACTATAGTAGAGCCTTTTTTTGCAAATTGTATAGCCTGATTTGTTGTTGCCTCAACACCAGCAGTTTCTATAGTAAGATCGCTTCCCTTACCATCTGTTAACTCTAAAACTCTTTTTACTACATCTTCTTTAGAGGCATCTATAACTCCAGTTGCTCCTAATTCTAAAGCCTTATCCAAACGTTTTTTTATAACATCTATAACATATACTTTTGATATTCCACAAGCTTTTAAAGCTAACATAGAACATAGACCAATACATCCAGTACCAGTAACAAATGCAGTTTGTCCTATTGTGGCATTACCTTGTCTAGCAGCATGCATTCCAACTGCTAAAGGTTCTATCAAAGCTCCTTCAACTGTAGAAATTTTTTCTGGCAATTTGAAAGACAATGATTCTGGGTGAGCAACATACTCTTGAAATACTCCATCTACTGGAGGAGTTGCAAAAAAGATAACATCTGGACATAAATTATATCTTCCTGTCCTGCAAAATTCACATTCACCGCAAGTTTTTCCTGGTTCTAAAGCAACCCTATCACCAACTTTTAAATGTTTTACTTTTTCACCTATTTCTACTACAGTGCCGCTACATTCATGACCTAAAACAAAAGGTGTCTTCACAATAAAATTACCAATAGCACCATGTTCATAATAGTGTAAATCGGAACCGCATACTCCAATATATTCCAATTTAACTAATACTTCATCATTTTTAGGTTTTGGTATTTCTCTTTCTGTAAATTCTATCTTTTTTAGATCAGTCATTATTGCGACTTTCATTTTACCTTCCATATGTCATATACTCCATAATATATTGTTTTTTATAAACTACTTTAATAAAAATATTTTATAAAAGTAGTTTATATAATTAAGTATAGTCATAAAAAACTTAGTTGTCAATAAAAATATAAAAAAATGAGTATTTATATAGACTTTATAAATGCATATATATGCTGCAAGGCCGCTCCCAAAGCAGCTCCTTCAAAATGATGTTTACACACTTTTATATAATTAGCATTATTTTCAAATGTATTTAATTTAGAAACTTGGTTTTTGAAATCATTAAGATAATTAGAAAAATAGCCCCCAACATATCCGCCTATTACTACATCGCAATCAAAAGACATTCTTAAATTGTTTACAGCTATTGCTAAATAATATAAATAATCATTCCAAACTTTAGCAATCTTTTTATCGCCGCTATTTAATTTATCAAAAAATAAATTAAGTTTTCCATCTGTTAGATCAGAAAGCAAATTAGCTTTACAATAACAATCTAAACAACCTTTTTTACCGCAATAACACTTTTCTCCATTAGGTATTATAGTTACATGCCCAAATTCTCCAGCTCTTATATTATCTCCGATATATAGTTCTTTAGAAAATATAATAGCCCCACCAACGCTATTACTTAATGATAGGTAAATGGCATTATTTTTAATATATCTTGATTCAGCAAATCCTGCCGCATTAGCATCATTTATAAATACACAATTAAAGGGTATATATTTAGTAAAATCAGAATATGGTACTCTTTCAAATCCTAATACATAAGATGAAGCTATATCAGTTCCCGATTTATCAATGATACCTGGAATAGATACACCAGCACCTAATATCTTACTTTCATCAATATCACAAACAAATTCTTTAATAGATTTTTCGAACCATAAAAAATATTCTTCTGTATACCTAAATGAGTTTTTTAATCTTATATTTTTTATAACATTTCCAAGCAAATTAACTAAAACTAAACTTATATGATTTTTAGTAATATCTATACCTATAGCTAATTTAGCATTCTCCACAATTGAAATAGCTTTTGCTTTTCTTCCACCGCTTGATTCAAATTCACCAACTTCTTGTATTAAATTAGAATCTAATAACTCCTTCATATTTTGCAAAACAGTCGGCATACTCATATTTAAAGATATTGAAATATCATGTTTAGAAACTTTTTTATTTTCTAAAATATATTTATAAATTATATTTTTATTGATTTTCTTTACATCTATATTATTACTTTTTTTATTACATTTGTATTCTCATAAAAAATGTTATGGATAGTATATAATTAAAAAAAATAAATTTGGAAGGTTATTATTATAAATGAATACTTGATTTATGCAATAAATTTTTCTATACTCAATTATATACTCAATAATAAATAACTAATTAAGAGGTATATTATGTATACATTAGGAATAGATTTAAGCACACAAAGTTTAACATTAAGTATATTAAATTATAAAACTTTAAAAAATAGACTTAAACATATCTATAGCTTTTAACTCACTGGAAGAAATAAAAACTTCATCAATGAATAAAAATACTTTACTCATAGACTCAAAAATAGAAGGCAAAGCAGAACAAGATATTAATATTTTTTTAGCTGCATTAGATAAAGCATTATCAGAACTAAAAGAAAAATGCAATATTAAAGAGATTAAAGCTATTCAAATTTCTGCTCAGCAACATGGGCATGTTTATTTATCAGAAAATTATAAAAAGAATTTAAATAAATTAAAAAATAAAGATTATATAAACAAAAACTTAAAAGAAATATTAAAAGATTCTTATTCATATAACGCAGCACCTATTTGGAGAACTTCTTGTACACAAAAAGAAGCTAATGAACTTAGAAACTCTGTAGGCGGAAAAGAAAAAATGATTCAAATAACAGGCTCAGATTCACCGCTTAGATTTACTGGTGCAGTAATAAAATATAATTTTGATAACAACTTAGAATTAGAAAATAATACATATAAAGTATTTCTTCTCAATACATTCATAGCTTCTATTCTAACTGCTAAAGATGATATTAGTGCAGATTTTGGAAATGCATCTGGTATGAGTTTAATGGATTATACAAAAAAAGAATGGAATGATAAACTCCTCAATACTGTATCAAATAATTTAAAAGAAAAATTAGGAAATATAGATAATCCTTCAGCATTGGCAGGAAATATAGCAGAATATTTTATAGAAAAATATGGTTTTAACAGAGATTGTTTAGTAGGAATAGGAAGCGGAGATAATCCTCAAACAAAAGTATTATACAAAGGAGATATATTATCTTTAGGAACTAGTTTTGTATATATGCTTAATATTGATGAAAACACAAGAGATTTTTCTGGTGTATCTAATGCTATGTATGATGGTATAGGAAATCCATTTATGATATTCTGCCGTACTAATGGGGCTATGGTTTGGGACGAAATTATGAACTTATATCATAAAAATTATAAAGATATAACAGAATCATTATCCAAAAATATAGACAATTTACCTATAATGATATATCAAAGAGAAAATGAATCTGTACCTATAAGTAAATCTTTTGATATAAAAAGATATTATGATGATATTTCTTTTGATAATGATTATAAAGGCATTGTATTAAGCTCTTTAGGTTTAGTTGCTGGATATTCTAAAAAGTTTGCTTCAGAAAAAAAGGCAGCTGATTTATCTGTTACAGGCGGACCAACTAAAGATAAAGAAATATTAAAAATAATTGCTAATATTTGGCAGTGCCCTATAAAAATACTTCCTTCTGGAGGAGCTTCTCTTGGAGCTGCAATAAGTGCTGTACTATTATTAAAAGAAAATATTTCTTTAGATGATATTAGAAATTCATTAATAGATAACACTGTAATAGAACCTGATTATAATTTATCAAACAAATATGATAATTATTTAAAATCTATGAATGAAAAATTTAATGAAATAATTAAAACATTAATTTTTAATTAATACTAAAAAATATTAACTAAAATAAAGAAATATTACTCTAAAAGCTTAATTATATTTTTATGATTTTTTTGCTTAGCATAAAATAATGCATCATTGCCGTCATTATTTAAAACATATTTATCAGCATTAGCATTTAAAAGCAATGCCACTACTTTTGTATGCCCTTCCATAGAAGCTAATATTAATGCAGTATTTCCTGCCTCATCTTGAACATTTAGATTAATATTTTTTGCTATCAATTTCTCAACAATATCATCATCACCAAATATTGATGCATCTAAAAGAGTCTCTTCATCTTGAGTGAGTGTATATGCTAAATTAAAAGAAAAGAATATAAATATTATTAAAAAAAGATATTTTTTCATAATGAGTCCTATATAAAAAAACGACTCTTAAAAGCCTTTTTAAGAAATCGTTTTTTATTTAAAAGATGTGGAGGTTATGGGGATCGAACCCACGACCTACTGCGTGCAAGGCAGTCGCTCTCCCAAACTGAGCTAAACCCCCGTGTATGTTAAAGAACCTGAGCGTGTGGGCCTGGGAGGAATTGAACCACCGACCTTTCGATTATCAGTCGAACGCTCTAGCCATCTGAGCTACAGGCCCTTTTTTTTCTTCTTTGATATGTTGTATAATATAACATATTATAAAAAAAATAGCAAGTTTTTTTTCTAAAATATTTTAAAAAAAACTTCTAAAGATATAAAAATGGAGAGATGTATGAATTTTAAAATTTCTAAAATGATGGCAAAAAAGGACTTTCAAAAAGAGTTCTCTGACTTTATGCTAAAAGCAGTTTCAATTCCTAATGTTATCAGTTTTGCTGGAGGTATGCCAAACCCTATTTCTTTTCCTAATAAAGAATTAAAAAAAGCATACTCTTTTGTAATGGATAATCATTATAAAACAGCATTGCAATATGCAAATACTCAAGGATATATTGAACTAAGAAAAATAATAGCACAAAGATACAAGAGCAAAGAAAATATTAATGTAGAAGCAGATGATATATTAATAATTAATGGAGCACAACAGGGATTTGATATAATATCAGCTGTTACACTAAATGACAATGATAATGTTATAGTAGAAGCCCCTACTTTTTTGGCAGCAATTCAAACTTTCAATTTGTATAATGCTAAAATACATAGCGTAGAAATAAATGATAAAGGTATTAATTTAGACGAATTAAAAAACATACTAAAAAAATATAAATCAAAATTATTTTTATACAATTCCAAATTTCCAAAATCCAACAGGTTTAACTTACAATAATGAAACAAGAAAAAATAATTGCAGATATGATAAAAAAAACTAATACCATACTCATAGAAGATAATCCATATGGTGCTTTAAGATTTAAAGGAGAAAATCAGGAATCATTTTTCAATTTACTAAATGAACAAGTAATATTAATGGGTTCTTTTTCAAAAACAATTTCGCCAGGCATAAGAGTTGGCTGGATTGCTTCAAAAAATAAGGAATTCATGAAAAAAGCCATAGAATATAAACAAATACTTGATGTTCATACTAGCATGCCAGACCAAATGGCTATTGCTCAATATATAAACAATAGCGACTTTGATAAGCATATAGAAAAAATAAGAAAACTTTATCATAAACAGTGCAATGCTATGATTAATGCTATAGAAAAATATTTCCCAAAAGAAGTTAAATATACAAAGCCTGAAGGCGGAATGTTTATATGGGTAGAGCTTCCAAAAAATATTAAATCTGTGGAGTTAGCAAATGAGACTATAAAAAGAAATGTTGCAATATCTCCGGGTGACCCTTTTTATAATAAAAAAAGAAATGTAAGCACTTTTAGATTGAGTTATTCAAACTGTTCTGTAGAAAATATTGATAAGGGAATGAAGATAATAGGCGAAACTATAGATAAAATGCTTAAATCAAAATAAATTAATAATTAGGAGTAAATAAAAATGAAAGATATAAGAATAGAAAAATTAGCTTACAATCTAGTAAACTATTCATGCAGATTAAAAAAAGGAGAAAATGTTTTAATAAAGGTTTATGGTGAGGGAGAAGAAAGAAGCCTAGTAATGGCAATAATACAAGAGGTTTATAAAGTAGGTGCTAATCCTTTTGTTTGGAATCATGACCCAGAGATAATGAGAGAATTATTAAAAAAATGTAACGAAGAACAGATAAAAACTTGGGCAGAATCTGACTTAATGCTAATGAAAAAAATGGATGCATATATTGGTGTTTGGGGAGGCAACAATAATGCTGAGAACTCTTCAATTAAAGAAGAAAATTATAAAATATATGAAAAACTTTATTTAGACCCTGTACATATGCATCAAAGAGTAAAAAATACAAAATGGGTTGTATTAAACTACCCTACTTCTTCTATGGCACAGCAAGCTTCTATGAGTACAGATGAGTTTGAAGATTTTTATTTTAAGGTTTGCAATTTGGATTATTCAAAAGAATGGATAAGGCTATGGATAATTTAGTTAGTCTTATGAATAAAACTGATAAAGTAAAAATTACAGGAGAAGGTACTAATTTAGAATTCTCTATAAAAAATATACCTGCTATAAAATGTGCTGGAATAATGAATATACCTGATGGCGAAGTGTTTACTGCTCCTGTGAGAGATTCTATTAATGGAGTTTTATCATACAACACACCTTCATTATATAGCGACGGTTTTACTTACGAAAATATTAAATTAGAGTTCAAAAATGGAAAAATAGTAAATGCATCTGCAAATGATAATGAAAGAATAAATAAAATATTTGACACAGATGAAGGAGCTAGATATATAGGTGAGTTTGCTATTGGAGTTAATCCTTATATAACTAAACCTATGAAAGATACTTTGTTTGATGAAAAGATTATGGGAAGCTTCCATTTTACTCCTGGTGCTTGTTATGATGAAGCCCCTAATGGAAATAAATCTACTATACACTGGGATTTGGTTTGCATACAAACTAAAGAATATGGCGGCGGAGAGATGTATTTTGATGATGTATTAATTAGAAAAGATGGAGTCTTTGTTATAGATGAACTTAAATGCCTAAACCCTGAAAACCTAATATAATTATTTTCACATAATTAAACATACAAAAAAACAAGGGGCTAATCAAATCCCCTTGTTTTTACTCATTTAATAATAAAACATTATTTATTTTTTTATTTCTTTATACCATCAAGACCTTTTTTAATCTTTTTATAAATATCTTCTGGTGTTTCATTTTCAAGACTTTCAACATCTATTATATAAACCTTATCTTTATAATATTCTAATACAGGCTTACTTTGACTTTCAAAAACTTTTATTCTGTTTTTTATAGTCTCTTCATTATCATCAGAGCGTCCTCTATTTAAAAGTCTTTTTATTATAATATTTTCAGCAACACTAAGATTAATAATAGCATCAATTTTATAATTTAATTTTTCTAATAATTTATCTAATTCTTTAGCCTGCTCCATAGTTCTAGGATATCCGTCAAGCATAAATCCTTTTTTACAATCATCTTTTTTAAGTCTATCAAAGAGCATATCTATAACTAAACTATCAGGAACCAATTCTCCCTTATCCATATATCCTTTAGCTGTTTTGCCAAGCTCAGTACCATTTGCAATATTCTCTCTAAACATATCTCCTGTAGAAATATGAGATATAGAATATTCTTTTTCTATTAACTCAGATTGAGTACCTTTACCAGAACCAGGTGCTCCTATAAAAATAATATTAATCATAGTTTTATCTCCTAAATTGTATATTATTATAAATAGTATAATCAATAATAATATATTGTCAAATAAATTATATAAAATTACCACCGATAAGTATATGCAACATTAGCCCCGCCATAACCTCCGGAAAAAGTAAGCTCTTCTACAGCAAAGTTACTCTCATTAACCCAAAGCATATAATATATTCCCGCAGTTAAAGCAAAAACACCCGTAGCCACCAATCCGCCTATATATATATTAAAAGCAGTATTATATGTAGTTAAATCAACAGGAGGCCTATTTGGAGCATTTTGATATTTATCATAATAATTAATCATAGTATAATCAAGTATTTCATTAGCATATATATAAGTACCAACAGAAAAAATTGTACTTGCTATAGTAAGCCCTAAAAATATCTTTGTATTTCTCTCATAGTTTTTAAACACTATATCTACCCAAGTAGGTTCATGAAAAGGCTTCATCTTTGGAGTTAAATCTAAATAATTTGTGCTTTTTACTGTAAAAGTACCATAATAGTCTATATAATTAGTATTTGTTATCTTTATAGAATAAGTACCAAATCCAAAATCTTCATATATAAAATTTGCAGGCTTTCTCTTTATTCCATTAATAACTACAGAGCTATCTTCTCCGCCTGGTATATTAATTTTTACTTTGGCAGTATTAGTCATTTCAACCATACTAAAATTAAGCATTATATCTTCATTTGTTTTTTCAAAAGAAAGCATAGTATCTATTGTTTCATACAAATCTTTTTTAATTGTAAATCTATGTGCATTAGTAGTTAAAGTTGGCAAATATAAAGTATCTCCGCTCATTCCAATTAAAGCATTATCAACATAAACAAATGCCCCCTCAGGCTCTACATTTATAGCAATAGTACCAGTTTTATCTACATAACTAATTCTATTTGCTATATCTAAAGCATAAATAGGAATCTGCTCATCTATTTTTGCCTCAGATATTTCTATACTATAAGTGTCTATTTTTCTCTCTTTAACATAGGCTATAGAAGTTATTACACTGATATTTGGTCTTTTATATTCAATGCTTCCAAATATAACAATATCTGCATCTCTTTTAAAAACCTCTTTTTTTATATCATCTCCAGTATATTCATAAAAATATCCGCCAAGCTCTATATTTTGTACAAAATCATTTGTATTTTTTACTATAACATTGCTTCCATTATAATTTATAATAACTTCCTCTTCTTCATTTAATTGGAAATATTTTGTTTCTGGAGTAATAAGAGTGACATTGCTTCTTAAACCTCCCCAATTAGTATAATAGTAATATTCATAATTTGTAACAATTGCAGTATTATTAGATGAGTCTGTTGCTGTGTATGTAATATTTGTAAATTGAAAAACTTTTCTTTCATAAGCTCTTTCAAAATCTACTGGAGTTAATTTTACATTGGTTGATGATTGAAGTCTTATTGTTTTATTATATTCTAATTGATTAGCTATTGAATCTGCTATTGCCAAAGTTAAATAGTTATAGTTAGTATTATCACTTAAATTTGTATAGACAAATATTTCTATTTTTGCAGTATCTGATGCGGTATAATATGGACGCACTTCTTCTACTGTAATAGGTCTGCCGCCAAAAGAATATAGCAGATTAGATATTATTAGAGTTAATACTAAAATATAATAATTTCTATGCATAATCAATTTTATTTAATTTTATAGATTTAATTTTATACTAAAAGACTTGTTTTATCAATATGTATATAAAAATATAATAAAACTTCTTGACAATACTATATCTTTTATATATCATTGCTTATCGAATATTTTTTATCTAATTATTATTTAATTTATTAATCGTATATACAAAAAGGAAGCAGCATAATTATGAAATCAGTAAAAAGCGAAATAAAATATCCTATTATATTTATAATATTATCTATACTTTTTTTTGCAAGCAATTTAACATTTTCTTATCTTCAAATGGGAGATGTTATTCTCTGGGACATAAAAAATATTAAAGATGCTGTATTAAGCGGCAATTTATATTTTTGGAATAACGCCTATTTTACAATATCAGCACCTGCTACAGTGCCTATACACCCAAAATCTTTATTAATGACAATTCTTCCATACAAAATATATCCTCAAGTTACAATCATATTTCATATAGCTGTAATGGGTTATGGATTATTTTTATTTTTAAGAGAAAAGAAATTATCAACAAAAGCTTCTATGTTTGGGGCAATTGCTTTAATGTTTTCTAATGCAATATTTACTCTTATACTTCCTGGGCATTTAGGTAAATTCGAGACTTACTGTTATTTTCCTTTGGTTTTATATTTCTTATCAAAGGCTATGAACACTGAGAAATGGATATATTTCTTTTTTACTGGTGCTTTTTTAGGCATTGCTTTTTTGGGAGGAGCTTTAGATGTAGCAATGTATTTTGCTTTGTTTCTCTCTTGTTATTTTTTATATTTATTATACAGACAAAAAAAACAATCTTAAATTAATTGACTATATAAAAACTAACATTAAAAAAATAATATTGTTGTGTATAAAGTTTGCATTAGTTGCAGTATTTTCTTTTTTAATGTCTATACAAGTTATAATGGTTACAAAAAACACGCAAGATATGGGAGCTGCTGGAGTAGAAAACAAACAAGACTTATGGAATTGGGCTACAAGATGGTCTTATCCGCCTGAAGAAGTATTAGGATTTTTTGTACCTGGTCTTTTTGGGTATTATTCTGGAAGTGAAACTCACCCTTATTGGGGAAGAATAGCTAATATGAACGGAGAGCCAAAAACTTCAAACTTCTCTCTCACCGCTGTAAACATTGGATATATAACATTTTTATTTATAATATTCGCTTTATTTATAAGTAAGAAAAAATACAGTGAAAAATATTTTTGGATAGGTACTGCTTTATTCTTTTTGATAGCAAGCTTTGGAAGATATTTGCCTATTATATACGGAGCATTGTTTCAAATACCGATATTTAGAGATGCAAGAAACCCTAATAAATTTATAGAAATTATACCTATACCATTTGCAATACTTTCAGCATTTGCAGCAGATTATATATTCAAAGCAATAGAAGCAAAAAAAGAGGATAAACTTCTTAAATATTTAGAAGATGAATATAGAGGAGTAAGTATAGCACAAAAAATAATGTATGCTGTATTAATTTTGTCTGTTGTATTTGCTGTTATCACTATACTATTAAACGGCTTTATACAAAATGCATTCCTCACTGACTGGCAAGACAAATCTGCATTAATAGCAAAAAATATATCAATGTCTTTTATAAGACTCACTCTAATATCATCTGTAACAACTCTTTTAATGATTAATTCTATTTCTTTAAAAGAGATAACATTAAAAGATAAATATTTATTAGTAGCTCCTTTAATAATATTTATTTTACTTTCAGTTTATGATACAGGCAAAATAAGCATATTAATAATAGGCACAATAATAACTTTTTTATATATCATAATAGCAAACAAAGAAAATTTATATTATAAATATTTACCATACGCTTTTATGGCTATACTATTTTTAGACTTAATGCAAACAGCAAATATATTTATAGTAAAATCAAATATAGATAAAATGTATGAAGGAACCCCTATCACAGAGCATATATTAAAACAAGAAGGCAATGAAACTACAATGCCAATACTAATTCCTTATCTATATAGATATACAACACATACAATGCCATATTACAATATTCCATTAACAGAACCACCCGCAGCAAGCAGATTAAGCAAAGAAATAACAGATATGTTCTCAGCATTTAGAATTAATGATTATGTAGGATATGAACCTAGATTAATGGATTTGCTTGGAGTAAGATATATATTAAGCCCTACATATTTAGACAGTTCCGTAATTGCAAATGATATCACTAAAATAACAGAGTATCAGGATTCTTTCTCTGCTGCTGTATTATACGAACTTAATGGGTATAGAAATAAATATGAGTTTGTCAATAGCGTATATAATGCAAAAGATTTTAATGACGGTCTTGGAAGAATGAAGATACCTAATTTTAATTTATCAAAAGAGGCTATTATAACAGATAATGCTAAAAATATAGTTTTGAGTGTGAGCAACTCTATAAACAAAGTAGAAATGCTTGAGTATAGCAACAATAAAATAGTATTTAATGTTCAAACTCCTGATGCCGGAGTATTGGTTTTAAAAGAGAGATATAGTCCTGATTGGAGTGTAAGCATTAATGGAGAGAAAAAAGAATTGCTTAAAGCTAATTTGTTATTTAGAGGTGTATATGTTGAAGCTGGAGATAATAATATTGTATTTGAATTTACTCCTACAATGAAATATGCTTATATTACAATAGTTTCTTGGGCTTTGTTTATTGTAATTTCTATAATAGCAATATTTAGAAAGAAAAGAGTAAATGAATAAAAAAATAATTAAATATAAAATTATACTATTAATAATGGCTTCATTATTCTTATTTTGTTTTATTGTAATGAATTATATTAATATCAGCAATATAATAAAATATAAAAAAGGAGACATCATAAAAGTTCAAGCGAATATTGAAGAGTCAAATTATTATGAATATGGACTTATAAAAAGAAAATATCCATATTTAGTTTATAGCTTTATTTATGATGATAAAAAAATTACAATAAGCAATATGCTAAGCGACAATACTTTTACAAATAAAAAACTTATAACAATATACTATGATAAAATAAATAATAGAGAAGTTATGCTTCCATCTATAAAAAATTTTATATTATCTTTTATGTTTTTTGTTTTAAGCATAATTATCATAGTATATGCTATAAACTTAAAAAGAATATATACTTAAATTACATTAAATATCCGCTGCTCTCTTCAAGCACTTTGGCATATTTTTTTACGCCAGTATTTACATTCATAAACTCTTTAGTATATCCAACTTTTTTCAAATTAGTTAAATCTGCCTGAGTGTATTTTTGGTATTTTCCTTTAAGAGCATCAGGGAAAGGAATATACTCAATTTCAGAAGAAGAGTACATCTCTTTTAAAGCCTTAGCAATCTCCACAAAACTCTCAGCCTTACCAGTTCCGCAGTTAAATATACCAGAAATATTTTCATTTTCAAAAAAGAAATTGTTTACACTTACAACATCATCAACATGTATAAAATCCCTTAAAAAATTCTCACTTCCCTCAAAGATTTTCATTTTCTCACCAGCTTTAATCTGATTAAATAAATGAAAAGCAACTGAAGCCATTCTACCCTTATGATTCTCCTGCGGACCATATACATTAAAATATCTTAACCCCACAACCTGACTATTAATTTTTTTATTCCTAAATAAAATATTAACATACCTGTCAAATTGATATTTAGAAAAAGCATAAACATTAAGCGGATACTCATTCTTCTCATCTTCAGCAAATCCATTCTCCCCATTTCCATAAACAGAAGCACTTGAAGCATAAAAGAATCTTACTTTATTTTCTAAACAAGCATGCAAAATATGCTGACTATATTCATAATTGTTTTTCATCATATATTTTCCATCAGTCTCCATTGTATCAGAACAAGCTCCCTGATGAAATATAGCATCTACTTTATTATTTTCAACAAAAGAATAAACATCAAAATCTTCTTTATCTATATAATCTCCAAAAACAACCCTATTTAAATTTTTATGTTTTGAAGCATTTTTTAAATTATCAACTATTAGTATATCACTTATACCTAAATTATTTAAACCTCTAACTATATTAGAGCCAATAAATCCAGCACCGCCTGTTACTATAATCATATATTTTAATCTCCTTTTATTTAGTTTTTTATTTTCTTTTAATATTGTCCATAATACTAAGAATATCATTAACAATAGCAGTAACCGCTCTTGAAGTATAATTCTTCCTAATATTCTCTCTCATCACATTAAGCCTATCTTGATTATTTAAATTTTTTATTATAATCTCTCCCAATTGCTTAGAATCAAGATCCGCCTCATTCATTAAATAAGCCATATCTTTGTTCACCAATTCCAAAGCATTATAATATTGATGATTATCCGTAGCATAAGGGAAAGGCACTAAAAGAGAAGGCACATTAACAGCCAATATCTCACTAATAGAACTGCTTCCAGCCCTAGATACTACAAAATCAGCAGCATGAAGCAAAGTAGCCATGTCTTTATAATAACTATGAACTGTTACATCTGTTATTTTTTTATCATTAACTTTTGCTATTATTTCAGAACCCCATTTAGGACCGGCAAGCCATACTATGTGAAGATTTTTTACATTCTCTTTCACATTTTTTATGCAATCTAAAAATATATTATTTAATTTTAATGCCCCCTGAGAGCCTCCCATTACAACAAGCAATTTATCATCATCTTTTAATTTCATGATAATTCTAGAAGATTTTCTATTTACAATAAAGAAATCATCTCTAACAGGGTTTCCCATTACTTTTCCTTTAGGCATATATTGCAAAGTCTTAGAAAAAGTAAGATAAGCTCCTTTAGCATGTTTATAAAATATTTTATTAACTTTTCCTGGTATAGAGTTTTGTTCGCATAAAAATATAGGTATTTTTTTTAATTTAGCCACATACAGCATAGGCATAGAAACAAATCCGCCCATTCCTATAATACACTCAGGTTTATGTTTTTTGATTATATTATTAGCTTTTATCATTGATGGTATAAACTTAAGTAAAAAAGCAATATTTTTTAATAAATTTCCAGGAGAGTTTATCTCTAAATAATTATAATCATAATGAGGTGGTATTAAATTATAATCTCTAGCTGCCACCACAAGTCTAGGGTTATGTCCAAGTTTTTTTAAATGGTCATATATAGAAATTGCAGGTGTTATATGACCAGCTGTACCGCCGCCAGATAAAATTACATTCATTCTTCTCTCCTTTGAGTTATTTTTAATAAAATAGCAAACATTATCATATTAACAACTAAAGCATTTCTACCATAACTTATAAATGGTAAAGGCATACCAGTTGTAGGAAGCATTAAAGTTGCTACCATCATATTTAAATATGCTTGTGCACTAATAAATATATTGATACCAAAAGATATATTTTTTAGAAACAAGTCTTTTATTCCAGATGAAATTATAAATCCTCTAATAGTAAAAGAAAAAAATAGGAGTAACAAAATAATATCCCCTATAAATCCATGTCTCTGAGCAATAGAAGCAAAAATAAAATCAGTCAAAGCTGCTGGTAAATGAGTGCTGACTTCTCTAATATCTTCATCAGGTATTCCAGCAATCCCTCCATAATTAAAAGCTAATTTAGCCCTATTAATTTGATACATCTCTTCTTGTGATTGTGTATGAGGTGTTAGATACGAAGTTACTCTTGCTTTCATATATGGAGTATTTATTATAAATATTATAAATATAACTCCAAGTAAAATACCAGTAACAATTAAATATCTTAATGGAATGCCGCCGTAAAAAAACATAGAAAAACCAACTAAAGCAAATAATAATGCTGTACCAGAATCTGGTTCAAACATTATGAGCAAACATATAAGCATTAATATAATTAGCGGAGGAATTAAACCATTACTAACATGTTTAAGCTTATCTCCTTTATTGGCAAGTACACTAGATAAATATAAAACCAATGTTATTTTTGCTATTTCTGAAGGCTGAATTGTAAAAACTCCAAAAATAGATAACCATCTTTTAGCATAACTGCCTTCTACGGATATACCAAATATTAAAACTGCTATAAGAAGTAGTAAAGTACCTATTAATATTGCAGGCATAAACCTATCTATAGCATCAAAAAAATCTGGAACTATTAATATTATAAAATTAACCACTAACATCATTAATAATAGTTTAAGATGATTATAAAAATAAGGTTCATTTGGTTCATGAATAGTCTGTGCTCCATATATGGCAACTAATCCGGCAGCAAGCAATGCTATGTATATAATAACTAAATATTTATCAGGTAATAATTTCCTTTTTGACATAAAAACCTACACTCTATAAAATTTTATAAACTAAAGATGCTTTTGCCTCTATAAAAGTACTGCTGTTATAATAAGGCAGCTTTACATGCAAACCAGAAGAAGCTAATATATCTAGCGACAATCTGTTTTGTAAAAATTTAAAACTAATAAAACCAACTATAGCTAATTTATGCGTTAGTATATTTGAGTTTACAAGATAAGTTAAAGCATAAGAAGCACCTATATAAAACGGGGATATATTAGCAAGTATAAAAAAATCATTCATAATTTCAAATTCACTTTTTTTATGAAGTATAGCAGTTCTTGAATCATAATAATAGTTTTTATCCCCAGCAAAAACATAATTAAAGCTAGTACTATTAATAAAAATCACATATGGCAGTTTATATAAGAAATAAGGTGTTACCCCAGCAACTACACCTATAGCATCTGTTTTTGACATTCCAAGTAAAGAACCATATGAATAATCTACATTGTTATTATCAAATCCAGCATATCCAAAATTCATAATATTATATATATAATTAAAATAAGCATTAACTCTTATACCGAAAAAAGACAATGGTCGAATATCTGCAAATAATCCAATCATATCTGATGATAATGAAAAATTATTTTCTATACCCAAATCAAGTTTAGTATTTTGAAATATTTTATTTGTTCTATCATCATTATAAATTGATGTTCTATAATACAATTTGGTTTCTGCATTAAATTTTATAAAATTGTATCCGCCAGCAAAACTCTGCTCAAAATAAAGTTGATGTTTATTGTTTGTGTTTATTACAACATCATCCATGCCTATATTAAAAAGAGTATTTATATCTGCATATATAATACTAATGTATAATAAAAAAACGATAGGAACAAATTTTATTTTCATCTTAACATAATCATATAATATAATTTTATAAACATAATATATAATAACTTTATAAATTAAAAAAATCAATAGAGTTAAAATGATTTTAAAAATTATTTTAATAGAATTTATTTTTATAAAAAAGGCATTGAGTAAAAAACCCAATGCCTAATTAAGAAATTATATTACTGTACCACTTTTTACAATAGTGTTTTTAGGAATAATTACTATACCATCTCTAATACAGTAGAAATCACTATCTTGATGCTGTATTTTCTTTTTATTAGTAATAATAACATCATTACCTATTCTAACATTCTTATCTATGATAACATTTTTAAGCGTACATTTTTTACCTATACCAACTTTAGGCAAATGCTTAACATTTAATCTCTCTATATCTTCACTAGTTTCATAGAAGTCGCTACCCATCATAATAACCTTTTCTAAAGTAGAACCGCTCTGTATAACTGAACGAAGACCAATTACTGACTCTTTAATAGTAGCATTTTCTATTCTACAACCATCAGCAATGATACTTGAAGTAATAGTAGCTTTTTCAACTTTTGAAGGAGACAAATAACGCACATGAGTATATATAGGAGCATCTTCATCATAAAAATCAAAAGGAGGATTCTTGCTTCCAAAAGATATATTAGCATCAAAATAAGCTTTAATAGTACCTACATCTTCCCAATAGCCTTGGAAAGCATAACTAAATACTTTATATTTTTTGATAGCTTCAGGAATAATATCTTTACCAAAATCTATCATAGAAACATCGCTAAGAAGTTCTTTTAAAACATTTCTTCTAAATACATATATACCCATAGAAGCTAAATATTCTTTTTTAGGGTCTTCTATTTCAAACATCTTTTTTTGTTCATCACTCAACTTTAAAGAATTTAATACATCATCTTCTTTAGGCTTTTCTTGGAAGTTAGTAATTTGTCCTCTTTTGTTTACAAGCATTACCCCAAAACCTTTAGCATCTTCACGCACTACAGGAACAGTTCCAACAACTATATCAGCACCAGTTTCAAGCATATGTCTTACCATAACATTATAATCCATACGATAAACCTGGTCTCCAGAAAGTATCAAAACATTATTAACATAGTCATTGTCAAAGTGAGCAAGATTTTTTCTCACAGCATCAGCAGTACCTTGATACCAATCTATATTAGTGTCAGTTTGTTCTGCTGCCAATATACTAACATGTCCCCCAGAGAAGTTATCGAATCTATAAGCATTATAAATATGGTTATTTAAAGAAGCACTATTGAATTGAGTAATAACATAAATATTTCTAAGACCGCTATTTATACAGTTAGAAACAGGTATATCAATCATTCTATAATGACCGCCTAATGATACCGCAGGTTTAGAACGATCCTTAACAAGAGGATAGAGTCTTGTACCTCTGCCTCCTCCTAAAATTAAAGCTACTGTATTATATGATCTCATAAAAAAACTCCAAATTATTTTACACTTAATTTATATTATTAAGTATAGTAAAAAAAAATGAAGTTTTCAAGAAATATAAAATATATCACTTTTTATAACATAAAACATCTTTGAAAAAAGCAGAGCCATCATTAAAAGTTACTGTCATTTTTAATAGATTATCTGAAATAAATTGTAAAGAACCAGCCATTACACCTGTTTGAAAATTATAATTAGGGTCTTTACCTCTCATATCATTGCCTGTAACTGTATTTACTGTTCCATCTGTTATAGGATTACCTATAGTATCTGATGAATAATATAATTTAAATCCGCCGTCAGATGTAACTTCAACTACTAAATAAGAATCAGCAGAAACTGTTTTTTCACTAACAAATTTACCAGTACGCTTTGAATCTAGAGGATTTGCTGCTGATTTACAAGATAAAACAACAAACATAATTGATAGCATTATTAACAATATTTTTTTCATAATAATAATTACTCTCCATATATTTTCTATATTATCGGTATTATGCAGTATAATTTAATCGAATTTATCACAAACTATATTCTCAAGATTAAAAATACCCTGACCTTTTATTGTAACTTCAACTTGATTATCAGAACGAAAAACTAATTTACCAACATAATCATTATTAGAAAAATTATAAACATTACCATCGCCTATAAAATTAATAAAATTAATTCTATCATATCCAGGGACCATATCCATATTAGTATCTCCATATCCACCAAAATAAATAATTAATCCGCCGCTTTTTATATCAAGGTATAAATATTTATCATATCCATCACCAAAAATTGGTTCTCTGCTTCTAAATCTGCCCATATACCTATCAGAAATACCAACATAAGCTATATCATAACATGAACTGATACAAGTAATTATAATAAAAAATAATAATATTCTTTTCTTCATTAATAACCCAATAAATAATATAATATATATTTCGTCAAATAATTTTTATTATATTATAAATATAATAAAAAAAAAGAGGTTTTGTTTTATAAACAAAAGCAATAAAACAATTGACTTTTTTTACAATTGTTATAATATCATCTGTATATTCTAACATATTTTAGGAAAAATAAATGAAAAAAATTATAATAATATTATCTATTTCTTTCTTATTCATTGCATGTTCAAATAAAGGATATAAAAACGTTAATATAGAAAAAGCAATTAAATTAGTAAATAGCTCAACAAACCTAGTAATTTTAGATGTTAGAACAAGGGAAGAATATTTATCAGGCAATATTCCAAATGCTATTAATATTGATGTATTAAGTCAAGACTTCAAATCAAAAATAGATATGTTGGATAAAAATAAAGAATATTTAATATACTGCAGAAGCGGAAATAGATCAACTATTGCATCTAGCATAATGTCTACAAATGGATTTCTTAATATTTATAATTTACAAAATATAACATATCAAGATTTTGCTAATGCAATGCTAACAAATAATAGATAATAAAAAAAACAAAAAATAATATTTTTGCATAATTTTTATTTTTGTTATATAATAAAAAAATGAAAAAAACATTTCTTATTATTGATGCTTTTGGTATACTTTATAGATATCATTTTATTTTTTTGAAACGCCCTCTAATAAACTCAAAAGGTCAAAATGTATCTTCAATTAACGGTTTTTTAAGAACATACTTTTCTTTGATTAACACCTACCCTGCTGATTATACTGCAATAGCACTAGACAGTTCAAGAAAAACTTTTAGAAGTGAAATATATAAAGCTTATAAAGAAAATAGAGAAAGCATGCCTGATGATTTAAGAAGTCAAATACCTATATTATACAATCTTATAGATGCACTTGGAATCACAAGGATTGTTCTTGATAATTATGAGGCTGATGATATTGTAGGATGCATTGCTCAAAAATAATAAAAAAGAAAATATTAAAACTATAATATATTCTCCAGATAAAGATATTCTTCAGCTTGTTGATGAGAACACAAAAGTAATAGCAAGTAATAAAGATAATGAATTAATAGAATATGATATAAATATGGTTAAAGAAAAAAGAGGAGTATACCCTAATCAGATTATAGATTTACTTTCTCTAATGGGAGATGCTTCTGATAATATACCTGGTGTGAAAGGAATTGGAGAGAAAACAGCTTTAAAACTTCTTGAAGAATATGACACATTAGACAACATATATAAAAATATTGATTCTATAAAAGGAAAGATACAAGAAAAACTTATTGCTGATAAAGACAATGCTTATATGAGCTATGAGTTAGCTACAATTAAAAGAGAGATAGAAGAATTAAATATAGATTATAAAGAAATTGAAAAAAACAAAATTAATATAGATGAAGTCAATAAAATATTAGATGATTTAGAATTAAAACAAATAAGAGACAAGATTAATTCATATATATATGGTTCTTCTTCAAAGAAAAAAGAAGAAAAGGTTCAAATATCTAAACAAACTAAACAAGAAACTAACGCAGAAGATAACACAGAAAAAACTATAGTAGTATCCAACGCTAAAGATAATAATGCTAAATACTATTTAATAGAAAATGAAACAGAATTACAAAATCTTTTAAACGATATAAATGCTAAAAAACTCGTTTGTATAGATTTTGAAACTACAGGATTAGACACTTTAACAGATGAAATAATAGGAATATCATTTGCAATAAAATCAAAAGAAGCTTTTTATTTAGATTTAAGCGGAAGAACAAATATAGATATAGAAGCTTGCAAAAAATTAGTATTTGATACTTTAGCAAAAGAAGACATAAAAATAATAGGTCATAATTTAAAATATGAATACAAGATGATGCGTGCCATTGATAAAAAAATGGGCAATATGTATTTTGACACTATGGTAGCTGCCTACTTGATTAACCCAAGCAGAGGCAGATACAATATGGACGACCTTGCTTTAAGCTATTTATCATACAACACTATAAAATATAGCGATATTACAGATAATGCTAAAAAGACTTTACTTGATGTTGAATTAAAAGATGTTGTTGAGTATGCTTGTGAAGATGCTGATATTACATTTAGATTTTATGAATACTTTGCTCCACTTTTAAACACATATAATCTTGAGGATTTATTTTTTAATGTAGAAATGCCTCTTATTAGTGTGCTTGCTGATATGGAGTTTGATGGTGTTTATATAAGCACAGAAAAAATGAAATCTCTATCAGAAGAATATGCTTCACTTTTAGAAAAAACAAAAGCAAAAATATACGAAAAAGCAGGAGAAGAGTTTAATTTACAATCTCCAAAACAGCTTGAATATATTTTATTTGAAAAACTAAAAATTAACTCTACTAAAAAAACAAAAACAGGTGCTTATTCAACAGATGAAGAAGTGCTTAGAGAACTTGCTCAAAGAGAAAAAATTGCTGAGTATATGCTCACATACAGAAAATACTCAAAATTAAAAAACACATATCTTGATGTATTTCCTACACTAGTGCATAAAAAAACTAATAGAATACATGCTTCTTTCAATCAAACAGTAACTGCAACAGGACGTTTATCTTCATCAGAGCCTAATTTGCAAAATATACCTGCAAGAGGAGATGAAGGCAAAGACATTAGAAACACTTTTATAGCAGAAAAAGGAAATGTATTAATAGCAGCAGACTACTCTCAAATAGAATTAAGGCTATTAGCTCATTTCAGTAATGACCCTGTGTTGGTGGAAGCTTTCAAAAATAATGATGATATACACAGAAAAACTGCAATGAAAATATACTCTGTAAGCAAAGAACATGTAACTCCTTCAATGAGAAACACTGCAAAAATAATTAACTTCTCTATTATCTATGGTAAAACAGCATTCGGGCTTTCAAAAGAATTAAACATATCAAGAAAAGAGGCTGATGATTTTATTAAAGGATATTTTTCAACATATTCTCAAGTAAAACCATTCTGCGAAAAAGTTATAGAAGATGTAAAAGCCAAGGGTTATGTTCGCACTATGCTTGGAAGAATTAGAGATTTATCTAAAACTATAAACTCATCAAATGCGGTTGTGAGAAATGAAGCTGAAAGAATGGCATTAAACACTCTCATTCAGGGAAGTGCTGCTGATATGATAAAAGTAGCCATGATTGCTATACATAAAGAGTTTAAAAATCATTTCAAAACTGCTAAAATTGTTATGCAGGTGCATGATGAATTGGTTGTTGAAGTTTCTGAAAAAGAATCTGATAAAGCTATGACTATAATGAAAGAGATAATGGAGCATTCTGTAAAAACAAATGTTCCTATTACAGTTGATATACATAAGGGATTAAGTTGGGGAGATATTCATTAACTTATGAAGATTGCTTTTTTTGATTTGGATAAAACTATTATAAAAAAAGATTCTATTGTTCCTTTTATGTTTTTCTAACTTAAAAAAAAATCCAAAAAGTTTTATTTATTATATTAGACTAATTCCATATTTTATTTTATTTCTTTTTAAGATTATAGACAATTCAAAAATTAAATACGAAATAGCTCATATTTTTAAAAATATTCCTATAGAGTTTGGCGATAGTATTGGAGAGGAGTTTGCGAATACTGTTGTACCTAGTTTATATTATAATGATGCCATCAAAGAAATAAACAAATTAAAAGAAGAAGGCTATAAGCTTATAATGGTTACAGCAAGTTTTGAAATATATGCAAAGTTTATAGGAAAGAACTTAGGTTTTGATAGAGTTATGGGTACAGAGTTATGGATTTTTAGAGATAAATATACTGGCTTTATGTATGGAAAAAATTGCTACAATGAAGCTAAAAGACATAGACTTTTTACTGAAGGGATTTTTAAAAAAGATATATCACAAAATATTGTATATAGTGATTCTATTAGCGACCTACCCTTCTTTGCTTTTGCAAGTAAAAAAGTATGCGTTAATCCTGATAAAAAATTAAGAGAATATGCTATAAGCAACAAAGAAAAAAATTTTTCTATAGTGGAATGGAAATAAAAACGGAGTGTTTTAATGGACAATATAGAAAATGAAATAAAAGAAATAATCAAAGAAACAAATGAAAATATTTTAAATGCAATAAATACATTCATAGAAAAAAACAATTTAGATTATGCCAAAAAAGAATTGCATTACAATTAATAAATAAAGAGCCAAATTATAAAGAAGGATATTTAGTATTATCTGATATATTTTATGATGAAGAAGATTATAAAAGTGTTATACATATTTTGGATAAAGCATTAGAACATCTTCCAAAAGACAAAGATATATTAGAAAGTAAAATAGAAGCATTGATAAGCACTTACAAATATGAAGAAGCAAAAGAAACAATAGAAGAGCTAATATCTCTAGGAGATGTTAATGCTAGTGTATATGGGCAATATGGAGTTTTACTTTCAATAGAGATGAAATATAAAGAAGCTATTGAGAAATTTAAAATGGCTATATCATTAGATAAAGAAGATGTATTATCTATGATTAATATGTCTATAGTTTATGCTGCAATATATGAGTATGATAATGCTATAGAGATATTAGAAAAAGCTTTTAGTATTAGCAAAGATTCTAATATTCAGGATAAAATTGATAATATAAAAAGACAAAAAGAAAACTCAATTTTTAATTTTTCAAAGTTTACTGTAATTAATGCAAAACCTGACAAGTTTAATTTGATTGTACCAGAAAACTTTAATGCTAGTGTAGAAAACAATGTATTAAAAATAGAAAATGATGAGAAGACTATTTCTATACTATTAAGCTATGATAATTCTAAGTATGATGAAAAAGAGATTGCTCAAATATTAAATAATTTTAAAGCAGAAAATAAAAACCTCTATTCTATAATATCTCCTCTATATGTTGCAAAAAGAAAAGAGCATAATGATATATTTGGCTCTATAATTTTTAATTGTAAAACTAAAAATAATAATTTATTTAATGCAATGGCAATAGTAGTTAAAGAAGAAGAGTCAATAGTACTAACTATTATCTCAACACTTGCTACAAGCAATAATCTAATATTTTTAGCAAAAGAAATAATTAATAGCTTATATATAAAATGATTAAAGAAATAAACAAAATAATAAAAACTCTAAACAACATACCAGAACCATTTTCTGTAGACGGTATAATAAAAACATTTGAAAAAAGTTCTAAAAAAATAATAAAAAACTTTGCTCTATATTTTTATAAAGATAATAATTCAAATCTATGGTACTCTACTTCAAAAAGCATAATAAAAGAAAATAATAAATACAAATTAAAAGCAAGAAATTATGAGTTTGGTTATTTAATAATAGAAAGCAGTGTTGAAAAAGAATATTTAGAAATAATAGTAAATCATTTATCTATAATACTCTACAGTGAAAAACTATCATTTTTAGCAAATAGAGATAAGCTTACTAATTTATACAACAGAGGATATTTATTAAAATATTTAGAAAATAAAAAAGATGAAATATACTCTATAATTATAATAGATTTAGATAAGTTTAAACATTATAATGATAGTTATGGTCATAATGTTGGAGACCATGTATTAAAAATAGCTTCAAGGGTAATGAGAGAGACTCTAAAACAAATAAAATATAATTCACTTCTTGCAAGATACGGAGGTGAAGAGTTTATTATAGTTATTGATACAAAAACTAAAAAAGAGCTTTTTAATATAATGGAAACTATAAGAAAAACAATATATGAAACAGATTTTTCAACTGATGAATATTCTCTAAAAGCAACAGCTTCATTCGGCGGAGCAATTAAAACCGATAATGATACAATTAATAGCCTAATAGAAAAAGCAGACAAAGCATTATATGAAGCAAAAGAAACAGGAAGAAACAAAAGTATTATAAATAATCATACTGAAACTTACAAGCTTTAATAACAATTTTATTTTCATTATTATTAAAACGAGTAGCTAAATCTCCAAAACCACCCAAAGATATTATATAATGTTTTGCATTTGACATTAAATATATATCTAGATATGGAGGATTTTTACAACTACTAACTTTATAAGATATTCTATTATTTAATTTTTTTATTATATTTTTATTAACCCAATCTATATCATCAGAAAAAAAGAAGAATGTAGGATTTTTTAATTCATTTGATAACTTATTTATAGATTCTATAAAATAATTAGCATAATTTTCATAGCTACTATTAAATACTTCTTTAAAACAAGACATAACATAACTATCACCTAGCCTAATATGAATAGCTACAGATTCACTATTTTTCAATTCATTGTATAATACTAAATTATCTTCTTTCAAAGTACTATAATGATATTTATCTAAATCTATATTTTTAGTTATATCACTAACATTAATATCTAAAATTCTAGGGTAAGAATATAAAAATAAGTTTTTATTATTCTCTAAATAATTATTAATATCATATCCAAAATATGATTCATTTATAACAGAAAAACATGCCTTATAAAAAAATATCTCATCATAACTAGCAATTTTAAAATCTATATCAGGACATAGTTTAATGAGCTCAAACGGTCTTTCATCTTTACCATCAATATCTTTATGTTTATAATCAAACCAAGTTATATCATATTTAACAGTAAAATTATAATGTTTCTTTATAGATTCACCTAATATATATTTCCAAAATTGATCAGCCAATCCGCCTTGACATTCTATAATAACTATACCAGAGTCATTATTGTTTCTTTTTTTATTTAATTCTTTAGATATATATTCAATTTTATATAAAGAATTAACAATATCATATAGTATATTTCTTAAATTATCTCTATGTTTTTTTATAGGTATAATACGAACTATTTTATTTATAAGATGTTCATAATTATTGTATAGCATAAAATTAATAAATATTTTAGTATTTTTGTTTTATTTTAACATATAAAATACTTATGTCAATATAATACAGATTAATAAGAATTGCATTATAATATTTTTAATAATTTAGTCTTTTATTTTCTTTATATTATTTCTTAAACTACTTCATTTTATATCTCATAGATAATAATCTAAATATTAGAAATTTATAATAATTTTAAAATATTTTTAATAAAAAATTACACTTCATTTTTTTTGTGAAATAGTTTTTTTATATATGGGATAAATTCTAGCTTTTTATCAAGTATTTTTCCTATAAAAGAAATAGACTTACCCATCGTAAAAGCTGCAAGCACAGTACCTATTCCAAGACCTTTTATATGACCTAAACAAAGAAATGTAAGTACCGCTGTTGTTAAAAGACAAGTTACATCAAATATTATCTTTACTTTTGCATAAGGCACTTTTATTATATTTGATAATTCTCTTGGAAACAAATCTGTAGGTATTATAGGAAGTCCGCATCTATTTGATAATGCTATACCAAATGCTAGTATAAAATAGCTTATTAAAAAATATATTATTCTAGTTGTTATTGTTAGCGGCAGATGATTTATCCAAGCAGCATGTATATCTACAAATTTACCAAAACAAAAACCTACAACAAAACTAAATAAATATTCACCAACAAATTTTTTTCTTAATATCATAAGTATTAGTACAAGCAATGTTTGAAAAATATAAATAAAAGTTCCAAGAGATATATTTTTAATAACTTCAGAAAAAGCATAAGGAACACTTGATATAGCAGATATTCCAGATCCTGAATAAAGCATTAATACAACACCAAAGCTATTCATAATAACAACTAAAATTAATGCTAATTCACCGCTTATTATAAAATGTTTATTTTTATTATCTAATAGTATATCATTTTCTGATATCATAGATTTATCCTTATATAGTATGTATACTTATTAACTTATATATTATATAGCTAATTATATATTAATCAAGAAATTTATGATAAGTTTATTTTTTAATTTATTTAGTATTCCCGCCCTTTTATTTATTATAGTTTCATTTTTAATTTTAACTTTTAGTATACTTAATATTTACAAAGAAATTACAGCACCCGCCCAAGTTTTTTTAAATTTAAAAATAATCCTACGCACGGTGAATAAAATTTTATATCTAATAAAAATTAGAATTAACGATTAGTATATATTTATAATTTTACTCTGCGTGCGTTGTAGAGATAAAAAAATAAAATTGTATAGTTTTAGAATCAAAGATAGTATTTGAAAAAAGGCGATACCTTATAAAAGATACCGCCTTTAATTATTCTAAAATTTTGTTATTAGATTTATTTAGCCTCTATAACAACTTTATGCTGTCCGTCATAACCGAATACCTCAGGGTTATACATCTCTTCAGCCTTAGTAGCAGGAAGTAAATATTCACCAGGTGTAACAGCACGAACTACATATTTGTATATATGCTCACCCTTGTCAAGAACATCAGCAAATAATAATATTTTGTCATTGTAGTTTTCTGTATGATTAAATCCGCCCCACCACCAAGTATTATTATAATTTCCTGTGATGTTTTTAACTTCGCTGCTTTCTGTAGCAAATGAAGAGTTTAATATTCTCATACCAGAAGCAATAGGAGTATCCACTACAACGAAATGTCTTTCATAAGGAACTGTAACTTTTACAACAACAACATACTCTTCGCCTTGTTTAAATTTCTCTTTAGTAAGGTCTAATACTCTGCCGTCTTTAGTTTGATACTCTCTTACAACATTTATTCCCATATCTCTATTAACAGCCAACTCACGAGGAGCATAAGTAAGTCTTACACCATAATAAAGTCTTCCAGCACCATTTCTTCTAATATTTGCTATAGAAGCCCTTGTATTTAAATTACTTAATCTTTCATTCATAAACTCACTTAAAGCATAATTTTGTGTTAAGCTAGGCTGAGTTCTTGAATTAAATGTTTCAGCAAGTAAAGTTTTTCCTTGATATATAAACTCTGCTTTGAAATTAGGTTTAACATTTTCGTATTTTTTGTAATACATATTCATAGCAGCAAATACTGACACATTGTCTTGAGTGTTTAAATATCTGCCGTTTTTTCTTGATTGAACAAGCCAGCGAACCACTTTTTCATTGATAGCATTATCATAACCTGTTTCTATCAAAGCATATAAAGCAGCTGAAGTATCTCTTACTGATGAAGAGTGTATCCAGTAAAGATTTTTATATCTCTCTTCAAGTTCATAATGAGCAGTATTAGGGTCTTCTTTTATAGTGTTAAGTATATATTGTCTAACATTAGTAAATGCCTTGCTATCATATTTATTATAATACATAGCTCTCATTAACTGAACCTGTCCATAGAAAGGTATATTATTAACTTGAGGGTATATTCTGTCTATTATAGCTTTCACATCATTAGAATTATATCCGCCTTCTGCAAGCACTGCTGCAATATAAGATATAGATGAAAGATTAATATACTCATCAAACCAGAAGCTAGGTTTTTCAGCCTCACCGCTCTTAGCATAATTGTTAATATATTCTAATGCCAATTTTAGAGAGTTTTCATCAATAGCATAACCCTCTTTTTTAGCCTTAATCATAGTTTCAGCAGCATAAGCAGTAAGCCAAGGAGATATCCAAGTTTTGCTAGGATAATAAGAGAATCCTCCATTAGGGCTTTGATAAGTAGGCATAGCCTTTAAGAAACTGTTTACTGTATTGTCTAATTCTTCTTCAGATATATCAGTAAGCTTCATATCAACTAATAATCTCTTAGATGTTATTATAGGATATACTCTTGATAACTGCTGTTCCAAACAAAGATAAGGATAGTTTATAAGATAGTTTATTCCTCCTGTAAGTTCACTGAATGCACTAGGAGACATATAAACTTCTAAACTTCCAGCACCCTTATAAGCCTCTGTAGTATTTGGCACTCTAATCATTAAATCAGTATTGTTGTTTGTAGTGCTTGAGAACATTGCCACAGATTCTGTAGTCATAGGGATATTAACTTTAAATGTTTTCTCTACAGCATCAGTATATTCTCCGCCTTTAGCAAGTATTGTAACTTTAGCCTCTCCGCTGTTTGTAGCTATAATATCAAATCTTACATCAGCATTTCCGCCTTTAGGCACAGTTATTTTTCTGACTAGCATTTTGTATTAAAGCATTAGAAGCAACAGCCTGAACTTCTATCTCTAAATCTTTATCAGAATAATTATAAACTATGCTTCCAGCCTTAAACTTATCTTCAACATAAGCAAACTCTGGAAGTGTAGGCATAAGCATAATATTTTTCTTAACTACAACAACATCATCAGAAGCACCAAAATAACCATCTTTATTTATAGCAGAAGCCATTATTCTAAATGATGTAATATTATCAGGTAAATTAAATGTAACAGTAGCCTTACCATTAGCATCAGTTTTTACTCTTCCTTGATAGAAAGCAGTTGTTAAGAAGTTCTTTCTTATGCTGAATACGTCCATACCCATAGCCTCAGCTTTAGCCATAAGCATATTGTCTGCTCTCATACCATCTCCGCCCGGTGTATCCCCTTTCTCGCCATAGTTACGCTGACCTATTAAGTGTATTCTTGTATCGGCACTTGCCACACTCAAAGGTCTCTGTCCATAGAAAGTATTAAACCAGTTTGGAGTTTTATAGCCTATTAAATTCAATACTCCAACATCAACTACGCTTAGCATAATCTCTGTTTCCATAGGCTCACTTTCTTTAGTTTCAACATATAAATCTACTGTCATCTCATCACGAGGCTCTAAACTGTCAGCAGATTTTGTTATTGTTACATTAAGCTCTTTTTCACGAGGAGATACTGAAAGCCCTGCATAACCAATTTTAAATGACGGCTTACCTTCATCTGTAGCATAATTAGTATATGCCTCATTTTCAACTCTTCCTTTTACAAGTGAAACACCCACATAAACATTAGGTAAATATTCAGGTTTTATAGGTACTTCTATTAAAGCAGTAGAGCCTTCAATATTTGTAACAAAAGAATCTATTACATATTCTCTCTCAACTGTTACTAAAGCAGTAGCAGATTCATAAGGAGATTTTACCATTATTCTTGCTGTTTCATAAGGTTTATACTCTTCTTTTTCTGTGATAAGCTCAAGCAAATCATCATCAAACATAGCCCAAGGAGCATAATCCTTACCTATAACATACATATATTCATCAGCAGCAACTTCTCTTTTTTTAGAATCTTTTGCTCTTGCTAACACTATATAAAGACCAGAGTTTGTAGGAGTAAAGCTGTATGCAACAGGGGCTTTTTTTGTTGTAACTGTAGTAGTTTCAATAACATCATCAATCTGTGTAGATTCCCATTCAAATCTTCCGCCTGTTATAGCCTTTCTTACTGATTCCCAATGTCTTCTTATAACTTGAACTTCTATCTTTTTGCCTGCAAGTCTATTTCCTTCAGCATCAACTGCAATAAACTCTAACTCTGTAGGCTTATCAGTTTCCAAGAAATAACCTTGTCTTTTTATACCAATATAATAATCACTTCCATGAACCAATACACTCTTAGTTGTACTTACTTTTTGAGAATCTTCACCAGATACTGTTGCCTCTATTGTAACATAAGCAGAATGTATTGAACGGCTTGCATCCACTGTAGGACTATAAGCATATTCTCCGTTTTCATCTAATGAACCAGTACCAGTAGCTATTGTAGAATAATAATTATTATAATACTCATCTTCAAACCAGCTTAATTTTGTAAATCTAAATCCTGCATTATTAGGAGGAGTGAAGAAAGTTTCATTCATAGATATATTATAATCAACTCTATTAGATATCATAGGCTCACCGAACAAATACCAGCCAGACATCTTTATAGGCATAGTGTCGCCTAAATAATAATTTTTATCTTCAACCCAAAGTCTGCTTTCATATTCTAAAGGCTTAAACTCTTCAACTCTAAAGCTCTGTGATAAACTATAAAGCTCTTCATCATTATTATTAGAATTTAATGCCACTCTCACGCTATAATAGCCAGTAGGAGCATCTGCAGGAAGAGTAAAGTCTATTAAATAAGAACCAAACTCATTTAAGCTCACATCTCCTTTATAAATCTCTTCGCCTCTTGAGTTATTAACAGTAAATGAGCCATCTTTCAAATTAGTAGGTATATTCCAATTTCCAATAATATTTTCTCTTACAACACCTTTTATATGCACCTCTTCGCCTGCCTTATAAAGTCCCCTCTCTGTAAACATAGAACCATTATATTCTTTATCAGCAGGAGAATAATCATAACTAATATCCATTCTCCAAGGTGAAACACCTGTACCCCAATCGCTATTGATAAAAGATACATCATCACCCTTTGTAACTATTGCCCATTGTCTTGGAGTATCCCATCTGCTTGCTCTTTTTATTCCAAAACTTCTAAAGCCTTTAGTAGTAGCTATTCCGTTTTCATCTGTTGTTGCTTTTTCTAATACTCTATTAAAGTCGTCTCTTATCTCTACTTCTGCACCTGCAACAGGCATTCCTGTTTTTAAGTCTGTTACAAATATTGTATTTGAATCGCCTGAGAATTTTCCTGTTACGCCCATAGATGTTATTTGTATTTGTGAAGCTGTTGAATAATCGTACTCGCTTTGGTAGCCTGTTTTACTTTTGAACTCTATTGATAAAAGCCCGTACTCTTTATTATTCATATAATTTGTTAAATAGAGTGCTGTTGTAATATATCTGTTTCTTTCAACATTTGGAGTATATTCTGTATTATTATTGTAGCCGAATAAGTTTTTATATTTATTAGTATAATTTCTAAACTCTAGAGTTTCATCATATCTATATACTTGTTTATTTACAAATAAGAAAGGTATAATATTTTCTTTATCAACGTATCTGCTTTGTATATAAATTGTATTAGGGTTCATTACCTGTACAGGAAGTTTTACTCCTTCATAAGCTTCTACAACACCCATTCCAGAAGGTATTGAAACACTTGGGTTATAGTCTGTAACATTTAATGTAATATTTTTCTCTTTGCCTAAAGTTTGTCCGTAAATATCTTTTAAGCTTCCTTTGATTTTTATATTATAAGTGATATTAGGGTTAAATCTAAGTGAATAAAGTGAGAAGCTTTTAGAAGACCATGAGTTTTGTTCTATTTCTTCTTGTGTAGGAAGCTGAATTTGCGGGCTTATTTCCATATTTTTTATTAAGTCAGCCCATTCTACTCTTGTACTGAATTTTATTTCTGGAGCTTTTGGAGAATATGATGCTGTTACTGTTTGCTCTTCTTCTCCATTAAAATAAAAATTATCATGTGTAGAAAACTTAAAACTATCATTGTCTGCTGTGCCTAAGTTTCCATTTATAGCAGCAAGTCCTTCTTCTATATATACACTTATTTCATCATCTTTGTTTAAAGCCTTTTTAGGTTTTATAACTAATACCTGATTTAATTCATATTCATTAGTTTCCCATTCTCTTAAATCTTCTATTTTTGCATATCTAACATCAAAATCTATCTCTCTATAATTACTGCTTGATATTAATTCTATTTTCTCTTTTGCACTTTGCAAGTATATTGGCATATTATAATAAATAACTATATTAACATCTGTAGGAAGGTCTGATTGTCTGTCATAAGGGGAAGTTTTTTGCATTATTGGTCTTAAAGTATTAAAAGTCCAAGTATAATCGTTTTCTAATGTTTCTCCTGTAAGTTCGCTTTTAATTCCTTTTTTAAGCGTAACTTCTATTTTTGTATTGTCTGGTAAAGCTTCACTAGGATAAAATGCCAAAGTATTAACAGAAAGCCACCTGTATTTACCTTTAACATCTATATTAAAACTAAAATATTGATTAGTTACTTCTTTCACAGCTTGCAATGCAACCATTTGCTGATTGAATGTTACCGTTATAGCTTCATAGTTAGCTCTGCTTGTATTCTCTCCGATAGGAGTAGTTCTGTCGATACTAACAGCACCAAATAAAGATAAACTGCTCATAAAAATAAATGACATAATAATAATATAAAATGTTTTTAGTCTTAGAATGGACTTTCCCATAAATACCCCCAGATAATATTCAATTCTAATGTTATAACATAAATAATTTTAAAGTAAATAATAAATTAAGATATTTTTAATAAAATTAACTATTCATATTTGATACACTTATTACGCTAATTTTTTTTAATTCGCTATATTCTTTTAGAAAATATTTTTTTAATAATCTTTTATTTTCTATAAACATGGTTTTTGTTTTTTTATCTTGTTTTTTTATATAATGCTCTATTTTTAAAGCGATACTTATGTTTTCAACTCTCCAAGCTGATAAAAATTTAATAGGTTTATGGGTTTTAGTATATTTTGCACCTTTGCCTTTACTATGCTTTATAAATCTCTCTTTTAAATTGTTTGTTACTCCAGTATAATAACTTCCATCTTCACAGAGAAGTATATAAACATAATAAAACTCATTTTCCATTTTTTATGTCTCTTATAATATCATCAACATCAATATATATATTATTATTATATTTTTTAAATATATCACATACATTATTATAATCTTCTTCCATGTCTACTGTAGTTCTTAATTCAGGCATTCTAAAACTCTCTTCAACTTCTGGATTTTCTATTTTAAATTTATTAGGGTTTCTATAATGATACTGAGTAATATGTTCATGTTCAAAAGAATCATTAGAATTATCATTAGCATATTTTAAAGCCTCATAATTAATAACTTCCACACCGCTACCATATGGAAGCAAATCATAATGACTTAAATCTGCATTTGTTTTTATATGATGCTCTATTATAGAATCTAACGCTTTTACACTCACCAAAGGGTTATCCCCAGTAGCTCGCACTATAATATCTCCATTAAACTTCTCTGCAGCTTTTACGTATCTATCTAAAACATCTTCCTCGCTTCCTACAAAATAATTGCATTTGAGATTTTCAAATATTTTACTAAACTCATTATAAGATTTCTCTTCTGTAGCAACTATAACATCGTTAGCCATTTTAGAGCTTCTTAATCTCTTTATAATAAGTTCAAGCATAGTGCTGCAACCTGCCATAGGTTTTAATGCCTTTCTTGGAAGCCTTGTAGAGCCAACTCTTGAAGCAAGTACAATAATTATCTTTTTCATTTTTTTTCATTCCTTGTTATAAATAATTACACATCTATAAAAGAGTATCTATTAGAATTATTAATATTACTTATAATAGCTAATAAATTATTATCCCTATCAACTAAAGCTAAATATTTATTTTTTATATTTATATTCTCTATTAATTTTGTATTTCCAGAGAGTATTTGTTTTATATCTTTTTTATCTTCTATTAAAAGTTTATCAAAGTTTTTAAACATATTAAAAAAAGAAATGATGTTATGAGCATTTATATTTTCTAAACTAATAGCATTATCAATATTATAATCACCAATAGAAGTTCTTATTAAATCTTTTGTGTATGCCAAATTATTAGTAATCTCTCCAATATCTCTTACTATTGCCCTAATATAAGTACCTTTACTCACAGAAGTTTTAATTCTAAAATAAGGATAATTATATTCCAATAGTTCTATATTATTTATAAAAACATTCACACTCTTTAATTGAAACTCCTTATTTTCTCTTGCTAAATCATAAGCTCTTTTACCGTCAATTTTTTTAGCACTATATATTGGAGGCTTTTGCAATATACTGCCTAAAAAATTATTCTTTATCAATGCTTCTAATTCATTAAAACTTAATATATTTTGATTTTTAGTTTTCTCTAAAACTTTTCCTTCTACATCATCAGTATCTCTGCTCTCTCCAAAAACACCTTCTGCAATATACTCTTTATATAAATCATCAAACAAAAAAAATAATTTAGTATATCTTCCCAAAGCTATTATTAAAACTCCAGAAGCAAAAGGGTCAAGCGTACCAACATGCCCTATTCTTTTTTCTTTCAGTATAGGTTTTAATTTTCTTATAACATCAAAAGAAGTAATGCCTTTGGGTTTATTTACTATTAGAAATCCTTTCATAAATATTTACACTCAGAAACAAATAAATTTAAGTAACTATTATCTGAAGAGAATTAAAATATATATTAATAATATTAGCTGATATGTTTGGAATATCGCTATATTTTTTATTTGATATATTATTTCCTATAGAAAGCACTAAATCAGAAATAGTATTCATATTATGTCTTAAAGCTTCTATTTGTTTAGCTGATAATCCTAATAACTGAATATTACTTCTATCGAATTCTTTTAATGCATTTTTTACAGAAGAATCCAAAAGCTGATAAACCACTAAAAGTCTATTTTCTTCTACCTCTGTGAGAACTGTAGTATTAAGTCCGTATATCTTTGAAAGCTCATTCATTCTATTTGCTGTTTTATATATAGCATTAATATTATCCACAAACCAATTAATATTATTTCTCTTTCTCATATCTGATAATACATATTTAATATCATGAAGTATAGAATATCCAGCACTCTCATCTTCTCCGCTTGCTATATAATAATGCGAACGTATTAAAATATCTTGCAAACTATCAAAATCTGTTTTCCATTGAGGGTCTTCAGTGTTAGCATTATAATATTTTTTTTTGAAAGCATTCCAATCTATTATAAATCTCTCTATACTCTCTTTTCTATTTTGATTATTAATATTTGCAGTATAAAGAAGCGTCCTTATATAAGACTTATCAAGCAATGCCATATCTTCAAGCAAAGTATTTTCTTTTTTACCGCAAGAGATTAACAACAGTAAAATAATCAAATATATTATATTATTTTTCAATTAATTATTCCCACTATTTTTTATTTTATTGATTAATATATTAAAATAATGTAATATAAATTATGGAAAAAAACAAGATATATTTTTTAATATTATTACTAGCTATTGTTTCATGTAAAAAAAATGATATAGAAAAGGGAATATTATATTCTACTGGATATAGCGATTTAAGCTATGAAGCAAGCAGAGAAAAAGCAATAGAAAATATGTATTATTATATAGCTGAAAAAACAGCACCAAGCATTAATAGAAACGATTATAATGTTGTTGGAGTGTTTTTAAAAGATTCTAATATAATAGACTTTAATAATAAAGAAACAGTAAAAATAAAAAATTACAAAAAAAATAGATAATTATTATACAGATATAAAAGTTGAAGACATTTCTATATACACAAACTCACTGCAAGCTTTAAGTAAAATTGTTAGAGAAGGAAAAATAGAAGGTAATATTTTTAGAGCGAATGCATCTATACAATTAACAGAAAATGCAAAACTAAGTCCTTATACAAGGCAAATGCTTACACAAAATGCATTAAAAAGAGCTTACGAATCTTTATATTATATGTTATTAAAAGAAGGAATAGATGTTAATAAGGTTGTAGAATTAACCAATAATGCTTATATTTCAGAAGAAAGCTATAGCGAAAATGAATATAATGTTGTGATAGAAACAGAAATAAATTAGTAATTATTGATTTTTTATATATATACAATTATAATTATTAGAAACGGAGAATATAAAATGAATAATGTTATAAATGGAATCTTTGGAGCTACTTCTTTGCTTAATGTTGCTATGATACTATGTTGGATAGCTTTATTATTATGTTCTCTAATAGCTATAACAGCAATAGTTGATAGATTTATTTATTTTAATAAAATAAAAGCACAAGATGATGCTCTATCCCCAAAGCTTCATGCTCTAATAAAAGACAATGATATAAAAACAGCAATAGCACTATGTGAAACAAGTAATTCTCCATTATCAAACATAGTATTAGAGGGGTTAAAAAATATAGAAATAATAAAAGAATCAATGATAATGCAGTCAAATAAAGAGCTTCCAAAATTAGAGAGATTTATTTCTACACTATCTACAATATCAACAGTAGCACCGCTATTAGGACTTTTAGGTACAATACTAGGAATGATACAATCTTTCGGAGTAATGGCATCTGTTGGAAGCGGAAACCCTATAGCTCTTGCAAGCGGTATAGCAAATGCACTTCTCACAACTGCAGCAGGTCTTGTTATAGCAATACCTACAGTTGTTTTTTATAACTATTTCGTAAATGCTCTAAACTCAAGAATAAGCTTTATGGAAAATGTTTCTAATGAGATTTCAGATTATTTAAGCAAGAAAGATAAATAATTTTATATATACATAAACAACTATATTTTCTCATAGTTTTTTTCTTCAACTTTTTCCCGCCGCAAAAAGTTGCAAAAAATGCAAATGATTTAATTTTGTACGTTATAAATATATATAAATAAGATAATGCTTATATTTTTGTTAAAAATGAAGTTCTTTTGATTCTTTTATTAATATAGAAGAAGTGTGGCTTTGCCCAACAAATAAAAAACATACAAGAATTTTTAACAAACTTAAAAATTCTTGTATACTTGAACAAAACTATTGAAAATTATTTTCTCTTGCGGTCATTAAGCCCCATTAAATCACGCACTTCATAAAGTGTTTTTTCAGCTACCTCAGAAGCATTCTTTGCTCCCTCTTTAAGAACATCATAAACATAATCTAAATCATTAGAATATTTATTTATATTCTCTCTTATAGGAGCTAATTCTTTATTGATATTTGCAGCAAGCATTCTCTTACATTGTACGCATCCAATAGAAGCATTTTTACAACCTTCGCAAACTTCTTTTTGTTCATTTTCGCTTGAGAAAATTTTATGATAAGAATAAACATTACAAATATCAGGATTACCCTTATCTGTTTTTAATTTTCTATTAGTGTCTGTCATAGCTTTTTGCATTATTAGTTTTTCTGTTTCTTCTGCTGTAAGCGATAAAGCAATGTGGTTATTTAATGATTTACTCATTTTGTTTACGCCGTCAAGACCTAATATTCTTAATACCTTGCCATGATAAGTGTCAGGCTCTTTAAAATATTCTCCAAATCTATTATTAAACTTTCTTACTATCATTCTTGTAAGTTCAACATGCTGTTCTTGGTCTTCACCAACAGGTACTATATCAGGGTGATAAAGCAAAATATCAGCAGCCATTAATGATGGATATGTGAGTAAAGCAGCATTAATATTTTCAACATTTTTTCTTGATTTATCTTTGTACTGTGTCATTCTTTCTAATTCTGCTACAGGTATAATAGAATTAAATATCCAAGCTAGTTCAGTATGAGCCCTCACATCAGACTGCACAAATATAGAACATTTTTTAGGGTCAAGTCCTGAAGCCAAATATTCTACAGCAGCATTAATTATTCTTTTTTGCATCTCTTTTACATCATATTCTATAGTAATAGCATGATAATCAACTATACAAAAAAAGCCGTAATAATCATCAAGTATATCAGCCCAATTCTTCAAAGCCCCAAGATAATTGCCTATATGAAGCGAACCTGTAGGCTGTATTCCGCTTAACATTATTTTTTTATTATTATTCATAACTATAACTCCAAATATTAATCATTAATATTATTATTCTGCTTTTATATTAGCAACCAAAACACCATTTTGATTTTCTAACTCATTAGCATTTATATAAAATAATCTCTTATCTTCTGTTTCTATAAGTAAAGTTTTATTTAAAGGATTCAAATCTTTTATGGAAGCAGGAGTATTATTAAATATTAATTTAGTTCCTACTTTAGGCAAATCCTTTTTAAGAGAACAATAAGCCTTATATTCATGAGCCAAACAGCACATAAGTCTTCCGCATTGACCGGATATTTTCATTGTATTTAAAAGCATGCTCTGCTCTTTTGCCATTTTTATAGTAATAGTTTCAAACTTTCCATTTTTTACCCTGCAGCATAATTCTCTTCCGCATATTCCGCATCCGCCTATAGCCCTAGCTTCATCTCTAACACCAATCTGCCTTAATTCTATGCGTGTCTTAAAATGAGCAGCCAAATCTTTTACAAGCTCCCTAAAGTCAATTCTCTCCTCTGCTATAAACTCAAATAATAACTTAGCCCTATCAAGAAAATAATAAGAGCTAATAAGCTTCAAATCTAAATTATGATTATTAACTTTCTCTTTACAGATTCTAAAAGCTTCCACAGCATCTTCTTTGTTTTTACTATGCTGCTTCAAATCTTCTTCTGTTGCTTTTCTTAATATATTAAATATTTTATTTTTTTTAGGTTTTACTATATGAGCTTCATCGTCCACCATCTCTTTCATCTCTTCAGATATCTCTTCATCAGCAGCATTATCTTCAGACATATTTTCTTGACTGCTATCTTCTACATTGCTATTAAATGCTTCCATATCTATATCTTCAAAATTAACAATATATCCTAATTCAATACCCTCATCAGTCTCTACAATACAAGCATCTTTTATATTTATATCTTCTATATGTGCATGTTCAAACTTACCAAAATTGGAATCTCTAAACTTCACATGAGCTACATTTTTTATCATCTATAAACCTCTATTTTTATATTGTAAGTCAAAAATAAATTATTAAACATTTTATTTTTAAGTTAATATAATTGCAAGTATTATTTATTTAATATTTCATTCTTTAATTGTAAATATCTTGCAGTATAATAAACACCATTTTGAGCCTCTTTGCTTCCATTTCCAAAAGCTCTTTTACTAATAGAAAGTATAGGAGGAGCCTGTATTCTTTTTGAAACAGCCATTCCAGTATATTGCTTCCACCACTTCTCTAAATCCTCTATAAACTCAATATCAGTTTTAAAATATTTTTTTAATAGTCCTTTTTTACACCCAATCTTCTCTTCTAAACTTCCATCAATATACCACTCTAAAACATCTTCAGGTATAATTCTCTTCCAAGATTCAAACATAGTTTTAAATAAATAATCATGATAATCATATTTTATAGGGTCGCCTTTACCTTCATCTACAGCCTGTGCAGTTGAAAGCTCAGCACTTGGAACTATATTAATTGTACCCTCTGGAATAACCTCTCTTTTATAAACTTTATCATTAACATATTTTGCAAGTCCATATATTTGATACTTCCATAAATCTCCTAAGCAAGCAAAAAAACCAGCATTATCACCATACAAAGTAGAATAACCAACTATAGTTTCTGTTTTGTTTGCATTGCAAGTAAATACACCTCCAAAACTTGCAGCTATAGCAGCTAGTATTCTTGAAGAGCGGTCTCTTGCCTGTATGTTTTCTGTAACAAAAGATGATACTTTTAAGAAACTCTCTTTTCCATCTTTAATCATAGGAGAAGTTTCAAGCTGTTTTATAGTATAATCAACAGACTCTTGTATAGGCATTACCATATAAGCACAGCCTAAATTATCAGATAAACTCTTTGCAAGGTTTTTAGTTGTATTAGAGTTAAACTTGCTAGGCATGTTCACAAGTAAAACATTATCAGCACCCAAAGCACTAACATACATAGCAGATGATAATGCAGAATCAATTCCTCCAGATACCCCAATAACTACCCTATTCATTCCAATAGATTTCATAAACTTTCTTATGCCGTAAATAACTGTATCGTATATGAGTTTGTATTCATTTTCTTCTTTTACTGCTATCTCTTCTTTTTTACTTTTATCATCAAACTCTATATAATATACTTCCTCTTTATATCTATCTCCTTTTAAAAGTAGTTTACCTTTTTCATCATAAACTCTGCTGCTTCCGTCAAAAGTAAAAACATTCTTACCATTGTTTTGAATGCCTACATTATTAGCATATATTAATGGCTTATTATATTTTTTTGCTATATCAGAAAACATATTATTCTTTTTTGTTTCATCTTCTAAAATATAAAAAGAACTAGATATATTAATAAACATATCAACATCATCTTTCATTATTTCCATAGGGTTTACATTATAATTCTTAGCCCACATATCTTCGCATATAGTTAAGCCTAATTTTATTTTTTGTTTATTAATTTCTATCTCTAATGGTTTTAAATATTTTTTTATACTTACATCATTTTCTAAAGCTAAATCTTTTAGGCTGTAAAAATGTCTGCTGTCATCAAACTCTTTATAATTTGGAAGAAGAGTTTTTATAAAGAAATTATATTCTGTTGTATTATTGTCTATAAGCTTGCCATCTTTTGCTACAAACAATGCATTATATTTTCTCACTCTTCCGTCAAAGTTTTTTTTAGCTTTATCTAAAGCAATATTACCAAAAATAACATATATATCTTTAGAAGCTTTTATTATCTCTTCTCCAAGTCTCTCGCATTCTCTTACAAATGATTCACTCTCCCACATATCTCCAACCATATACCCAGAAACAGAAAGCTCTGGAAAAACAATAATATCTGCATTATTATCCCTTGCTTCTTCAATATATTTAATCATTTTACTAGCATTTATCACCGGCATAGAAGGTATTATTTCAAATTGGCATATAGCTATCTTCATAAGAAACACTCCAATTTTTTAATTAAATTTTTAATATAAAATTAAATAAAATATTGGATAATATAATATAAGAAAATAAATAATTTGTCAAAATATATATTATAATGATATAATCAAATAATTAAAACTTATTATTGAGGTTATAAATAAAATGAGAAGAAAAGAATTTAATTTTAATGATAAAAAAGAAATAGAAAATATGTTAAACACTATAGAATATGGAGTCATGTCATTACCAGATAAAACACCATACTGTGTACCTATAAGTTTCTGCTATAAAGATAATGAAATATATTTTCACGGAGCTCCAAGCGGAAGAAAATACGAATTATTAAAAAATAATCCAAAAGTATCCTTTACTGCATCAAAACCATATTCATACATACCATCAACATTTAATAATAATACTATGATACCAACGCAATTTTTCTTTTCAGTATATATTGAAGGAGAAGTTAATCTAATAGACAAGATTGAAAAAAGAAAAAATATATTATATGAACTAGTAAGAAAATATGAAAAAGACAATAATAATTTATCAATAGAAAACAAAATGTTTGAATATGCTCAAAAATCAATGATGATAGGAATAATAAAAATAGAAACCATCACAGCAAAGGCAAAATTCGGACAAAACATGAATGATGATGAAATAAATATAATAATAAAAGATTTAGAAAAAAGAGGCGAAAAATTAGACTTTGAAACAATAGAAATAATAAAAAATATGAGAAAATAATGAATATCTTATGTAAAGTTTGGAAAAAAACTTGAAATATTTTTTGCTTTGTTGTATAATCAATAAAACTATCTATTGGGTATCTTTTTTATATGAGTAATATAGTGGTAATAACAGCTCCATCGGCAGCTGGTAAAACAACTTTAATAAAAAAATATATGTCAAAACACTCAAATGCAATGTTCAGTGTGTCTCATACAACTAGAAATATTAGAGAAGGTGAAGTTGACGGCAAAGATTACTACTTTATAGATAAAGATACTTTCCAAAAAATGATAGATAATGGCGATTTTATTGAATGGGCTAATGTTCATGATAATTATTACGGCACTTCTTTTAAAGAATTAGAAAAGGCTAATAATGAAAAAGTTATATTAATATTGGATATAGATATACAAGGAGCATTATTTTTAAAAGAAAAAGGAATACATGCTAACTATATATTTATAGAGCCTCCTTCAATAGATGATTTGAAAGCAAGATTAGAGGCAAGAGGAACTGAATCTGAAGAGAGCATGAAGATTAGAATACAAAATGCTAAAAGAGAATTGGAATATAAAAATAAATTTGATATTGTTATAAAAAATGATGAAATTGATGTAGCTTATAGGCAATTAGAAGAAGCTATAAATTCAAAATTATAATAAATGGAGTATTTATAATGGGAATAATACCACTTAAAAAACTTATTGAATATAAAGGCAACCGCTATGAACTTAGTAAAGCTATGATAGAACTTGCTAAATCAGGCGAAAAATTATTAAAAGCTGAAACTAAATATAGAAATGGTAAGTATATACCTACAGTAATAAAAAATATACTTGATGGTACTATTAAATATGAATACGAAAAAGATACTCAAATGACTGTTGATGAAGAAGCACCTTTCAAACATACTGAAGCTACATATAATGATGCTGAATATGTTACTGATGATGAAGTTGAAGAAGTTGAAGAAACTATTATGGAAGATATAGATGACGATGATGATGAAATAACAGATAATTACGAAGAAGAAGAGAAACCAAAAAGAAAAAAAAGAGCATCTAAAAAATCTGAATAATATTAAATTGTGAAAAAAATAGTTTTTATATCTGGAGCTACTGCCTCTGGAAAAAGTGATTTTACACATAAACTTATAGATAACTATTTCAATAATGCCGCCATACTATCTATAGACTCTATACAGGTTTATAGATATATGGATATAGGCTCTGCTAAACCCTCCAAAGAAGAAATAAAAAAATACAATTATAAAATGATAAATTTAATTGAGCCTTCTGTCAATTTTAATGTTAATGATTATCTTGATATATTAAAAGAGACTGTAGACAATATAGATAATACACCTATATTTGGAGTTGGAGGCACTGGTTTTTACATTGATTCTATAAAATACGGGCTTTTTGAAGAAGAAAATGAGGATAAAGAAAAAGCTATAAAAATAAGAAAAGAGCTTTATGAGAAAATAGAAAAAGATGGATTAGAAAGTTTGTATTTGGATTTGCTTAATATAGATAAAGAGGCCGCTTTAACTATAGATAGATTCAATTCAAGAAGAGTGGTTCGTGCTTTAGAAGTTTATTATAATACCGGAAAAAAGTTTTCTGAATTAAAAAAACAAAGAAAAAGAAAATTGGATATTGAATATATTAGCTATATTATAGATATTGAAAGAGAAGAACTTTATAACAATATAAATAAAAGAGTTGATAATATGTTTGATAAAGGGCTTCTTGATGAGGTAAAATATATTATAAACAATTACAATGTAGATAAAACCAATACATCAATACAGGCTATTGGCTATAAAGAATGTTACGACTATATAGTTAATAATGCTATGAGTTTAGATGAGCTTAAAGAATTAATAAAGAAAAACACTCGTAACTTTGCTAAAAGGCAATTAACTTGGTTTAGAAAAGATGAAAAATTAGAAAATATAAAAAGAATAAAACCAACCGATATAGAAAATACTGCAAAAGAAATAATGGATTTTTATAAACAATGAAAAAAATAATTTATAAATTAATAATAGTTATATTAGGACTATTTGCTGTAATTAGCGGACTTATAACAGCAGACAAAAAAATAGATGTAGAAACATTATATTATTTTACCTATCAAAGCAATATTTTAGTAATAGTTTATTTTATTATAGATATAGTATATTTAATAAAAAAACAAAAAACATTTATGCCAAGATTAAAAGGCACAATAACAATGTCTATCACTGTTACATTTTTAATATATCATTTTCTGCTTAGCGGAGGCTATGATAACAGAGCAGATATTATAAGAAGCACAATACTTCATTATATAGTGCCAATTATGACTATAGTTGATTATATTTTATTTGACAAAAAAGGAATATATAAAAATATAGACCCTATACTATGGCTTATCATACCCCTTATTTACTTTTTGTTTATATTTATAAGAGCAAAACTCGGAAGCGAATTATCAAACGGCAGTTATTATCCATACTTCTTTATAGATATAAACAAATACGGAATAAAAACTGTATTAAAGAATGCCCTATTTATTACTATAGCATTTACAATATTAGGATATATTGAACTATTTATAGACAGACTTATATTAAAACTATCAAAAAAATAATAATTACATATTTTTTACTAGTTCATTTATTTTTAATACATCTTTCCACAAATCTTCAACCTTATCAAGTTCAAATATAGTATTAGAATCTGAAAGGCTTTCTTTAGGATTAGGATGCACTTCCATAAATATACCGTCAATAGATAAAGCAACAGCCGACTTTAGTAAAGCAGGTATAAACTCCCTAGCCCCACCCGAAACACCATTAGCAGCAGAAGGCATCTGCAAAGAATGTGTAGCATCATAAACCACAGGAGCATAGTTTTTCATGATCTCCATATTCTTCATATCAACAACTAAATTACCATATCCAAACATAGTACCTCTTTCACAAAGTAAAAGCCTTTTTTCCTCTATTGCATCAGCACATTTATCTGCTATATACTTACAATCATAACCGCTTATAAACTGCCCCTTTTTTACATTAACAGCCTTTTTAGTTTCGCAAGCAGCCCTAAGCATATCAGTCTGTCTGCATAAAAAAGCAGGTATCTGAAGAAAATCAACATATTTAGCAGCAACTTCAGCCTCTGTAGGCACATGTATATCTGTAATAGTTAAAAGTCCAAGCTCTTTTCCTATGTTTTGTAATATCTCAAGCCCCTCTTTCATTCCCAATCCTCTATAGGAAGATAATGAAGTTCTATTAGCTTTGTCATAACTTGCTTTAAATATTAATTGTATATTGAGTCTCTCTTTTATATCTTTTAATTTTTTAGCAATATTCATAGTCATCTCTTCGCTTTCTATAACGCAAGGACCTGCTATAAATATTAATTCTTTGTTTTTATTTGTAATGCCTTTATAATCAAAAGTCATATTTTTAAATCCTTTTTTAAATTATATATAAATAATACATTAATAATAATTAAAGTCAATTATTAAATATATGAGTAGTAATTTTTATTATTTAGAGTTATTATATTATTAAAACTATTACTGTCAAAAATAAGTTTTTATATTTTTATTATTTTGTGGACTAGTCCCCAACCCCCTACTTCTTTTGGTGACCCAAAGAAGCAAAAGGACTGCATTTTTGATGACTAAGTATAATCTTACACAAGAAAAAAAGTTCATAATATATTTATAAAAAACAAAAATTGGCAAACTAAAAATAATAGACAAGGACTTAAATAACATGGGACAAACTTCTCTAAAAGATATAATAAAAATAGCAAATGAAACTAATTCAAAATGTATCTTCAACTCTACTGATGAAAATAAAAATTTACAAATATCCACAGACAGCAGAGAAGATTTTAATGAAAACAAATTATTTTTAGCCATAAAAGGCGATAAGTTTAACGGCAATGATTTTGCTTTAGATACATACAATAAAGGATGCAGATTTTTTATACTTTCAGAAAATATCAATATGCCAAAAGACGCTAATGTGGTTTATACTAATGATAGTGTATTATTTTTTATAAAGTTGGCCAGAGAATATAGAAGAAGATTTAATATAAAAGTAGTATCAATTACAGGAAGCTGCGGAAAAACTACTACAAAAGAATTAACAGCATTATTTTTAGGCACAAAATATAAAACACTAAAAACAGAAGGCAATTTTAATAATGAAATAGGAGTGCCAAAAACAATATTTAATTTAGATGACAGTTATGAGATGGCAGTAATAGAAGCTGGAATGAATCATAAAAATGAACTTTTAAGAATATCTGAAGCAATAGAAGCTGATACTGTTATTATTAATAATGTTGAACCTGTGCATATTGCTTTTTTGGGTTCTTTAGAAAATATAGCTCTTGCTAAAAGTGAGTTATTTAATAATGCAAAAGAAAATGCTATTATAAATAAAAACACAAACAAAGTAGATATATTATTAAGCGAAGCAAAAAACAAAAAAATAAAAAACATTATAGAAGCAGACATAAAAGAAATAAAAAAGATAAATGATAACAGTTTTGTTTATAAGGGCGTAACATTCAATCATAATTTAATTGGAGATTTTAATTTACAAAATATATTAATGGCTCTAAAAGCAGCAGAACTTTATAACATAGATTTAGAAGAATGTGCAAAAGCTTTAACTAATTATCAAAATCAAAAAAATAGAATGCAGATAATAAAAATAAATAACTGCTCTATTATAAACGATTGCTACAATTCAAACCCTACAGCATTAAAAAATATGCTTATATATTTATCTAAAAGAGAAGAAAAAAGAAAAATAGCTATTATAGGCGATATGCTTGAAACAGAAACTCAAAACTCTTCTTTTCATAAAAACATAGGAATATTTATAAACTCATTAAAAAACATAAATGAAGTTATTACAGTCGGAGATAATTCTCAAAAAATAGATAATGAAGTTACATGCTCTAAAATGCATTTTAAAAAAGTAGAAGAGAGTATAAACACTATAATTGATATTATAAAAAATAGTAATGAAGAGACAGCAATTTTAATAAAAGCTTCACTAGGTATGCGTTTTAATACGATAATAGAAGCAATAAATAATATATAATATTTTATTACATGCCAAACATACCAAGTATTGAAACTAATAGATAGTCTGTTATAAGTATTAACATAAAGCTATAAACCACGCTAATAGTAGTAGCTTTACCAACACCTTCAGCTCCTCCATTAGTTCTAAATCCATAGAAACAAGAAATCAAAATAACTTCAGCACCAAAAATAGTAGATTTTATTAAACTTCCAATAAAGTCCCCAAGCGAAATAACAGCAATAGCCCTATCAAAATAAATAGCAGGATCATTATTAAGTACAAACACAGTAACAACTGCCCCGCCAAGTACCCCTATTATATCAGCAGAAACAGTAAGCATAGGAAGAGATATAACAGCAGCCCAAAATCTAGGCACAGCAACATATTCTATTGGATTAGTATATAATGTCTTTAAAGCGTCCAATTGTTCACTTACCTGCATAGTACCAATCTCAGCAGTAACAGAACTTCCCACCCTACCCGCAAATATTAAAGCAAGAAGCATAGGAGATAATTCCTTAACCATAGCCTTACCAACCATAGAACCAACAAACTGTGATATACCTTTTAATACGCTGTCCAAAACAACTGCTATCTGAAGCGACATTACCATACCAGTACAAAGTACAGTTACCGCAGCAACAATAAAAGACTCTACCCCCATTCTCACTATTTGGTCAGTTAAAAGCTTAAAAGAAAAACTAGGTCTAAAAGTGTATTTAAATATCTGTATAAGTAAAGAAGCAAACTCACCTAATGTATCAAGCAATATGATAATCTTATTTTTTATACCCTTTCTAACTTCTATCTTAACATCAAATAATTCCATGGGCAAAAGTCCTTATTTTAATTATTATTAACATTAATATTTTCAAATCTTGTCTGGTCAGCAATAAAATTAAGAGGCAACCCTTCAAGTATAGCACCATTTCTATGTTTTGCAAGTATTACTTCAACCTGATTATTCTTCTCATCTATTACTTCTTCATCTTTGTCCTCTTTGTTCGACTTTTGTCTATGAAGAAACATAACAATATCAGCATCTTGCTCTATAGAACCAGATTCACGCAAATCAGAAAGCCTTGGTTTATCCTGTCTCTGCTCAACTGCCCTAGACAACTGTGCTAATGCTATAACAGGTACATTTAACTCTTTTGCCAATGCTTTAAGACCTCTTGATATATCTGCAATCTCTTGTTCTCTTGTGCCGTTTCTTCTGGTATTGGCATTAGAATGAATAAGCTGTAAATAATCAACTACTATCAGTTTCAAATCTATTGGTTTTCCTGTGGTTTTGGCAATTTCGGCAAACTTGTATTTCATCTGCCTAGCTTTACCTCTTATCTCCATAATAGTTAATTGGCTTGAATCATCTATTAACAAATTAGCCTGAGATAAACTATTAAAAGTCTGACCTAATTTAGTCCACTCTGGTCTCTCCAAATCCCCAGACCTTACACGAGACAAACTAATCCTAGCCTTACTAGCAATAAGTCTCTCCACAAGCTGCATACTGCTCATTTCCAAAGAGAAAAAACCAATACCAAAATTCATAGATTCAATATTAGTAATAACATGTTCAACTATATTTAAAGCAAAGCTAGTTTTACCAACAGAAGGACGAGCTGCTAATATGATTAAATCTGAAGGCTGAAAACCATGAGTAACTTTATCAAGCCCAATAAAACCAGAAGGCACACCTGTAACAGTACCTTTATGTTTTTTTCTGTTTTCTATAGTGGTTAACGCTTCATAAAGTAAATCTCTTATATGTATAAAATCATTATCAAGCCTTCTTTGAGTAACTTCAAATATTCTTTTTTCCGCAAAATCGGCTATTTCTTTAGTTTCAGAGTCTTTAGCTTCATAGGCTGAGTTTTGTATATCTTGAGTGGCAGTTATTAAATCTCTTAATAAAGATTTCTCTGCTATAATTTCTGCATAATATTTGGCATTTTGATGAAAAGGACTTCCGTCTATTATCTTTGTTAAATATACTTCATCATTTTGAATTATTTTGTCGAAAAGACCATTTTCTTTGAGATATCTTAAAGTAGTTTCAGCATTAACAGCAATTCCTCTATTATGCATTTCAAGAATGCATTCATAAAGCAGTCTATTTCTTTCGCTATAAAAATCTTTAGATACTATTTTAGAAATTGCTGCAGATATAGCCTGAGAGTTTTGAAGCATAGCTCCAAGTAGAGACTCTTCAGCCTCTATGGAGCATGGAGTATTATTCATTAATTATTTTCTTCTGTTGTATTAAGAGCTTCAGTATTTTCTGCGTTAGCTTCAACATTAGTAGCATTATCAACGCTATCAATATTAACAACTTTAATTTTGATATTAGCATTAACGCTATGATATAATTTTATTTCAACATCATATTCGCCAAGTTCTTTAATATGTTTTTCCATATGAACATCGCGTTTATTGATATCTATTTCTTTTTCTTTCAAAGCATCAACTATAGTCTGCTGGCTAACAGAACCATATAATTTACCATTATCAGCAACTTTAGCAGGTATTATAACACTTATATCAACAATTTTACCTTTAAGTATTTCTGCTTCCATTTTTCTTTTAGCTCTTTTTTTCTCTAAGCTTTTTTGCATTTGAGCTAAAGTTTTTAAATTAGCAGCATTTTTTACTACAGCTATTCCTCTTGGTATAAGGAAATTTCTTGCATAACCATTTTTTACTTTACATATATCGCCTTCATAGCCAAGTGATATAAAATCTTTCTTTAAGATAATTTCCATTGATTTAACTCCCTATCATTTACTATATTTTACACATTCTATAATTTTTAATTCATTAATTATAACATATTATAAATATTATATCAATACTTTACATATTATTTAACTAGTGAAAATTCACACTTCTAGTAAGCACAACACTCTTATCATCAAAGTCTGTAACCTCTGCTTTAAATATATATTTGCCGCGTTTAGGTATAAAACTTCCTCCCCTATAATAATGAGAATCAACTCCATAAACATCTTCAAATCTATAATCTGGAGATATATAATAAACATTGTTCTGCTTAATAAAATAAGTAAAATCATAATCTCTAAGCAAATCATCATTCATATATATTTTTACTCTCTTAAGCCCCATAGGAATGCTTCCAAGCAAATCATAAGCCTTAACAAATAATTTTAGCTCATCATTATACCTTATAGACATATTGTCTTTTATCTGTATTAATCTATTTTCTGTTCTTAAATATATACCATGTATAAGAGGAGATTGTTCAGAGCCTTTATTCATATCAAGATAAGCAAGAGGGTCTATAACAAGCCCCTTTTTCATATCTTCTATTGTAAGATGCAAATGAGCACCTCCAGAACGACCAGTGTTTCCTGTTAAAGCAAGTATATCATTTTCTGTTACCTTAGCATAATTTTTTTCTATGCTTCCATCATCTATATGATAATAATAACTTCTAATACCTTCAGAATGCTCTACTATAAGAGTATTGCCTACTCCATATACTGGTCTTGTAGGGTCTTCATCAAAATCAGAATAATGTACTATCTCGCCGTCTGCTATAGGATATATAGGCATTCTATTTCCGCCAAAATCTACCCCATTATGGAAGTGGTCTGTTCTAAACTCTCCGAATGTACTTGTTATTCTAATCTTATTTTCATCAATAGGAATCCTAGCAAAAATTATTGACTGAATAAATAAAATAAATAATAAACTTTTTTTTATCATAGTTTTACTCTCTTATAAGCATATATCATTTTATCGCTGACTATCATATATTCATTATACTCTGTAGATATATCAACATAATAAACCCAAGCATCTATACTTTTCTCAAATATCACCTCTTCAAGTTTATTGTCATATATAAGCACTTCACTATTTCCAGCCTTAGAAACACTCATTATAGTGGAATTAGTTTCAGCATTAAGCTTCATATTAACAGGATTTAGCATATTATATTTTTCTATGTTTATTCTGTTAATCTCTTTGCCGTTATTTAGAGAATATATTATAATATCTCTGTCTGCAAGCATAAAAGCACGCATAGATTTCTCACTAACATAAGAAGATACATGTTTTCTTCTGTTTAGAGTAGTATCCAAATACCATAACGATTTACCCTTAGAATCATACAAAGTTATATACTCTGGTCTAATTCCGCTAATAGATAAAGCAAAACTTCCATACTCGCTTAAAGCAACAGATTTTACTATATTTATTTCGCTAAGTATTGTAGATATGCTATAATCCATTTTACCATTTCTGTTTATATAAGCTATATCACCGCTAGAAAAACCTGATATATAATCACCTGTATATGAAGCAAAAGCACCGTCTGTAATAATTTCTCCATATTGTATATGTTCGCTTAAAGGGTTATTATCATAATCAAACATCTGCACTTTAGAGTTGTCGCTAGAATGATAAATACTCCTATTGGCATAAGGTGAAATCTCTGGATATACAGAAGTATTGGTACGCCATAAAATCTCTCCGCTGCTGTTGTAGCATTCTATAACATTACCATATCTCTTATACTTAATAAAATATCCATTATTCAATGAAGCTAATTCACCAGCAGATAAATTTGTAAAATATAATGTCTTTCCTTTTGAATCGAAATAATGAATTATTCCTGCAGGCTTTGAAAAGAAATTATGCTTAAAAGTACCATCTATACTATAGTTATTATCATTAACAGGGTCTAATATAGAAGATATTTCTTTATTCCATATATTAATTATATTATATTCTTCATTAAGCCTATTAGTGCCAAATATAAATATAAATAATAAAACTAAAATAAAAGCACTTATTAAAGTTAAATATCTAATAACAAAAGGCTCAGCATTATGTACATTTTTTACGTCTATAGTTTTAAAATCACTCATTAAAAATTACTTTAACTCCGTAAGCACTTTTACATTAAATTTTGTAGGTTTATCTAGTATACTCAAAGGATCAAAAGTCATATTACCTGCTCTCATCTCCCAATGGCAATGAGGTCCTGTAGACATACCAGTAGAACCTATAAGCCCAATAATATCACCTTTTTTTACATACTGACCCTCTTTAGCTATAAGTTTAGACATATGAAAATAACTACTGTAAACACCCTGACCATGGTCTATAACAACACAATTACCTCTTACAAATAATTCTCTTGAAACTCTCACAACTCCATTATTAGCAGCAATTATTGGTGTGCCGTTAGTGTTTGCAATATCAAAACCTTGATGGTATCTAGCATAATCTTTAGTATATCCCCTAAAAGCACCAAAACCAGAAGAGTATCTTCCTTGTGCAGGCATTATATAAACGCTGTCAGCATAATTTGTCGGAGTATAGCTTATATAAATTTTGCCGTTAAGAAGCTCTCTTTCTTCTTTAGATTTCTGCGGATTACTTATAATATTTTTCATAGTTGTTGTAACACCTTGTATTTGCTTAGGTTTTGGAGGAGGCGGTGTAAAATCCAAATCAATATCTAAAGCTACTGTAGCTATAGTTTTATCTTTAAGCTCAACATTTGATTGAAACTGATATTTTTTATCTTGAGAGCCTACATATATTCCAAATACACTTTTATAAACTTTCATCTTATCACTAGCATCTTTTAATTCAAAAAATTTCACTATAGGTCTTGCACTTCCCATAAGTTTTGCATTTTTTATTTTTACATCATCTTTGGAAGTTACATAAATAGTAGAAACTTTGCCAGCATAAAATGGATAAGGATCAACATAAACTTTTAAATCTTTATCATAGCTTTTAAAATCATTAATAGAGTTAAATTGATTAGCTCTAGTATAGTAAACTCCATTAACTAAATTAATCTCCCCATTCTTTATAGAAAAAGATGTATTTTCTGATAGATAATAATATTTATTTTTTATTTTTATCTCAGCAAAAGCATTTTTTGAAGTTTTAATAGTGTCTCCATCATAAACTTTATTACTAAAACTAGAAGACTTACCATCTCTTAAAACTTCTATCTTTCCAGCATACTTTAAATCATACTGAGAATAAAGCGATAAAGATAATAAAAAAACAAAAACTATTACAAATTTTTTCATAAACAATAAACCTCCAAAAAAATATTATATTTTATAGTTATCAAGCTTCAAAAGATGTTCTTTTATATCTTTATTAGAAGGAGCTATTTCAAATGCTTTAGTAAGATAATTTTTAGCATTGGCAATATCTTTCTTTTTGAAATAAGCCCAACCCAAAGAATCTAAATATGCAGGATTAGAAGGGTCTTTATGTAAAGCCTTTTTTATCTCTTCTATTCCTTCATCTATATTAATATCACTATCAACTAGTATAAAGCCTAATGAGTTTCTGGCATTCGGACTTTCTGAATCTAAAGCCACTGCCTTTCTTAAATATTCTATAGCCTTTCTAGAATTTTTTTTCTTTATAATAAACATATCCAAGCACAGAATAAATTTGAGTATTTTCTATATCATAAGATAAAGCATCAAGAAGCTCAAACTCAGCCAAATCATACATTTCTCTAATAGCATATATATAGCCAACAATAACATGTGCCTGCATCATTCTAAGCGGATTATCAAGCCTTCTTAAAATCTTGTCAAAAACTTCAAGTGTATTATCATAATCTTGCATCTGGGCATAGGATAAAGCAAGGTGGTATCCAGACTCTACATCATTATTTTGAGCGAATATCTTTTCTAAAGACTCTATTGCCTCTTTATAGTTCTCGTTTCTAAATAGTTTTATACCCTCTTCTAATTCTATTTTTCCAGAACCTATACTCATATACACTCCTATTGTTTTGTTATCATATTATTTTATATTTAAATAAAAAAATCTCAATATATTTAGAAAAAAAGTTAACATATTTAAACATATTCTATAAATACATATTTTAAAAATTATAATATCTAATCTATTATAATTTATTAAAACCTTGATAAAATATATACTTTTGTTATAATATAATAATTTTAAGGGTTATTTTATATGTCTAAAATTATATCAATAGTAAATCAAAAAGGCGGTGTTGGCAAAACAACAACAGCTGTTAATTTAAGTTCTATAGTAGCATCTATGGGATATAAAACTTTATTAATCGATATAGACCCGCAAGCTAATGCCTGTTTGGGTATAGGGGTTACAAGAGATAAAATGGAATATGGGATATACGATATTTTAATCGGAGAAGCTGATATAGAACAAGTAATAATAAATACATATCAAGAAAATCTTTACCTTATACCTTCAGATTCTGATTTGGTAGGTGCTCAAATAGAACTAGTAAGCGAAATAGGAAGAGAATATAAACTAAAAAAAGCTTTAGAAAAAATAAGAAATAATTATGATTATATATTTATTGATTGCCCTCCTACTTTAGGTATTCTCACTTTAAATGCTCTCACTGCTTGCGATTCTGTGCTCATACCGATACAATGCGAGTTTTATGCTTTAGACGGAGTTGGAGAGCTTAATAATACTATATCTTTAGTAAAAGAGAACTTAAATCCTAATTTGCACATAGAAGGCGTATTATTAACAATGTATGACGGCAGAACTAATCTTAGTAATGATGTCGTTAGAGAGGTTGTTAATTATTTTAAAGATAAAACTTATAAGACTATGATACCAAGAAATGTACGTTTGAGTGAAGCTCCTTCTTACGGAAAAGCTATTACAGATTATGATAAAGAATGTATTGGTGCTAGAAGTTATAAAGAGTTTGCAAAAGAGTTTATAGAAAGGTCTAAATAATTTTTTGGAGTAATAATATATGACTAGAAAAGGCGGACTTGGCGGTCAGGGTATGAATGCCTTAATAAAATCTACAGATAAAGAAATAAAAAGAGCTGTTGAAGAAGCTGAAAAAAATGGAATATTAGAAATAGATATTTCACTTATAGATGTTAATCCAGATCAGCCTAGAAAAGTTTTTAACGAAGAAGAAATTAAAGGGCTTGCTGAATCTATAAAAGAAAACGGACTTATAAACCCTGTTACATTAAGAGAAAAAGACGGCAAATATCAAATAATATCTGGAGAGAGAAGATTTAGAGCATTTAAATATTTAAACAAAGACAAAGTACCAGCATTAGTATTAAAGAACATACCAGACTCTAAAATGCTCGAACTTACACTTGTAGAAAATATTCAAAGAGCAGATTTAAACGCAATAGAAATAGCAAGAAGCTACAAAAAATTAATATATGATTTAAATATTAAACAAGAAGAATTGGCTAATAGAGTAGGAAAAAGCAGAAGCACTATTTCAAACTCTATGAGAATATTAGAGTTAAATGAAAATATACAAAACCTAATATTAGAAAATAAACTTACAGAAGGACATGCTAGAACAATACTTTCTTTTAGCGACAATGATGAAGAGAGAGATTTATTTGCTAAGGAAATAATAGAAAAAGGTTATTCTGTAAGAGAATGTGAAAAAATAGTAAAAGAAAAAAAAGAAATAGTAAAAGACAATAATGATACACAAAATCAAAATATAAAAAAAGAAAATAAGAAAGACCCAAATATAAAAAAATTGGAAAATGATTTGGAGAAAATATTTTCTACAAAAGTTAATGTAATAGATAAAGAAGGTAAAGAAGGCAAAATTATAATAGAATATTATAGTGCTGATGATTTATCTAGAATAATGGATATACTCGATAATATTCATAATATTAATACCAACTCTATTAAGCATACAATAGAATATTAGGAGATATTTTCTTGAAATTAAAAGTTCTAATCATATTGCTATTAAATATATTTTGTTTATATTCAAGAGAACAATTAAAAATATCTATAGTAGATTTGAACTATGAATTAAAAAACAACTCTCCTTTAAGAAAAGATATTGTAAGAACTATAAATCGTTTTGCATATCTAAAACACCCCTACACTATCACAGTAGATAGAATGAAAAAACGATTATTCAAAACAGATGAATTAACATTTGAACAAGGACTAACAGTAGCATCAAATTTAAAAGTTAATGTTGCAATTATAATGGATAGTGAACTAAAACTAAAAAACACTAATAATATATCAACCAATAACTTACAAACAAACAATATAACAAATATTTTACTCACAAATGAATATCTTCAATCCTACTCTAATGATATAGTAAATACATTAGATAAATTAAATAACTATACTCAAGAAAAAAAAGAATTAAATGATATAATAGAAGAAAAGCTCGGCAATCCTTCAAATACCAATAATTCATCAGAAACAAATGAATATGAACTTTTTTATAATTTCACAGTAATAGATATAACAAAAAATGAAACTCTTAAAGAATATAAATCTATAGCTTCAAATCAGGCTAATTCTCAAATCAGTGAAATAGGAACCTATTTAGAATATTATTTTGCAAAAAGTTTATTAGATTCTTTTACCAATGAAAATAGTAATATTAATTTAAACTTTGAAATAGAGAGAATTACATCAAGCAATGAAAACATCATTATAAAAAATAGCGGCGAAATAATAGAAAATGAAACATTCAAAATAAAGTTTAATTCAACAGAAGATGGTTATTTATATATAATAGCTTTGCAAAATGACGGCAATATTATTTTAATGCATCCTAATGATTTTAATAATTATATGGAAAACAATAATATTCAAAAAAACAATATAGATTCTAATACAGAATATACAATTCCTCCAGAAAACTCTATTTTTAAAATAGTTGTTTCTGCTCCGTTTGGCTTAGATAGTTTTTATGCTATATTCATGAAAAAAGAAGCTGTATGGTTAGAAGAGCAGTATTTTAGCGGAGAAGGATTTAAATCTGGAAATAAAACTAGACTTGCTGAGATGGTAACAAAATTAAAATCCTCTCTCAAATTAAAACGTTCCAATAATTGGCAAATATCCAAAATATATATTACTTCAAAACCAGAAATTCAATAAATTTGCATTTTTTCATATTTATATTATAATTTCATAGTCATTTTAATTTTTAGGACTAATGAATGAAAAAAGGTTTAATGTTTAAGTTTATTTTAACTTTTTCTATATTTTTATTTGCAGCATTTATATTAACATACTTTATTTATAAACCTATACATATAGGAAAATTTTTAAAAGAAAAACATTTTCAAACTCTAAACTTGAAAAATATAACAGAGGGACAAATTAATGAAATAAAAAATACAGTAAACACCGTAGTAAATAATCTTGAAGCAAATCCTAGTGTAGAAACTATAGGAAACTTTTTTACAAATATTGCTAAATCACAAACAGGTTATTTAAATGTATATTATGGTGAAACTGTACCTTATTCTCAAGGTGGTATTTTTATTAATACATTGGCAGAATATGACCGCTCTTATGACCAAACTTCAAGAGATTGGTATAAAAATGCTGTTTTGACAAATGATGTTTATATCAGTGAACCTTATATAGATTTTATAGTAAATGAACTTACTGTTACATTTAGTAAGGCGGCATATACTAATAATTCATTACTTGGAGTATTTTCTATAGATTTTACAGATATTAATGGAATAATTGAAAATGTAAAAAAAAGCTTTGCAGGTGAATGTTATATTGTATCTCAAGATGGTATTTATATAACTCATGATGATAAGAAATATCTGCTAAATAAAGACAATAATTTATTTACAGACCCTTTATTTGAAAATTTTAAAGATAATTTTTCTTCTCATCTAAACGAAACCAAAATATATAAAAATCAATGGTATAGTATACAAACTTTGTCTAATGCTCCTTGGATAATTGTTTTTAAAGGAGATGCTAGAAGTATTAATATTCAATTTTATATAATAATGCTTATTATACTATTAATTATGATAGCTTTAATTGTTATCGAAATATTATTAGTATCAAAAGTTATTAAGCCTTTAAATCATTCTATAGAGATAATAGACTTTATGAAAGAAGGCAATTTTAATAGTAATTTTAATAAAAAAGATTTATCATTAAAAGATGAATCAGGACATTTAACTAACTCTTTAAATGAGATGCAAGAGAAAATATCTCAAATAGTTTATGGCATTAAGTCGCATATAGACGGCATTAAAAACTCTACAGCACAAATATCAAATGGTATTTATAATTTATCTGATAGAACTTCATCTCAAGCTGCTGCAATAGAAGAAATAACAAGCTCTATTGAAAGTCTTTTTACCTCAATATCTGAAACATCTAAGCATAGTAATTTAGCAAAAGATATGGGCATAAAAGTAGCAGATTATTCAAAAAGCGGCGTTGATGCAGTTAATAAAATATCTAATAACATGTATGATATATCATCTTCAAGTAAAGAGATTTCAAATATTACAAAACTTATACAAGATATAGCATTACAAACAAATATTTTAGCATTAAATGCCGCAGTAGAAGCAGCACGTGCCGGTGAACAAGGTAAAGGATTTGCTGTAGTTGCTTTGGAAATTAGAAACTTAGCTAATAATGTTAATGATGCGGCAGGAAATATAACCAGTATTATAGAAAAAACTTTATCAAAAATAGAAGTAGGATATGAATCTGTTACACACTCTTTAGATATACTCTCAAAGATAGAAAACTCAGCTAATGAAGTATCAAATCTTCTTTTGGAAGTATATAATTCTGTATCTACAGAAGAGAACAGTGTAAAAGAAATTAATTTAGCTATGAATGAATTAAATACTATAACACAAGAAAACTCACAGCTTGTTTATCAAAGCTCTATCTTAGGTAAAGAAGTAGCAGATGATACTTTGAATGTACATCATAAGTTAGAGTATTTTAAATTAAAAGCTTAATCTTTGCTTATATAAATAGTTCTTGAAGGGAATGCAAAATTAGCATTAATTTTTGCAAACTCTTCTACGAGCTTATAGTTAATGCTTTCTACAACCTTTACAAACTCAGCATAATCTGGAATATTAACATAATATATTACTTCAAAGTTTAATGAAGAATCAGCAAACTCTACAAATCTTGCACTATAAAATGTAGTAGAACTTTCACTTTCTATAATACTTTTAACCAAATCAGGTATTTTTTTAAGTGTTTCTAATGGAGTTGAATACTCAACACCTAATAGCATATATTTTCTTCTTTTTTCTAACACTCTATAGTTTTGTATTCTTGAAGCAAGCAAATTAGTATTAGATATTAAAAGCTGTTCGCCGCTGTTTCTTCTTATACGAGTAGATTTTATGCCTATATATTCAACAGTACCCAAATCTTGGTCAATCTGAATAAAGTCCCCTTTCAAAAAAGGCTTATCAAAAACAATAACAAAATAATTAAATAAATCTGCTATTATACTTTGAGCTGCAAAAGCCACAGCAACACCGCCAATACCAAGTCCTGTAATAAATGTAGTAACATTAACACCAACATTTGAAAGTATAGTTAAAATACCAATTATCCATACTAATACTTTTATTAAAGTAACTATTCCATCAGATATAATAACATTTTTTTTCTGAGATAAATAATTCTCTGTAAAATTAGTTATAATATCACATATAAATAATACAGAGAAAACAATTATACATACAGCTAATATCTTACCCCAATATCCTCCTAATACCTTAGGCAATACTAGTGTGGATTTACCTATTGCTAAAGAAGCTACAAATATAACAGGCAAACTTCTTCTTTTTACACTCTTAGCTAAAGCAGCAAAAAATGAATTCTGAAACTTAACATTAACCGTCATTAATAGTCTAACTAAAATAAGAAGCCCAATTCTCATAATAGCAAAACTTGCAATAAATAATACTAAAGCAATTAAATATTTAAATAAACTATTTCCATAAAAAACGGTCTCTTTTAGGTATTCCATTAAAACTCCAAACTAATTCATTTTTATTACATTATATATATTTTTTCAAATATTTAAATATAAAAATATAAAAAATATTGCATTGGAGCCTTATATATTGCGCTAAGTATTCCTTAGTTTATTAAAGTATAATAGTTTTATAGGTATTCCTTTTTGTCTAATTTAGATTATAAGGAATACCTATTTTTTTAAACTAAAAAAGTATGCAATATTTATCACTCATAAACAAAATATAATTAATGATGATGCCCGCAATTACAGCTTGTTACTTTTATATCTATATCTTTTGGACTTACATTTTCAATATTTGATTTCTCTCCTATAGGATAAAGAAGTCTTAAAGCATTAAGTACAACTATAACAGTAACACCAGTATCAGCAAATATGGCAAGTGCTATAGAAGCAAGCCCCAAAGCTCCAAGTATTATAGCTCCAAATTTAATCACTAAAGCAAGCAATATATTTTCTAAAACAACAATATGATTCTTTTTAGCAAGCTTAATAATAGCAGCAACTTTTGAAGGCTTATCGTCCATTATAATAACATCAGCATTTTCTATAGCAGCATCAGAACCAAGCCCTCCCATAGCAATACCAATATCAGCACGAGCCAAAGAAGGTGCATCATTTATTCCATCGCCTACAAATATTGAAACTTTACTATCTTTCATCATACCTTCTAATACATTTACCTTCTCTTCTGGCAAACAGCCTCCGCTAAATGATTGTATATTATTCTCTTTTGCAAATGAAGTAACACGTTCTATATTATCGCCGCTAATTAAAGCAGTTTCTATATTCATAGAGTTTAATAAATCAATAGCCTCTTTAGTATCATCTTTTATAATATCATCAATATAAAAAGCACCCGCATATTCACCGTCTATTGAAATATAAACATTAAATTTATTATTAATATTATCTGGAAGCTTTATATTATTTTGTTTTAATAAATCAAGCTTTCCTATTAAAATACTTTTGCCCTCAATAATTGATTCTGAACCCTTACCTCTAATATCTTTATGTGATGTTATTAAGCTTTCATTTATTTCATGATTTTTTTTGTAATGCTCTACTATTGATATAGCTATAGGGTGAGAAGAGCCTATTTCTGCCAAAGAAGCATATTTAATTAATGTATCATCATCATATATACCAGCATTTTCTATCTCTCTTATATAAAACTTACCTTTGGTGAGAGTTCCTGTTTTATCAAATATTACCTTTTTAGTTTGAGCAAGCAAATCTAAAAATACTCCGCCTTTAACCATTATACCAAACTTTGAAGCTCTTCCTATAGAAGCAAAATATGTTAATGGAATACCAACCATAAAAGCACAAGGACAAGAAACTACAAGCAATGTAAGCGAACGGGCAAACCAATCATTAAAAAACTCTTTACCATATATTATAGTTGGTATTATAGTAAGTAAAATAGCTCCAAATACAACTATTGGAGTATATATTCCAGCAAACTTTGTAATGAATTGTTCTATATTAGCTTTTCTGTTTTGAGATTCTCTAACTAATTTTAATATTTTTGCTATTGAAGATTCTGCATATACTCTAATAACTCTAGCCTTTATGCTGCTCTCTCCATTTATAGTGCCAGCTAAAATTTCATCATTAACCTTTACATCTTTTGGCATACTCTCTCCGGTTAAAGCCTTAGTATCAAGCCAGCTCTCCCCTTCATAGATAATAGAATCTAGAGGCACTTTTTCAAATGGGTTAATTAATATATTGTCATTTATATTAACTTTAGAAATATCAACTTTTTCTATAGTTCCGTCTTCTTTTATAATATTAGCAAAATCTGCCCTTATAGACATTAGTGCCGCTATTGTTCTTTTAGATTTATCAACTGCCATATCTTCAAAATATTCACCTATTCTGTAGAAAAGAAGTACTGCTAATGCCTCAGGTAATTGATGAAGTATTATAGCACCAACTGTAGCAATGCTCATAAGAAAACTCTCTCTCATAAACTTGCCCTTCACAAAATCTAATACAGCATTCTTAAAAACATCTCTGCCTAAAATAAAATAAGGTATAAAAAATATTATATATTCTATCACACCATGAATTTTATTATGCAAAGCATTAAGTAAAATTAAAACAACTAATGAAATAGTAATTTCACTAATAAATAAAATTTTTTCTTTATTCTTTGACATGCTCATACCCCCAAGCATAAATTTTTTCTATATGTTCATCATCAAGCCTATAAAACACATGAAGCCCAACTTTTCTTTTTTTTACTACCCTAGCCTGCCATAACATCTTTAAATGCTGAGATACAGAAGGCTGCTTCATATCAAGCAAAGATACCAATTCATGAACGCATAATTCCCTCTCGCTTAAAACAGATATTATTTTTAATCTGGTAGGGTCAGAAAATACAGAAAAGAAATCGGCTAAAACCGAAAACTCATCGTCATTTGGAAGTTTTGGTATAAATGAAGATATATTATTTACCTCACAATTATCCTCATAGTCTTCTATTATGTTTTTTTCTTTTTTTTGATTTTTTTTCATAAAATACCTATTTATATATAACTATATTATAATATAATGATATACTTATATAAAAATAATGTCAACACCTAAATATAAAAAAGGAGAGTATAAATACTCTCCCAAAAAATTGTCCCGTAAATTGGTTTTTTTAATATAAAGTTGTTTTTGTATATCAGCTTTTTAATATTTATAAACTAATTTATTTAAGAAAACTTAACAATATAGTTAATTATAAATATTATAAATATAATTACAGGAAGAATATATGTTATATACACCCTTGTAAATTGAGGAAATTTAATTCCCATTCCCATATCAGCCTCTTTTATAAAATTATTCCAACCCCAACCATATTTAGAAACACAAAATATTATTATATACACTCCTCCAAGCTCAACTAAATTGTATGTAACAATAAAGTCATATAAATCCAAAAAGCTAGTACCCTTTCCCATAGGCTCTATAAATGATAATACATTAAAACCTAATGCTGTAGTAGAACCTAAAACAAAAACTACAATACCAACTATTACTGAAGATATATTTCTTTTTAAATTAAACTCAGACATAGTAAAAGCAATCAAGTTTTCAAATACAGTTATAACAGTAGTAAGTGCTGCCATAGATAAAAATACAAAAAATAGCAAGCCCCAAACTCTAGATAAAGGCATTGAATTAAATATGTTAGGAAGAGTAACAAAAGCTAAGCCTGGTCCTTCTCCCGGATTAACCCCAAAAGCAAAACTTGCAGGAAATATAACAAGCCCAGATAAAAAAGCAATTAAAGTATCCAACACAACTATTATAAGAGTTTCATTTGTTATAGTTCTCTCTTTTCCTATATAGCTTCCAAAAATTGTCATGCTTCCTATACCAATACCAAGAGTAAAAAATGCCTGACCAACAGCCGCATAAACCACTTCAAAAAAGTTTTCTATTCCTCCGTTAAACATTTTACCCAAATCTGGAAGAAGGTAGAATTTTACTCCTTCAATAGCATTAGGCAAAGTAATAGACCTTATTATAAGTATAACTACTATTACAAACAAAGAAGACATCATAAACTTAGAGTATTTCTCAACCCCCTTCTGAAGTCCAATAAAACATATTATAGTAGCTAGTAAAACTGTAACAAATAAACCAGCAACACTAATATAAGGATTAGCAATAGTAGCCCCAAAAAGCTCACCTACCCCTTCAGCACTCAGATTATCTATCTTTCCAATTAACATATAAAAAGAATATATTATGCTCCAGCCAGCAACTGTAGTATAAAACATCATGAGTATTAAACAGCCTATTATTTGCACATAACCAATTATATGCCATTTATGCCCCTTCTTTTCTAATACTTTATAAGAACCAGCAATATCTCTCTGCCCAGCACGTCCTATGCTAAACTCCATTATAAGTATTGGTATCCCCACTACTAATAATGATATTATATATATTATAACAAAAGCAGCTCCGCCGTATTTTCCAGTAATGTAGGGAAATCGCCATATATTGCCAAGCCCTATAGCACATCCAGCTGATACAAGCAAAAAACCTAATCTACTTGACAATCTCTCCCTTTTGGTATCCATTAAAAACTCCTTTATAAAAATACTGATTATTATTATACAATATTATAAAATTACTTCAAGTAGTAATTAAACCTTTTTGAATAAAATTAAAAATAAATAAAGCATTTTTTTAAAAATACGACATTTATTATGTTGCTATTTTTTGCGATATATGTTAGGTTAACATAATATTATGCTAGTTAACATAATTCAAAGGATTCGCCATGAGAGTACAAGAGAGAAGAAATACCGATATAAACTTAAATAATATATTAATGCATCCTGAAACCACATCTATGAAAGTTGCAACATCTTCTTCATCTTTTGCGGCAATGCTCGAAGAAGAAAGAGAAATTAGAAAATACTCATTAGAATTAGATGAGTTAAAAAGACAAATTTATGATGCTGGAAATGTGTTAGAAAAAAGTGCAAATATTAAGGATTTTCAGAAATTTAGAGATTTAATAACATCTCTAACAGAAAAAGTAATAAAAGATGCATACAAAGTAAGAACTGTATTCTCAAACCTTAAAAAATTCCAAGTAATATCAAAAATAAATGAAGAATTAGATGCTCTATATAGAGAAATTATGAAAGAGCAAAAAAATCATATAGCAATAGCAAACAAAATGATGAGACTTAAAGGCTTAGTAATAAATTTAATGTCATGAGTAATATATTAGCATTCGATACAGTATCATCAAGCTTTTCTATAGCATTAAAAAAAGACAATAATATAATTGAAGTAAATAAAGAAAATATAAAAAACCACAATGAAGAATTACTTCCTATACTAAATAGTTTTTTAGAAGAGAATAAAATATCTCTAAATGAAATTAATTGTATAGTAATGGGTATAGGACCAGGTTCGTTTACAGCAATTAGAATAGCATTTTCTACAATAAAGACAATATGTTACGCAAAAAATATACCAATTATAGGTGCATCAAGTTTAGAAACATTGTATCAAAATATAGTATCATATAATGGCATAAAACTCTCCATGATAGATGCTAGAAAGGGAAGTATTTACGCTAATATATATAAAGACAATAACAAAATAAAAGAGAATCTAGATTTAACTTATGAAGAATCAGTAAATTTAATAAAAGATATATCAACAAAAGATGATACTATCACATTATGCGGAGACGGTTTTTCAAAAAATGAAGATTATTTTCTAGAGAAATTACAAGAATACAAATTAAACAAATTAGACAATTCCTACAATATTATAAAAGCATCAAATTCTATATTAATATCAGAAGAGCGCTACAATAAAAGACAATTCGATAACATATTTTCGCTAAATCCTCTATATATAAGAAAAAGTGAAGCAGAAAATAAACTCAATATTAAAAATTAAACAATACCATTACGATAATATTAAATAGCATAAAAAAGTATAAAAAAACAAGTTGATTATACTTGACTTGATTAAAAATAGTAGTTATTATTATGCAGTTAATAAATAGAAAATGGAGTTTAAAAGTGAAAAAGTTGCAATCTTTGTCGGTAAAAGTACCTTTATTTGTTACCGCAATTATAACAGTAATGACAACTATACTGGTTGCTATAATATTAAATATAGGTGCTCAAGGTATAAGGCAAGGGGCTATATTTGGTTTAGAATCATCTACTAAGATATATTCAAGAATGGTTAATGTGTGGTTAAAACAGGCTATGGTTTTAGCTGATTCAATATCTAAAAGTCATATAGAATTAACTGAATATTTAGCTTTAAACACTCCTGAAACTGCTATTGCGGCTCAAGATGTATTAAAAAAACTCGCTAACAATAATGACCAATTAAATGGATTAGCTTTATATGATGTTAACGGTAACATAGTATTAGACAGTGCTGATGGAAAAATCGTAAATTCCCCTACTATGGTAAAATTAAATACTACAGATGCATGGGGGAAAGTAAGAGCCGGACAAACTGCTATGTATAAAACAGTAATACCTTCTTCTATTACTGACGGGCTATATTTAGTAGTAGTATTTAGTCCTATAAAAAACTCATTAGGAAATATAATAGGAAGTGTTGCTATATTAGTAGATTGGCTTGGATTTATAGATGATGAATTAGAGTTAGTTAAGTTTGGAAATACTGGACACCCTTTTGTTATAGATACAGATAGAAACGTTATAGCAGACCCTATTCCTGAACATGTTAGAAATGAAACTCTTAAAAATGCTGATTATATTGTTTATGCTTCTGAAAATGAATCTGGTACTTATGAGTTCAAATCTCCATTTAATGGTGAAGATTCTTTCTCAGCGTTCTATAGAGAGCCTATTTCTGGTTGGTCTATAGTAATGAGTGTAGCATCAAAAGAATTATTTGCTCATACTTATTCTATGAGACTTTATTCAAGAATTGGTACTGTAGTTATATTAATAATTACATGTTTTATAATATTCTTATATATAAGAAGTATTACTACTACATTGAAATTATTATCAAAAGACTTAACAAGACTATCTGAAGGAGATTTAAATTGGAATGTACCAGAACCTGTGCTTAATAGAAAAGACGAGTTTGCTATAATAGCTGGTGCTATAGCAAGTACATTAAATACTCTTAATGAAAAAGTAAAAACAGTATATTGCAGTGCTGATATAGTAAAAGCTTCTGCTCAGGAAGTAGCACAGCAAAATATTGAATTATCAAATAGAACAGAAAATCAGGCTTCTGGTCTTGAGGAAACTGCTTCTTCTATGGAAGAGATTGCCTCTACAATAAAAACTTCTGCAGAGCATACTGTTGAAGGAAACAACATGATGATTAACTCTCGTCATGCTATAGATGAAGCTGGAAGAATAATAGAAGAGACTACTAAAAATATTGAAGCTGTTTATGAATCAAGCTCAAAAATTAGTGCTATTACAAAAATAATTGAATCTATTGCTTTCCAAACTAACATACTTGCTTTGAATGCTGCTGTTGAGGCTGCTCGTGCTGGAGAACAAGGAAGAGGATTTGCGGTTGTTGCTTCTGAGGTTAGAAACTTAGCTCAAACTACTCAGGCTTCTGTTAAAGACATTACTACTTTAGTTTCTGATTCTGAAGAGAAAATTGCTACTGCTACAGAAACTGCTAGAGAATCAACAGAGATATTTAAAAACTTAAAAGAACAAATTGAAGAAACTGCTAAGATTATGCAGGATTTAAGCTCTACTGCTATGGAACAACAGGCTGGAGTTGATCAGGTTAATATAGCTATAGCTCAAATGGATATGGCTACTCAGCAAAATGCTGCTTTAGTAGAACAAGCTAGTGCTTCTTCTGAAACTTTATTCTCTCAATCTAAAGAATTATTAAATGCTATGGCATTCTTTAAGTTGAGAAATGCAGATTGTAAAATACCAGTAAAACCAAACAATCAAGAAAAGAAAGAAGATACAAAAACTAATACTGCAGCAAAAAAAGAAGAGCCTAAAAAAGAGCATACTATATATAAAAAACCAGAATTAAAAAGCCCATTAAAATCATCAGAACCTACTAAAAAACCTTATGAAGAAACTAGACCTTCTAGTGTTTCTTCTGATAAAGAATTTGGTTCTACTTTTAATGCACCTGCAAATGATGATGATGAGTTTGAATCATTCTAATAAAAAATAGAATAAAAATAAAAAGGATTAGCCAAAAATGGTTAATCCTTTTTTATGTATAAAAAATAGTAAAATTAAGATTTAAGTTTTGAAATTGAAGATACTATATCATCTATAGTTAAATTATTACATTCTATATTAATTATTTTATTTTCTTCTTGAATACTTAATCTATAAGCCTTATCATAATAGTATAATAAAACCAAAACACATTCATATATTTTACCTTCATCTAGTAAAGATAAAGCCTCTCTCATTCTCTCATCACCAAGACGTTTTTTTATTTTTATTATAGATTCTCTTAAATCATCAATGCTATATTTCCCATAAGTATCCGTTATATATTTAGCCCTATCTTCTATAGAAACATTTAAATATATAATATTCTCAGGACTTTTCATATTATCAAAAAGCCCCCTTGGTATAGCTCTTTTTCCAATTAATAAACTTTCATCTTCCACCCATAAAGAAGAACCATTATCATATTTAGATAGTTCTAAGCATAAATTATTCTCAAATTGTTCCTGACTAGGCTGCTCTCCTTCATTAATCCACCCAAAAGCAGAACCCTTATGTTTAGCAATACCCTCTAAATCTACAACATTGTATTCTAATTCTTTTAATTTATTGAGTATCAAAGTTTTTTTACTTCCTGTTCTTCCTGTAACCAAATTGATTTTATATTTCTTATTATTAAAAGACTCTAAAACATATCGTCTATAACTTTTATATCCGCCCTCAAGCACATAAACATCATATTTATAATTAGAGCATAACCAAGCAACAGACTCACTTCTCATTCCTCCCCTAAAACAATGCATTAATATAACATTATTTTTAGATATTTTATCAACCTCTTTTAATATTGTAACCATTCTGCTTCCAACATATTCAAGCCCCTTTAATATAGCAGCCTCCCTGCCCTCTTCTTTATATATAGTTCCAACTACTTTTCTCTCTTCATCATCAAATAAATAAACATTTTTAGCATTAGGTATATGCCCATGATTAAACTCAGAAGGAGAACGCACATCTATAACAGGCAAGTTCTCTTCTCTCTCTAACCTTAAAAACTCTTCTATCTCTATTCTTTTTACCATATCATTACAACTCCAAAATAATTATATCATCTTTCCTATAGAACCCTGCTGACAATAACTATTATACCTGCTATCTCTTATACGTTTTTCAATAACAATTAAACTCTCATAATAAGAAATAGAATAAGCACTATTAGTAAAATCATTCGCCTCTAAACTGTCCCCTTCTATAGCAGAATATGCATTCAAATAATCTATCAAGTTTTTTGTATATTCTATAAACGAATTAGGATTTTTATATCCGCCATTACAATTAGTCCAATAAGAAGTATAAACATCTTCACATAAATAAATACCATCATCTTTAATATGTCCATACATCTCTTCAAAAGTAATTCTCTGGTCTTCCATTATATGACTGCCATCATCAATAAGTATGTCCAATTTTGGTATTTCTTTTTTTACTTCTCTTAAAAAATCTCTGTCATTTTGAGAGCCTATATATATTTTAATATTATCATCTTCAAAACGTTTGCATTTTTCTTTTTTATCAATGCCATAAATATTTACCTTAGCACCATTTATAGAGAAATAATTTTTCCACATCTTTAATGAACCGCCATATCCTACCCCTATCTCAAGCAAATTAATATCTTTTCCTCTAAACCTTGAAAAATATCTCTCATAAACATCAAAGTAAGATAAATGCTTATAAACAGCCTCTTCTCTATTTTCTATAAAATATTTGTGTAAATCTGATTTTTCTTTATTTTCATCATTAATTAAAATATCTCTTAAAACTTCTCTGTTATTATCATTATCATCTCTTATACTAATAGTCTTTTTCTCAACTTTAAGTTTCATTATACAGTTTATTTAACCCTCCATTTATTCCTTGTATTTTATTTTTTATATAATAAATTGTCAATACAAATATAAATATTATTAAAAATAAATACGTATAAAAAGTTATATAGATATACACCCTTTTTTATATTGACTTTTTAACATTTATATTATAAAATAAATAAAAATTTTTAATAATAAAAACCATTTATATAAAAACAATATTGAAAAAGGAGAATATTATATGTCATCTATTAAACCATTAGCAGATAGAGTTCTTTTACAAGTTTTAGAACAAGAAGAAAAAACTTCAAGCGGAATACTTCTTCCAGATACAGCTAAAGAAAAAACTCAAAAAGCAAAAGTAGTTGAAATAGGCTCTAGTAAAGATATACAAGTAAAAAAAGGTGATATAGTTATATACGATAAATATTCTGGAATACAAATAAAAGAAGATAATAAAGAATATTTAATAGTAAAAAATGAAGAAATTGTTGCTATCATTAAATAATAATAAATTAATGTCTAAAACAAATTATAAGAACACTTAAGTTTATGTAAACTTGGTGTTCTTTTTTGATTAATTATTTGGGTAAGATTAGTAGTATGTTTAAATATTTGTGTCTAGTTTTAATTATATTTCAAATTTCAATATTTGCCGAGGAAACAACAAATAAAGTCCCTGAATATAATTTTATATACGAAAAAGAAATTTCTTTCAATTTGGAAGAAACTAATAATATAAATGAAATATCAATTATGATAGAAAGAAGAGGTCTCCCATTAGTTAATAGACTTGTTAGATTTATTTCTTCAGACCCAGAGATATTTAATTTTGAAACAGAGACAATAAACACAAATAATGGTTTTGAAGAAGCAGAAACAACATACACAAATATTTTTGTAGTGCCTACAGATGAAAACGGAATAGCTAGTGCAAATGTCAATTTAAATAAGGCTGGCAAAGCTGTTGTAATTATGCATATATTGTATGTCGGCTCTACCGGAAACACAAATATATCATACGAAGAGTTTGCTAATGTCAATGTAAAAAATACTCCATCTATACCTTCAATCATTTTTAATAGTAAAGATGAAAACTTAAATGCCAAAACTTCAATTTTTTTAGAATTAACATTATACCCAGCACTTTTTTTAATATCAATAGCATTAATATTTATAAGCTATTTTAGACATATATATTATGAGTATAGAGCGTCAAAATCAAAGATAATAATGTATTCATTTTTTGGATTTAGTACAGTTCAAAAGAAATTTGTATATTTAATTATGGTTATTTTTATAGAATTAATTTTAATAGGAGTTTCTCTCATTATCAGCAGTTATGTTCTTCCTATAACATTCTTATCATTTTTTATAGCTGGATTTATTGTAAAAAACAAAAAATTATATTCTATAGGATTTTTTATATTAGCTTCAATATCTATGATAGATTTATATCTTAAAGTATTTTTAAATTATTTTGCAATAGAATCTATAATTCAATCATCATTTATGACAAACCCATTCTTAGTATTTTTTATATTTCTTCTGCTAACAGCGTTATCTGGAGGAATATATATACCTTCTTCAATATTAATATTATATAAAACTGTATTCAATTTAGGAAATACTGGTTTAATAATTGCTTTAATAGGAATATTTATTTCTTCTTTGCTATATATTATAAAAGTAAAAAAAGATATACCTTTCCTTTATGAATTAGATTTATTAAAGATTAGAGATAATTATTAATATAATATAAATCACGAAATTTTATAAATATTTTTTCATCAAATACGATATTATATATAATAACTTCTAAAAAGTAATTTAATATTTTTTAATTAAGGATTATTAATGATAAAAGTTGATAATGTAGTAAAATACTATGGAGAACATTTAGCTCTAAAGGGTGTTTCATATACTATAAATAAAGGGGAAATAGTTGGATTTTTAGGACCAAACGGTGCTGGAAAATCTACTATGATGCGTATTATTACAGGGTATCTTCCTGCTACAAGCGGATATGTTTATTTAGATGATTATGAGGTTTATGATAATCCTATAGAATTAAAAAAAAGAATAGGATATATGCCTGAAAATGTTTCATTATACACAGAGATGACTGTAACAGATTATCTTAAATTTTGTGCTAAGCTAAAAGGAGTTCCAAGCAAAAAAGTAAAATCTGCTGTAGAAAATACAATAGAAATTACAGGCTTAACAAAATATAAAGACAGAATAATAGGACATTTATCTAAAGGATACAGACAAAGAACAGGTATAGCACAGGCAATAATACATGACCCAGAAGTTTTAATACTAGATGAGCCTACAAGCGGACTTGACCCTAATCAATTAATAGAAGTAAGAGCATTAATAAAAAGTTTAGGCGGAACAAGAACTGTTATCCTTTCTACACATATATTAAGCGAAGTAGAAGATACTTGCGAGAGAGCTTTAATTATAGACAGCGGAGAGCTTATTGCTGAAGATACAATAGAAGGCTTAAAAATGGCTATGGACAGAGAAATACTTGGAGGAAATATTGAACTTAAAGTAGCTGACAGACAAAATGATGCTCTTTTATGTGTGAGAGAGGTTAATGGCGTTGTACAGGCTGAAACTGATAATTTTGGAACTATTATTATAGAATGCGAAAGAGGAAATGATTCTCGTGCTGAAATAGTAAAACATTTGGTTAATAATAATTTCGATGTATTAGAAATAAAACCTAAAGAGAGAAGCTTAGAAGAGGTATTTATTTACTTTACAGATAAAAAGAAAAATCAGGATTTTGATAAAAGTAAATATATAAAAGATGACAGTATAAAAAACAATACTGAAGAAGAGTAATTAAACAAAAAAACTAACTATTAAAAAAGAGGTAAAAATGAGAAACATATATGTTGTATTTTCTAGAGAGATTCAATCTTTCTATGTATCTCCTTTATATTATATATTAGGATTTATTTATTTAGCTTTAACAGGGTATTTTTTCACTATAGAAGTTTATTATAGCAGATTGGCAGTAATGGAAAACACTATGTATAATATTGGATTTTTTACAATATTATTCTTATCTATTTTATGTATGAAACTAATAGCAGAAGAGAGAGCATCTGGTACATTCGAACTTATAATGACCTCCCCTATTACTTCACTTCAATATGTTATTGGTAAATATTTATCTGTATTAGTTGTTTATGCTTCGCTTTTAATTATGACTTTTGTTTACCCTATACTTTTAATGATATTTGGAAAGCCAGATATGGGTGTAATATTTAGCGGATATTTAGGATTATTTTTACTTGGTACTGCTATACTTGGACTTGGTTTAATAGCTACAAGTATATCAAAAAGTCAATTAGTAGCTGCTATTTTAGGTGTATCTATGGGAGTTTTTGCTTACATTATAAATTGGCTTAGTGAGATGTTTACTGGTGCTAGCAAATTATTAAATGCTATTTCTATAACTACATATTTTTCTGATTTTACTAAGGGGCTAATAGATATACAAAATGTAATATTCTTTCTTATTTGGGCTATTGCTTGTATATCAATATCTACCATGCTTGTAGAGTCATATAAATGGCAATAATAATTAAAGGCTTAAAAAAATATATGTCTCAAATAGTTGAATATGTCAAAAACAATGATTTTGATAATGTAAAAAAATTAATAGAAGCTGATAATTCATTGGTTGATGCTAGAGATGAAGAGTCAAGATTTACACTTTTAATGCTCTGTGCTAAAAAGGGTTATATTGATATAGCAAAGCTTTTAGTAGAAGGCGGAGCTAATTTAAATGCTAGAAGCAAAACAGGAATAACAGCTTTAATGTTTGCCTGTGCTGAGAGACAAGCAGAAGTTGCTAAATATTTAATAGATTCTAGTGCTGATGTTAATTTAAGGGATAAGCCATTATTTTCTGCTTTACTTTATGCTTCACTTACAAAAGAACATGATATTATAAAGGCGTTAGTTGAAGCAGGGGCAGATGTAAATGCTAAAAATTTCAAATTGGTAACTCCTTTAATGTTTGCTTCTGGGATTAATGATATAGAGACAATGAAGCTTTTAATAGAAAATGGTGCTGATATAGAACATAAAAACAAAGATGGTGAGAGAGCATTAGAGTTTGCTATTCGTAAAGAGCAAAAAGAAGCAGCAGACTATCTAAAAACTATTTCAAAATAATTTTTTAAACATATTAAAATAAATATATAATCTTATTTAAATATATCTCCTAATTTCTTTGATTTTTTTTTAATATATATTATAATCTCAAAATAATAATTTAATAATTAGGAGATTTATTATGAATAGTGAAGTATCTGATAGAAGTTGGGTTGTAACTTTACTTTTAGCAATATTTTTGCCAGTGCATAGATTTTATGTTGGAAAAGTAGGTACTGGAATATTATATTGGCTCACTGTAGGCGGATTTGGAATATGGTATATAGTTGATATAGTTTTAATATTGTTAGATATTTTTACAGATAAAGAAGGAAGAAAATTAAGAAAATAAATCTTAATACGAAATAAAAAACCTCTAGCAAAACTAATTACTAGAGGTTTTTATTTTTATATAAAATTATTTTTATTTCCAAGTAGGTAAATAAGAACCTTTAAAATTCTCATTATAAACTTTCTCTACTATTTCAGACTGATAAGCAGCAACAACCTTTTTATATAATTCATTATCTTTATCAGCAGTTCTAGCAGCAATTAAATTAACAAAAGATTTAGTGCTATATATTGCAGGGTCATCTTTGAAAATATAATCAGAACCAGGATTAAGACCAAAATCTATAGCATAGTTTCCGTTTATAACCGCACAAGCAACATCAGGAAGCAAACTATAAATACTACCCGCATCAACTTCTACAATCTCTAAATTTAAAGGATTTTCTACTATATCAGCAACACTAGGAGAATCGCCTGCTTCTTCTCTTACTTTTATTAAACCAGCAGCCTCTAAAACCTTTAAAGCTCTTCCTCCATTTGATGGGTCATTAGGTATAGCTACTTTATCACCTTTTTTAACTTCTTTTACATCTGTAATATTTGTAGAATAAATATTCATAGCAGATATATAAGTGTCAGCAATAGCAGTTAAATCATAACCTTTATTAGATACCTCATCATTAAAATAAGCATAATGCTGAAAAGCGTTCAAATCAATCTCACCATCATTTAAAGCTTGATTTGGTATAGTGTAATCAGCAAAAGAAACTAATTCTACTTTAATGCCATCTTCTGCTAACTTTTCTACTATTGGATTCCAAATTTGATAATCAGACTCTCCTGCAAATCCAACTTTTACTATATTGTTATTTGCACTAGATTTTCCGCCGCATGCACTAAAAGTGAAAATTAATGCTGCAAAAGCTGCAACTAATAAAATTTTCTTCATTTATTAACTCCTTATTAAAATTTTTAAAAATTTATTAAATAATTATTTTTATTTCCAAGCAGGTATATAAGCTCCCTTAAAATCTTCAGCATAAACTTTTTCTACTTCAGCAGATTGATAAGCCTCTACTACCCTCTTATAAATCTCATTATCCTTATCAGAAGCCCTTGAAGCTATTAAGTTTATATACATATTATTGTCATAATTTTTAGGGTCATCTCTAAATATATAATCAGCACCCGGATTAAGACCAAAATCTAAAGCATAATTACAATTAATAACCGCACAAGCAACATCAGGAAGCAAACTATATAAACTGCCCGCATCAACCTCTATAATCTCTAAATTTAAAGGATTTTCTATATCATTAACTGTAGGATTGTCTGGAGCATTATCTTTTAACTTTATTAAACCAGCAGCCTCTAATACTTTTAAAGCCCTTCCGCCATTAGCAGGGTCATTAGGTATAGCAACTTTATCTCCATTTTTAACCTCATTAACATTTGTAATATTATGAGAATAAATATTCATAGCAGATATATAAGTAACACCCAATATAGCTAAATCATAACCTTTAGTATTAACTTCATTGCTGTAATATGCATGGTGCTGAAAAGCATCTAAATCTATATCGCCGTCATTTAATGCCTGATTTGGTATAGTATAATCAGCAAAAGAAACTAATTCTACTTTAATGCCTTCGTTTAATAATTTCTCTTGTACAGGCTTCCATATAGTTCTGTCAGATTCACCAACATGCCCTATCTTTACTGTGATTAAATCTTTTTTATTATCATTATTTCCGCCGCAAGAAGCTAAAAACAATGAAAAACATAATAATAATAAAACCTTTTTCATTATATATCATTCCCCTTTATAAATAATTTAATTTTTTAAACAATTTAAATATTTTAGACAATAAAATAAATATTTTTTATCACATGGTAAGCGATAATTTATAATTTTTAGTCATAGTATCACAAGAAGCATCAAAAAGTTTTTTCTCTTCTTCATTCATTTTAAGTTCAATTATCTCTTCAATTCCATTAGCTCCGAGAACTGCAGGCACAGAAGCATAAACATCTTTTTGACCATACTCACCATTAAGATAAACTGAAACAGGCAAAACTCTATGCTCATCAGAAAGTATAGCCCTAGCAACCTCAGCAAGTGAAGTTCCTATTCCAAACTCGGTAGAACCTTTACCTAGTAAAACGTCCCAACCGCCTCTTCTTCCTTTATCAGCTAATTCATTTAAATCTAGTTTAGCATATTTATCCTTGCCTTCTTTCATAAGCTCAAACAAAGGCTTTCCTGCTATAGTTACACAAGACCAAGCAACCATTTGGCTTTCACCATGCTCGCCTAATGCATAAGCATATACAGATTTTTGATCAACATTTATAGCCTCAGATATAGCACGTCTTAATCTTGCAGAATCTAATGTTGTGCTTGTAGATATTATTCTTTTAGTGTCATAATTTAACTTATTTTGTAAATAATGAGTAATAACATCAGCAGGATTAGAAATATTAATTATAATTCCATTAAACTTAGTCTTTTTAATATTAGCTACTATATCTTTCATAACTTCTACAGTAGCTCCCAAAGTATCCATTCTAGTTTGATTTTCTTTAGGTAAAGGTCCGGCACATACAACCATCAAATCAGCATCATCAATATCGCTGTAATCTCCAGCTTTAACTTCAACTCTATGAGGAAGATAAACAGTAGAATCAAATATATCAAGAGCCTGAGCAAAAGCCTTTTTCTTGTCTATATCAATATAAACAATATTTTCAACCAATCCCTGAGCAGATAAAGCATATCCAACATGTGAACCTACATGACCTGCACCTATAATAACTACTTTTCTATTTTTAATCATAAAAAAATCCTTTATAAAATATAACTTTACAAAAATTAATGGCTTGCTTTTTTTACTATAAAATTACCAAGTGCCTGTATTAATCCAACAAGTATTACAAGAAGTATCACAGAAACATATATAATATCTAATTTATTTCTGTAGTATCCAGACTGTATAGCATAAGTACCAAGCCCGCCAGCCCCAACAGCACCAGCCATAGCAGTAAGCCCTATTAAACTAATAGCAGTAATTGTAGTTCCTCTTGCTATAGGGGCAATACTCTCTTTTAAATAAACTCTAAATATTATAGCTATAGGAGAAGAGCCCATAGATTGAGCAGCCTCTACTAAACCAGGATTTACCTCAGATAAAGCACTCTCCATCTGTCTAGCAAAAAAAGGAACTGTACCAAAAATTAAAGGTAATATAGCTCCCTTTACACCAATAGCAGTACCCATTATAAATCTAGTTAAAGGTACAAGCATAGCAAGAAGTATTATAAAAGGTATAGCTCTAAAAAAGTTAATAACCTTACTAAGCACTTCATATATTATAACATTTTGCATAATGCCGTATCTCTTAGTAACAATTAAAAGTATACCTAAAAATCCGCCCACAAAAAATGATATAACACCAGAATATAAAAGCATTATGAATGTTTGTATAATACTATCATAAAGTTTTGGTAAATCATTCATTACATTTGGTATTAATTTATTTAGAAACTCTAGCATCAGCTATTACCTCCACATCAACATTTTTTTCTTTAAGAAAATCTATAGCTCTCTTTATTCCGTTATCTTCATTTTCATGCATTATAATGACAAGCCCTCCAAGTAAGCTCTCATCTATAAACTCAACATTTCCAAAAATAATATTAGCATCAACATTAAAAGCCCTAGATATATGAGAAATAAAAGCTTCTATTACTCCTCCCTTCTTATATCTAAGTCTTAATATACATTCATTTTCTTTTAATGATGTAATAGCATTTTTCTCTTCTACCAAATCATATATTTTAGAAAGATTTGAAGTAGTGTCTATAAAATCTTGAGTTATTTTATTTTTTGGAGCAGAAAATACATCAAAAATATTACCCTCTTCTATTAAATTACCAGCATTCATAACAGCAACCCTATGACATAATTCTTTAACAACATTCATCTCATGTGTTATTACAACTATAGTAATTTTTAATTTCTCATTTAATTTTTTTAATAATTTAAGTATAGAGCCAGTAGTTTGAGGGTCTAATGCACTAGTAGCCTCATCGCAAAGAAGTATATTTGGTTCATTAGCCAAAGCCCTAGCAATAGCTACTCTCTGTTTCTGCCCGCCGCTTAATTGTGATGGATAAGCATAAGCCTTCTCTTTTATGTCCACAAGCTCAAGCAAAGACATAACTTTATCTTCAACTTCTTTTTTTGAAAGTCCCCTATATCTTAAAGGGTAAGCAACATTTTTAAATACATTTCTAGAGCCAAATAAATTAAACTGCTGAAATATCATTCCTATCTTTTTTCTTTTCTCTCTTAATTCTCTTTGAGATAAAGACATCATATCAACATTATCTATATAAACCTTTCCAGAAGTAGGTCTTTCAAGTAAATTAATACATCTTACAAGAGTGGATTTTCCAGCACCAGAAAAACCTATTATTCCATATATCTCGCCGTCTTCTATTTTTATAGATACATTGTTTACAGCATTAAGCTGTTTATTATTTGCGGTTGTAAATACTTTGCTGACATTTTCTATTACTATCATTAACTATTCCAATTAAAATTTTATTCTATACATTATATAATTATATATATTTCTGTCAATAATAACTATGAAAACCATAATATAAAAACCGTTAAACTAATAAGCCTATAACTAGATTTCTCTAGCTATAGACTTATTATTTATATACTATATTTTACCAAATCTCTTATTTAATTAATATCCTCTCGCTGATTCATCTTTCCATTTTTTAATAACTCTCTCAACCTCATCTCTATCATAAGAAGTATTTTTTACTATCTCATCATATTTCCAACCCTGCTTATACATATTAATAATAATATTCTCTTTCTTATCATTAATTTTTGTAGCAGTAGTTTTACTTCTCTTAGTTAAACTCTTACCAGCATCATTAACATACTTTTCAGCATTATCTAATAGAGTCTCTAAATAACGAACAAAGTATTCAGCTCTCTCAAGATTTTTAACTATATTGTTATCATAATCCTCATACTGCTTCTTCATGTATTTTAAGTTTTCTCTCTGATTTTGTATCTCTTCTATAATAACATTAAGCTCTTCCAACTTGCTAAAGAACTTTTGTACCTTCTCATCATTCTTATCTATCTTAGCCATTTCTCTATCTAAAGCAAACATCTTGTCAGAGAACTCTCTTCTAGTATCTTCTATATCAAGCATAGCAGATTTAATAGTATCTATTCTTTGTAATATATCATCAGATTCATTATCAGCGATATTTACTTTTTCTAATATAGTATTAGCCTGCTCTTCTTTGTCATTGATAATAGCAAGTTTATTTTCTATCTGAGAAGCTATATCTATAACAACTTTTATACCCTCTTGAGTATTTTCTATCATAGAGTTGCTTTCAGCTATTTGTATAAACTTGTTTTGTACCTCTTCAGACATCTCTACAAGCATATTTACTTTCTCTTGAGTATCTTTTAAGCTTTCTTTCTCTTTTCTGATACTCTCAGCATAATCTAATATAGTGTTATGCATATTCTTAAGCTCTTCAAACTCAGACATAGTTTTATTCATATCATAAACTGTATTTTTAGTATCATTTACTAAAACGTCCAATTTAGCTACATCATCTTTAATAAAGTTAGCCATCTCTTCTGCTTTATCAAACACTTTTACAGTATTCATATATTTATCTATATCTTTGCCTATTTTTTCTATTTGTATTTTTAATGTTTCATACTCGCTGTTTATATCATAAGTTTTATCATCAAGCATTTTATCTATAGAGTTCACTACATCATTTAATTTTTCAGTTAAAGAATCTGTTCTTGAATCTAAATCTTTAAGTATAACATTAGTTTTATCTTCATACTTCAAATTAATATCTTCTAATCTAGCATCTATTTCACTAGAATATTTAGCTATATCATCTTCTAAAGCAGATATAATATTTTTCATGCCAGCTAATCTCTCATCATAAACATCTAAATTCGAAGACTGAACCTTTAACATCTCTTCTTTAGCATTTTGTACATACTCTTTAGCATCATTCATGAGTAATGATAAAGTCTGTTCCATATTAGAATTAAGTCTGTCTATATATTTATCATACTTATCATTAGCAGATTCTTCTATATTAGTAATATTCTCTTCAATAATGCTATTAGCCTCTTTAATTTTCTCATTAACAGCATCAGATATAGATTCTCTTAATTCCAACAATGAAATAGAAATATCTTCATACTGAGTTCTCAATTCATCAAATTGATTATTCTTATCTTCTAGAAGCTCATTTATTCTATTAGCAACATTATCAATGATAGAATCAAACTCTACAACTTTGCTGTCTAAAGAAGTTTTAGCATTAGAAGAAAGCTCTTCAAGTCTAGATTTAAACTTATTACCTTCTTCTTCTATATCTTTAGAATACAACTCTATTTTATTTTGTAACTCTAATGCCTTCTCTTCAACTATAGCTTGAAGTTTTTCTATAGAAGGAGAGAATTCATTTTGTAAATTATTCATCTTCTCTTCTACATCTTTTAATTTTTCTTTATTATCTTCTAAAGATTTATTAAACTCTTCTTTAGCATCAATAGCCTTCTCTAAATCATCTAAAAGATTATCAACTGAAGAATGCATACTCTCTTTTGTTGATTCTAACTCGCTATAGAGTGAATTAATTTTATCCTGCCATTCTTTATAAGTATTTTCAAATAAAGCTACAATATCTTCTTTACTTCTCTCTTGTCTGTCAGAATAATACTTTTCTGTTTCAAGATACATATCTTTTAATTTTGTAAGCTCTTCTTCATGCATAGCTTTTACTTCTTCTATGCTTCTCTCACTCTCTGAATTAACAGCATTTCTTAGTTCGCTTAAAAGCTCATCTTGATAAGAAGACATATTATCTCTTAATTCTTTAGCAGTATCATCTAATTTACTATTCATCAATTTGAAAGTATCATCTATTTTATCATTAATAGTTAACTCTACCTCATCTATAGCCTGTTTAACATCATTGAATCTCTCAAACTTCTTCATCTCATTATTAACGAACTCATTTACAATTTTCATTATATGAGGAGTTAAATCATTAGTCTCTTTTAATATACTCTCATTAAATGAAGCAAGTAAATTATTAACAGCCTCTTTAGATTTGTCTAAATGCTCATTATTTTCATTAATAATTTTCTCTTCCATAGAAGCTATATATTCTTCAACTTCTTTTATCTTTCTATTAAACTCTAATTCCTTCTCAGCTATTCTCTCAGCAGCATTATCTGAAGCCTCAATAACAGCAGATGTTAAACTATCTATTTTATTATTTATATTAACATCGCTAGTTTTTACCATCTCAATTAAAGCTTCTCTCTCTTTGCGTACATTTTCTATGTCTTGAGATATTAATTTTTGAGACTGACTTAATAATCTTATCTCATTTTCCTGCTCTTTCAAATTAACCTTAATAGTATCAACTATAGCATCTATCTCACTTTGAGCATTATCTATTCTCTCTATTATAGATTTTACTTTTTCATTTTCTATATCATCTATATGTTTTTTTACTTTTTCAACATTATCAGTAATATCTAATAATATATGAGAAGCACTCTCTTTAATATTATCAACTTCAGCCTCTATAGAATCTCTATAAAACTCTTTAATTTTTTCAGGCTCTGAATAAGCATCTTCAAAATGCTCTATTCTAGCTTCTATACGTTTTCTGAAAGCTTCATTAGATTCCTCAAACACCTTGATAATATCATCTCTCAACTCTTCTGTCATATATTTGAAATCAGCTTCTATAGAATCACCCTTAAAGTTTTCAAGAACATCTAATATCTCTTTCTTCTGTTCATCTATTAAAGAAATAGCATCATCTTTGCTTATTAAATCTAGAGAAACTTTCTTGTTTAGCTCATCTATATTATCAATAATGCTCATCTTCTCATTATTTAGAACCTTCATAGCTTCATCTTGTTCTCTTATAAGCTCTAATATAGTTTTTCTAAAATTAATAAACTCATTAATTAATTTGTTTCTATCGCTTTCTATAGTGTTTATAGCATCATCAGAGTATAAAGTACCAGTTTCATACTTTAATCTAATATCCTCTACTTCTAAAGCAATTCTCTCTCTCTCTTGTAATAGACTATTAGCTAATTCCTCTATAAATGAAAGCTTATTAGCAAATTCATCTCTAAAGTTAGAAATATCATTTGCCATATTATCTCTATAGCTATTAATATTACCAACTACTTCTTCTTGAAGCATAGCAAAATTATTTTTCATATCAAGCTTGTATTGCTCTTCTATGTTTTCGAAATGACCTTCTTCTGATATCTTAGATTCTATATCATCTCTAAATGAAGCAAACTCTTCTCTCAAAGACATTTTCTCTTCAACAAATATATTGCTTATATCTTCTAAAGTTGGAATATCTTTAAGTATTGATTCTTTTAAACTTGATAATTTATTTTCAAAATCAACTTGTTCTTTTGATAAAATCTCAGCTATAACATCTGTAGGAGAATAGTTTTCTTCTAAGTCTTTTCTAAACTCCTCTATAGTTTTATTAATATTAGCTATCTCTTCATCAAATAATTTTGAAACATAAGCTTTATCTGCAATATTTGAAGATAATTTCTCTTTTGTATCATCTATAGAATTATCAATATTGCCTTTATACTCTGACATAAGCTCTTCAAACTTATCTAAAGAAACAGAATTATCTTTTAAACTTTCAAACTCTTTTCTTATATCATTTAAAGCATAATATAAATTAGCTTTTTCTTTATCAATTATCTCATTAAAGTTCTTTAAATATTCATTTTTGAAGGCGTCTATTTTATCAGAGTTAGACATATATTCTACTCTAATAGCAGATTTGAAATTATCTAATTCTTCTATTAATTTATTTTTCTCTTCTTCAAACATATCAGCGAAGTTTTTATTGTTAGAAGTTAATATCTCATTTTTAAATCCTTCAAACTCATTAACTATATTGTTCTTCTCTGAAACAAATAAATCGCTAATATCTTCCATGCTAGGTATTGATTCTATAATCTCAGTTTTAAACTTAGAAAACTCTTCATTCATCTGAGCATCTTTTCTCTCTATAGTCTCATAAACATCTTTCTTAAGTTCATGTATAGAATCGAGCAACTCTTTTTTATCTTTAGCAAGTTCATTAGAAAGCTCTAAAGAAGATATTAAATTATGTTCTACATGTCCGCTTCCATTTGACAAACTATTTTTCAAATTATTTATCTTAGTATCAATAGCTTCTTCATAATCATTCAATACTTTATCTAATCTATTTACATATTGAGTGATATCATTATTCAAATAATGCTGACTGTCTTCTACATCTTTTATTCTATCTTCAAATGCTTCCATTTTGTTTTCAAATGTAGAAAGTTTATCATCAATAAATAATTTTGATTTATCATTAGCCTCTTCAATAGAAACAATTTTGTTTTCTAAATCAGATTTCAAATTATTTATAGTATTTGATATGCTTTCTAATCTTTCATTAGAAGTAAGATTTTCTTTATCTAAGCTTTCAATTATAGAGTTTATACTATCAGCAAAGTTCTTTTCAACATTATCTATTTTTAAATTAAACTCTTCAAATGAATCTTTAAACTTAACCTCTAAATCAGATTTGAAACTATCTGCCTTTTCAGCTATAAAATCAGAATATAATTCTTTTATTTTATCTCCGTCACCCCAAGAATCTTCAAAGAACTCTATACGTTTCTCTAATCTGCTTGTAAAGTTCAAGTTATTATCTTCAATATCTGATAAACTATCTACTATAGAAGATATTTTAGTTTTATATTCTTCAAGAGTACTAAAGATATCATTATTATTAGATTTAAATAACTCGAAACTCTCTTCTATTTTTTTCAACTCTTCAGATAATTCATCTTTACTGATTGTATTATCTTCATAAGAAGAGATTTTATTTACCAATTCTAATTCTTTGCTATTTATAAAATCATTAATCTTACTCTCTGAACTTTCAAGAGCTTTAGATATAGCATTATTTATATTTTCATTTAAATCACTTAATGAATCTGTTATGATATTATCTAAACTTTCCTTACTCTTCTCTATACTATCCATCTGCTCTTTTAATTTCGCATCTATCTTAGAAGAATAATCATTTAAATATACATCAATATATCCTCTATTGGCATCTAATTTAGCTTTTTCTATTTCTAATTTCAAATTATTACAAAGCTCTTCTAATGATTTAGAATTATTCTCATAAGCTGTATTTAATAATTTTGCATAGCTTTCATAATTAGAAATAATATTTTTACCAACATCATCTATATCTTTCATTATAGAAGATGATTCTTCCAATCTATAGCTTTCTATATTTTTTAGCTCATCTTCATATTTATCAATAGCATCAGTGATAATATTATTAAATCTATTAATATCAGAAGTTAATTTACTTTCTAAATCACTAACCTTATCATTAATAGAGTCTATTCTAGATTCTAATGATTCGTTTAATTCATTTTCTCTATCTTCTATTTTCTCTCTAACAGCTTTTACTATATCATCTACAATAGATTCCTTTTTATCATTTGTACTATCTATAAATGATTCTATATTATTTTTTGCTTCTTTTAATTGTTCAAGCAAATTATACAAGCTGTCATCTTTCCAAATAGATATGCCGTTTTCAACTTCATCAATTTGTTCTTTTAAATTTGATATTATCTCATTTTTCAAATTGTTTACTTCTGGTGTAATAGCATCTTCATAAAGCTTTAATATTTTACTTGGGTCTGATAAATTATCTTCAAAATAAGCAACTCTATTATTAATATTATCTCTAAACTCATCATTGCTAGAATTTAATTCATCATATAAAGAATAAAGCTTCTCTTTCTCTTCATCAAAATATTCTTTAGAAACACTATTATCTTCTAAAGTATCTATTTTATATTCTAATGAATACTTAAACTCAGATATCTCTTCAAATAATCTATCAACATCAATTCTTAAATTACCATCAACACCTTCTAAATTATTTTTTAAGAAATAAACTTCATTTTCTAACTCATCAAGCTTATTGAAATCTTCTTTTAATGAATTAAATGTATCTTCTAATTTTATTCTCTCCTCTTCTAACTCATTTAAAGTATCATTATTTTTCAAAGCTTCTAATTCAAATTTAAAATTATCTATTTTATCTAATATAGTATTTTTTTCATCTTCCATAGTATTTTTTATATTAGAAATCATACTCTCAGAATCTGATACTCTATTAAATATCTCTTTAGTAAACATATCAAATGATTCTTCAAATTGACTTTTTAATTCCTCAAAAATACTTGGAATATCTGATTTTTTAGCTTCTAAAATAGTATCTTTGAAATTAGCAAACTCTTCTCTTAATGCTTCAACATGCTCATCGCTTAGTACTGCACTTTCTATACTTAAGAACTTATCTTCAAAAGATTTATTTAAAGCTTCATATCCTTCTTTAAGTTCTGATATTTTTGAATCAATATACTCATAGAATAATTTTTCTTTATCATCTAATTTAGATATCTGTTCAGCATAATCATTTAATTTGCTCTCTACAATAGATATTCTTTCATTTTGATTAAGAGCATTTTCATTTATTTTATTTATAGTATCATTCAAATTAGAATTAAGCTCATCAAAACTAGCTTTTATTATATTATCCAATTCTTCTTTTGCTTTGTTTAATATATCAAGCTTATCTTCTAATTTAGAATCAATATTATTTAAATATTCTTGTAAATACTCATCAATATAATTCTTTTGAGACTCTGCATTCTCTTCTTTAAGATTTTCTAATTCATCTTTTAAATTATTAGAATACTCTTCTAAATATTCATTAATATAATTTTTATCTGCTTCTGTATTTTCTTCTTTAAGAGAATCTAGTTCATTTTTCAAGTTATTAGAATACTCTTCTAATAGAGATACTGAATTATTATAAACTTCTTCTAAATCTTTTACATAATTCTCATAGCTATTTTTAACTTCTTCACTAATTTTGTTTAGAGTATCGGCACTTAACTCTGCACTATTAGCTTCTATAGTGTTTATCTCTGCCTTATAATTATTAACAGCTTCGTTTAAACTATTATAAAAGTTCTCTAAATCTCTGCTTACCTCATTGCTTATCTTATCATCAAATACTGACAATTTATTTTCTATATCTTTAACTCTATCTTCTAATCTGTCATATATAACTTTTTCTTTTGATTCTAACTCATTCATTATAGAAGATAATAGCTCTTCTTTTTTGCTGTCTGTATCTTTTATATAAGACTCAATACTATTTTTTGCCTCTTCCAACTCAGACAATAATCTATTAATATCGCCTTCTTTGTAATTATCTACGCTTGATGACAAATTATCTACTTTAGCTCTTAACTCTTCTAAATAATTTTCAAACTCAAGCTCTCTTTCATATTTAATATTTTCTAACTCTTCTCTTAAGTCTGATGAATACAAGCTTCTTATTCTTGCACTGTCTGACCAAGTATCTTCAAAATACTCTACTCTTCTCTCTAATCTGTCTCTAAACTCTTTATTGTCTTTCTCTAAATTATCAAATAAATCATTTAGTTTTGATAACTCTTCATTAAATAAATCTTTTACTTTGCTGTCATTACTTAATGAATTAATATTATTTTCTATACCAGATAACTTATCTTCTAAATCTTTTCTGTAATTTGAAATACTATTTTCTAACTCTAATGATTTGTTAATAGCTTTATCAACATCTTCTTTGAAACTGCTTAATCTATTATCAAAATCATTTACATTTCCATTAACACTTTCAAAATTGTTATTCAATACTTCAAAGTTAGATGATATTGTATCTAAATTAGCAGATACATTCTCATTATTCAATGATAATTCTTCAATGCTGCCATTTAATTTATCTATTTCTAAATGAACATCATTATATTCTTTTTTAAGTTCATCTATTGATGCATTTATTGAAGATAATAATGAACCATCTAATTCTGATACGCTATCTCTCAATTCATTTAAACTGCTTTCTAATTCATCAAACTTAGATAACTCTTCTCTTATACCATTGAAAGAATCTTCTAATGATAACTTATAATCTAATAACTCATTTAATCTTTCATCATTATGAACATTCTCTACCTCTAAGCGAAGGGCATCTAATTCTTCTAATAAAAGATTCTTATCGCTTGATAACATATCTTTTATATAGTTTATATCGCTGTCTGTATCATTTAGTCTGTTTAATAACTCGCTGCTAAACTCTTCAAATCCTCTTTCTAATTTCTCTCTCTCTTCTTCAAATAAACTATATAACTCATTATTATCACTAACTGATGATACATCGCCTTTTAATGATAAATAATCATCTCTAAGACTTTCCAATTGAGAGATTAATTCATCTTTTTCTTTGCTCTGTAAATCTATTACTTCATCTCTATCTAAAATACTTTTCTTAACTAAATCTAAAGCTTCCTCAAAATCTACACTCAACTCTTTATATTGACTGCGTACTGAAGATATATCATTATCTAAACTGTTTCTTATATTAGATATCTCTTCTTCTAATTTGCTATTAATACTATTTATGCGTGAATCCAATTCTTCTACATAATCTTTATTAAACAACTTGCCAAAATCTTCTTCTAGCTTGCTTAATTTCTCTACATTTGCAAGAAGCTTATCATTAATATCTTTCTCTATTGATATTAATTTCTCTTCTGCTAAGCTATTTACTTTAGATAATGATTCTTCTATGCGACTATTAAGATTTTCAAAAGAACTGTTTAAGATATTATCTAATTCTTTTTTGCTCTCTTCTAATACTAATAACTTCTCTTCTAATCTGCTGTCTAAATTATTTGAATACTCTTCTAAATATTCATTAATATAATTTTTATCTGCTTCTGTATTTTCTTCTTTAAGAGAATCTAGCTCATCTTTTAAGTTATTAGAATATTCTTCTAATAGAGATACTGAATTATTATAAACTTCTTCTAAGTCTTTTACATAATTCTCATAGCTATTTTTAATTTCTTCACTTATTCTATTTATAGCATCTGTACTTAACTCTGCACTATTAGCTTCTATAGTGTTTATCTCTGCCTTATAATTATTAACAGCTTCGTTTAAACTATTATAGAAGTTCTCTAAGTCTCTGCTTACTTCATTGCTCACCTTATTATCGAGCATTGACAATTTGTTTTCTATATCTTTAACTCTATCTTCTAATCTGTCATATATAGCTTTTTCTTTTGATTCTAGCTCATTCATCATAGAAGACAAGAACTCTTCTTTTTTGATATCAGCATCTTTTATATAGCTATCAATATTAGATTTAGACTCTTCCAATCTGTCGTGTATAGCTTTTTCTTTTAATTCTAACTCATTCATTATAGAAGATAATAGCTCTTCTTTTTTGCTGTCTGTATCTTTTATATAAGACTCAATACTATTTTTTGCTTGTTCTAACTCAGACAATAGTCTATTAATATCGCCTTCTTTGTAATTATCTACGCTTGATGACAAATTATCTACTTTAGCTCTTAACTCTTCTAAATAATTTTCAAACTCAAGTTCTCTTTCATATTTAATATTTTCTAACTCTTCTCTTAACTCTGCTGAATACAAGCTTCTTATTCTTGAACTATCAGACCAAGTATCTTCAAAATATTCTACTCTTCTCTCTAATCTGTCCCTAAACTCTTTATTATCTTTCTCTAAATTATCAAATAAATCATTTAGTTTTGATAACTCTTCATTAAATAAATCTTTCACACTGCTATCATTACTTAATGAATTAATATTATTTGTGATACCAGATAATTTATCTTCTAAATCTTTTCTGTAATTTGATATACTATTTTCTAACTCTAATGATTTATTAATAGCTTTATCAATATCTTCTTTGAAACTGCTTAATCTATTATTAAAATCATTTACATTGCCATTAACACTTTCAAAATTGTTATTCAATACTTCAAAGTTAGATGATATTGTATCTAGATTAGCAGATATATTTTCATTATTTGATGTTATATCTTCTATGCTGTTTGATAATCTATTTATATCTGAGTTTAAATTATTTAAATTAACATTGTATCCTTCTAATTGTCTGCCTACATTATCTTTTAACTCTTCTAAAGAATTATTAAATGAACCTTCTAATTCTGATACACTGTCTCTTAATTCATTTAAACTGCTTTCTAATTCATCAAACTTAGATAACTCTTCTCTTATACCATTGAAAGAATCTTCTAATGATAACTTATAATCTAATAACTCATTTAATCTTTCATCATTATGAACATTCTCTACCTCTAAGCGAAGGGCATCTAATTCTTCTAATAAAAGATTCTTGTCACTTGATAACATATCTTTTATATAGTTTATATCGCTGTCTGTATCATTTAGTCTATTTAATAACTCGCTGCTAAACTCTTCAAATCCTCTTTCTAATTTCTCTCTCTCTTCTTCAAATAAACTATATAACTCATTATTATCACTAACTGATGATACATCGCCTTTTAATGATAAATAATCATCTCTAAGACTTTCCAATTGAGAGATTAATTCATCTTTCTCTTTGCTCTGTAAATCTATTACTTCATCTCTGTCTAAAATACTTTTCTTAACTAAATCTAAAGCTTCCTCAAAATCTACACTCAACTCTTTATATTGACTGCGTACTGAGGATATATCATTATCTAAACTGTTTCTTATATTAGATATCTCTTCTTCTAATTTACTATTAATACTATTTATGCGTGAATCCAATTCTTCTACATAATCTTTATTAAACAACTTGCCAAAATCTTCTTCTAGCTTGCTTAATTTATCTACATTTGCAAGAAGCTTATCATTAATATCTTTCTCTATTGATATTAATTTCTCTTCTGCCAAGCTATTTACCTTAGATAATGATTCTTCTATGCGGCTATTAAGATTTTCAAAAGAACTGTTTAAGATATTATCTAATTCTTTTTTGCTCTCTTCTAATACTAATAACTTCTCTTCTAATCTGCTGTCTAAATTATTTGAATACTCTTCTAAATATTCATTAATATAATTTTTTTCATTATTTAAAAGCTCAGTTTCAGATTCATCTTTAATATTTTCTATCTCTTTTTTAACATTATCAAGATGTTCATCTAAAGAAGAAACAGCTGTGTTATAAGCATTATCAAGCATTATAGAATACTCTTCATAATCTGCTCTTATGCTATCTGACAATGATTTTAAATCTGATATAATAGCTTCTTTTTCATTGCTTCTATGATGTTCTATATTTTTTATCTCTTCGTTATATTTATTAGAAGCATCATTTATCATTTTATAAATATTCTCTAAACTGCTTCCTATATCATCATTAATTTTCTTATCTATAGCAGATAATTTATTATCAACATCTATTATCTTTTCATCTATACGAGAGTAAATTTCTCCCTCTTTAGCTTCCAATTTTTTTAGTATATCAGAAAGCAATTCTTCTTTCTTACTATCTGTATCTTTTATATAAGACTCAATACTATTTTTAGCATCATTTAATTGAGATAAAAGTTCATTAATATTTTCATTTTTCCAATCTTCTATACCGCTAGAAATTTCATCTATCTGTGATTTTAACTCATTAATATAAACATCAAATTTTTCATCAGAATATGCTCTAAGATTATTAATCTCTTCTTTTATCTCATTAGCATACATACTTCTAATTTTAGTAGGGTCAGACCAAGAATCTTCAAAATATTCAATACGTTTCTCTATTCTATTTTTAAACTCTTCATTTCCAGATGATAATTCTTTTAATATATTTTCCATTCTGTTTTCTATATTATCAGTCTTATCAATTGAATTAGAAAGATTTCCCTTTATATCATACAATTCTTTATTAAGAGTCTCTAAATCTTCTAATAAAGAACTAGAATCATTAGATATTTTCTCTTCTAAATTATCTTTGAAATCTATCAATTTACTAGATAAAGAAGCAACATCATCTTTTATAGTAGAATCTATTCCTTCCATTCTATCCTTTAATGAAATAAAATCTTTTTCTAAATTTTTCACTTTTTCTATATCAGATTTCAAATCATCTAAAGAAGTTTCTAATTGAAGCTTATCTTCAACTAAAGCATCTACTCTATTATCAGTTTTTATATCTTCTAAATCTTTTTCTATTAATTCTATTTTTTCTATTAAATGATTTCTCTCTTCAGATAAAACATCTTTAATATAGCTTAAATCGCTTTCATTATCAGATATTCTCATAAGAAGATTTTTTGAAAACTCATCAAATATATTTTCTATTCTCTCTCTCTCTTCTTCCAATAAAGCAGGTATTTCTACTTCATTACTCTTTAATATTTGAGATTTAAAAATTTCAAACTCTTCTTTCATATCATCTAATTGAACATTCAAAGCCTCTCTTTCAGACTCTTGAATATCATTTAACTCTTCTCTAGACATTATAGAAGATTTTATTTCATCTATAGTTCTATCGAATTCAGTATTTTTAAATGATACATCAGATTTTAATTCTTCTAATTCATTATAAATATCATCTTTAAGACTATCTACTAAATTAGAAATATCATTAATGCGTTCAATTTTTTCATTGTATTCATTAAACATAGATAACATATTTTCATTATTAGAAATCATATTATCTATCTCTTCTTTTAATTTACTATCAAGACCATCTTTATAACTATTAAAACCATCTCTCAATAATTCTAATGCTTTAGAAAGTTCTAATGTTTGATTACTTACAGCAGAATCAGTATACTCTTTAGCCTTTTCTAATAATTCAGTAACACCATTATAAAGAGTATTGAAAGAATCATTTAAAGTAGTGTTTATATTATTAACTTTTTCATCTATCTCTAAAGATTTAGTTTTCAAATAATCATCTATATAATTAGCTTCATTTTCTAAATGTATTTTTTCAGCATCTTCTCTGTGTTTTTCTATATCATTTTTTAACTCATTAGCATAATCATCAAGAGAAGTTTTTTTATTGTTGTATATTTCTTCTAATATTTTAGTATATTTTTTATAGTCTTTTCTTATATTAGCACCAATATTTTCAACATCAGCTATTATATTAGCATTCTCTTCCAATCTTACGCTTTCTATCTCTTTTATTTCATCATTATATTTCTCTATAGCAGCTTCTATTATTTCATTAAGTTCATCTAATTTATTTGAAGCTTCCTCTTCTACACTATTAAATGCCTCATCACATTTAGCATTTAAAAACTCTTTTCTCTCTTCAATATAAGATGAAACATTTTGCATTTCAGTATTAACTGCTTTTTTCAAACTATCAATATTATCTTTTAAATCATTAACATAAGAATCAGCAGTTTCTAATCTATCATCTATATTATTTTTTAGAGCATCTATATAATAATTAGAATCCTTCTCTTTAGAATCTATATTAGATTTAAACTCATTAACATAAGAATCAACTGTTTCTAATCTGTCATCTACAACATCTTTCAAAGCACTCAAATATTCATCACTATTTTTCTCTATATTATCAATATTCTCTCTCAACTCATTAACATAAGAATCTGTTATATCTAGCTTATCATCTATATTAGATTTTAATTCATCAACATATTTATTAATATTCTCTTTCTTTGTTTCTATATCTTCGATTATACTATTTACAGAAGAAACAACTTCATTAGATTTAGCATCAACATTTTCTTTTACACTATTAACATAATCAGTTATATCTTTAGTTTTATTTTCTATACTATCTTCCATGTTCTTAGAAGCAAATGCAAGCTCTTCCAACTTAGAAGATAAAGTATCCATTTTTATTCTATATTCATCACTAATAATATCAGAATGTTCTTTTAATTGCTCATATTCATTTCTCAAATTATTATAATAATTTTCTAAAGAACCTTTATATTCCTTAGTCATAGAATCTAAATCTGATTTACTTTCACTAAACAAATCATCTATTTTATCATTTAATGATTTATACTTATCTTCAATATTTGACAACAAATTACTTTCTTTTTCAATTTGCAACATCATATACTCTATTTATAGTGTTTTCAAAATCTTCTCTTCCATTTTCAACTTTATTTAAAATATCTTCTATATCATCTCTAACTTTGTTTATACCTTCTCTTTTTTCATTTAAAAGAGCATCAAATGAATTAGTTGCTTCAAGTAATTCAGTATTTAGCATATTAACTATTTTGTTTTTATTATCTTCAGCAAACTCTTTATTTTCATTTAATGAATAATCTATTTTATCCTTAAACTCTTTTAAAGAATCTTCCATATTTGAAACTATATCATTATGTCTCTTATCACTTTCTTCTACTTGATGAACAAGACTATTTATGCTGTCGCTTATAGATTTCATACTAGTCTCTTCATAATTATCAAGAACTTCTTTTAACTGACTTTTCAAACTATCTAAATAAGAGTTACCATATTCATACAAATTATTTCTAATCTCTTCTATGTTAGACTCAGCATTTTTTATACCAGTGTCCAATTTCTCATTAGCACTATCAACTAAATCTTTTATCTCTGAAGAAGTTTTATCTAAAAGCTCTATACGTTTTTCTATATTTTCTTTTAAATTAATCTCTGTATCTTTTAATAAATCTTGTATCTTATTGCTATCATTATCATACTGTTCTTTTAATACAGATAATTTTTCTGTAACATTATTTAAATCAGTATATGTATTTTTTATATAATTATCTACGCCAATTTCAAAATCTGATTTGATATTATTGAAATTATCTTCAAGTTCTTGTATCTTTTTATTAGCCTGCTCTTCTAAATCTTTATACAAATATTCTTTTTCTAAACTTAAAGCATCTAATATCTCTTCTTGTTTGTTAGTTAATATAGAAGATATCTCAGAAGTTTGATAATGTATTTCATTCATCTTGTCTTTTAGAATATTAGTTTCTGTTTCAACATCTGCTCTAAGTTCATTAATCTCAGCTATAAGAGAGCTTCTAGCATTATCTATAGAATATTCCATATCATCTTGAGTTCTAGCTAATATATCATTTTTAAGTCTTTCTATATCATTAACTATCTCATCAAATTTACTCTCTGCCCTAAGCATAGTCTCTTCACTCATACCATCTATAGACACTATTAAATCAGAAAGCTCTTTAGTTTTGTTTCTATAAAGAGTGATAACACCATCATTTTCATTTTCAAGTATATCTCTTATATTATTAGAGAATGCTTCTACTTCAGTTATTAAACGATTGCTAATATCATTTTTAAGAGTAGTAAACTCTGTTTCCAATTGAACAGTTTTATCTTCATAATCTTTAGTTATTAATTCTGCTTTATCTTTGATGTCATCTATAGTTTTCTCTAAAGAATGTGCTTTATCTTCAACAGACTCTAAGAACTCTTCTTTTTCATTTCCTATTTTCTCTAATTCTTCTTTTAATGTGTTGTATAAGAACTCTTTAGTTTTTTCCATTTCACCTTTAAACTCTTCAACACTAGACTCTGTTATAGAGTTAAGTCTCTCCTGTATAGTATCTCTTAAGTTTATAAGTTCAACTTCAAGTCCTTCTTTAGACTGGCTCAAACTAGCATAACGCTCTTCTATATCTTTTGATTTACTGTTAATCTCTTCAGCAAATAAAGAGTATTTATTTATAAGTTCATCTCTTCCCTTCTCAAATAACTCTGCTAATTGTTCTATGTTATTGCGTGCAGTTCTTTCAGCAAGCTGAGTAAGCTGATTTGTAAATAATTCTTCTTTCTTTGCAACATGAAGTTTAAACTCTTCTGTTAATGCTGATATCTTATCTTTCTCTTGTTCAGCCATATCTGTATAATGAGCATCACGAGCGAGCAAATTAGTAGTAAGAGCATCAAATCTCTTATACAATTCAGATTCAAAATCATTTAATTTAGCATTATAAGAAGCTATTAAATTATCTTGTATAGAAGAAACATTTTTTTCTAATTCTATCATTTTTGTTTTCACATCAGATATTCTTTTATATGTTTTTTCTATAGTGTTACGTTCTTTTAATACAGTATCAACTTTATTAAGTATGTCTAAATATGCCTCTTCGAGTGAATCTACTTGTTCCTGATATTGAGATACAGCAGCTTTATAATCTTTATATGATTCTATTTTATTATTAAGCTTAGCCAAATCTTCTTCCATAGACTTGCTTATAAAACCAGCTTTTTTTACAGCAATCTCCAAATCTATGGCATTATCCCTAACTTCTGATATTTTCTCTTCTATAATACCTTCTAATGCCGCTTTTTCTTCAGCAAAAATATCATCATAATTTGAGTTATTATTGTTTTTTTTTCTATCGATAATTTTAGAAATACCGACAACTATAATAGGAATAATTAGCATTAACGCGAAATTCAATATAGGGAACATAATTATCTCCAGTGGACAAAAAATATAGTATATTAACATAATAATATATTATGTTAATGTATAAGTCAATAGTTTTTTACAATTTTATTACAATAAGACATATAGAATTTAATCTTTTAATAAAAATATTATATAAAATTAGTTTTTAACTAGTTCCATATATTTAAAAAGTCATGCATATACTTAGATATATCAGCATCATACAATTTATCAATTAAATTAATATCAAAATCTCTAACTAAACCATAATAATATAATGAAGAATCTTTTAATATTAGTATTTTATTTGCAAAATATAAAGCACTATTTAAATCATGAAGCACAGCAACAATACATCTGTTTTCATTTTCTAATACCCATTGTTTTAAGTCATTTATTAAATCTAATTGTATATTCAAATCCAAATGATTAGTAGGCTCATCTAAAATTATAATATCAGGCTCTTTTGCAAAAATACGTGCCAAAAATACCCTCTGAAGCTCCCCTCCAGAAATCTCGGTTATAAGTTTATCTTTTAAATGTAATATTTTTAGTTTCTCTAAACAATGCAAAACAAAATCTTTATCCTCTTTGCTGGGTAAGGACAAAAGCCTATCTTTGAAATTAAGATATCTCCCCATCATCACAGTATCATAAACAGTGTATCCAAAATATATATTATACACCTGACTCATCATAGCTATTTTTTTATATAACTCATTATAATTTTTTTGATTATTTATAAGTATATCACCTTTAAAATCTACTAAATTACATAAAGCATTTAATAAACTACTCTTCCCAGAGCCATTTGCTCCTATTATGCATAAAATATCATTGCTAAAAACTTCAAAACTAATATCTTTTAATATGTTTATATTATTGTAAGAAATATAAAGATTTTTCACTTCTATAATTTTTTTCATAAATAAACCCTAATTTTTAATAAAAACATACAAAAAGAAAGGAGCTCCTATAATAGCCGTAACTATACCTATTGGAATATTAGCACCAGAAATAATAATTCTTGAAAATATATCAGCAATATTTAAAATCAAAGCCCCAATTAAAGCACTCATAGGAATCACTATAATATGCTTAGCACCAAAAAGACGCCTTGCAATATGAGGCGATATTAAATCTACAAATCCAATCACCCCCACAAAAGCAACTAAAACACCAGTAATCAAAGAAGATAATAATACAAATAGTATTCTAGCCTTTTTAGGGTTAACTCCAAGAAGAAAAGTCTCTTTATCACCAAAAGTAATAATGTCTAAAATATTAGCATTTTTTATTAATACAATAAGAAATATTATAGTTAATAATATTATAATAAAAATATCAAAATAATTCCTAACAAATAAATTACCCAACTGCCAAAATATTATCTGATTAGAATATTTAGGAAAAGCATAGGCAAAAAAACTCATAATAGAGCTAAAAAATAATGATATAACAACTCCCGCAAGTATTATAGAATTACTGCTTATATCTTTATCTATTTTTCTTGAAATAAAAAGTATAAATAATATAGTAATAAAACCAAAAAGAACAGAAGAAATTATAAAAAAGTAATAGTTAAAATATATACCGCTAATTATAATTAAACTCACCCCAAAACCAGCCCCAGAAGATATACCCAAATTATATACAGAAGCTAAACTGTTCTTTAATATAGACTGCATAACAATGCCTGTCATAGATAAAGAAGCACCAACAAATAATGATAAAATAATATGCGGAAGTCTTATATTAAAAACTATATTTATTTTATTTATATTTTCAACAAAGCCCAAATTAAATAATTTATATAATATAATAGACACTACTTCTTTAGGTGAAATAAAAACACTTCCTATACATATTGATGTTATAATAGATAATATAAGTAAAATAAAGATTATTATTATTTTTTTTATCATAATATTTATTTAATATCCTTATATTCTTCTGGGTAAATATATTTAGCCATTAATATTATAGAAGAGACTATATTATGCGTTGGAAGAGATGTACCTTCTACAAAAAATACTTTACTTGTTTTTACAGCATTAATATCTTTCCAAGCAGCCCTATTTGTTATTTCTGCTACTGGGTTATTTACATAATCAACACTAGTAAAAATTATATCAGGATTTAAATATACAACATCTTCTTCAGATATACTTATCCATTCATTTCTATTAGAAAAAATATTCTTAGCACCTATAATATTAATAATATCATCTAAATAAACATTAGAACCAAAACTATATAAATTAGGAAGAGCAGATATTTCAAAATAAACAGTTTTTTTGTTTGTGATAGTATCTCCTATATCTTTTATTTCTTTTATTTTTGTACGCATATTAGAAACAACTTCTTTAGCCCTATCATCAGCATTTAATACTTTTCCCAAAAAATATATATCATCTTCTATACCCTTTAGTGTTTCACTGTTTGTAATTGTTATAATTGTAGGATTAGACAATGAAAGAAGAGAGTTTTTAGTATAAAATGCTGTGAGATTGTTTATAAATATAATATCAGAGTCAAGTGAAATAATTTTTTCTGCATCAGGGTTTAACATATCAAAAACATTAGAAACATTCATATTATTTTTTTCGAGAATGTCTTTAGAAAAAGTGTCAGCAGCTATTATTTTATTGGCCATATTCAAATCAATTAATATATCAGTAACTCCAGGAGAGAGAGAGATTATTTTTTCTATTTTTTTATTTTGTATTATATTATTTTTATCACTATTGTTAATCTCATTTTTGGAACATGAGCATATTGATAAAATAAAAATAATAAAGAAAAAAAACTTATACATAAATACAATAATTAATATTATGATATAAGCAATTATTTGTCAATTTATATTTGATGATAATAAAAAAAATAATTCTAAAACCATAATAATACTTATGATTTTAGAATTATAATTATATAAATTAATTTTTAATATTATCGAAAGGATTATAAGTTAAAGAAGTAGGCTCTTCTTTAGAAATATAGCTTTGAGTTTCTTTTTTGTTTTCAGCTTCCATATACTCTCTTCTAGAAAGAGATATTCTTCTTTTTACCTGATTAACTTCTCTTACAACAAAAGGATAACTCTCTCCAACTTTAAGTACACTTTCTAAAGTTTCTCCTTTAGGTAAATCTATTTGAGAAATATGCATATATCCTTCTAAATCATTTTCTAAAGATACTATAACACCAGAATCTATAATAGCCTTAACAGTACCATTAACTATAGAGCCATGAGGATGAGCCTTGTCAAATACTCTCCAAGGACTTTCTTTAGTATGTTTATAGCTAAGCTTAATTCTCTGCTTATCTCTATCTATAGACATAATAACCATTTCAACTTCTTCATTTTCTTTTATATAGTCTTTAATATTAACAGTATTGTTCATCCAATCAAAATCGCTAATATCACATATACCCTCAAGACCATTAGGAAGTTCAAATACAGCAAAGTCTTTGAATATTCTTTTTACTTTACATTTTACAGAACTCTTAACAGGGAAATCTCTCTCAGCACTGTCCCAAGGATTATCTTTAACTTGTTTTAAGCCTAAAGTTAATTTTCTCTCAGGTACATTCATATCAAGAATTTTACATTCTAAATAAGCACCAACTTTAACAAAATCATTAGGATTATTAACATGAGAGTTCCAGCTCAAATCAGAAACATGTATAAGACCTTCAACGCCTTCATATACATTTACAAAAGCACCAAACTTTTTAACAGTAGTAACTTCACCTTTGATTATATCTCCAACATGATACTCTTCAACAAACTTATACCAAGTGTCACCTTCAAGCTGTTTAATACCTAAATCAACTTTTCTTTTTTCTTTATCAACAGATAAAACTTGGAATTTTCTTTCTTCGCCTTTAGTGATAATGTTTTTAGGGTTAATAATCTTAGCCCAAGACATATTTGGTATAGCAAGGAAACCGTCTAAACCTTCAGTTAATTGTATGAAAGCACCGAATTTCTCTATGTTTTTAACTTTTCCTTCTACTATATCACCTTCTTTTAAATTTGATAAATATTCTTCTATTACTTTATTTTGAGTCTCTTCTTGTAAAACTCTTCTAGAAACAACAATATCTTTATTTCCTTTTCTGTCTATAATCTTAAATTGAAACTCTTTGCCTATATAATCAGCTTCTTTAATTCCTCTAGAAATATCAATTTGAGAAAAAGGACAAAAAGCACTGTGTCCCATTATAGAAACAGTAAATCCGCCTTTAATAGCCTCTTTAACAACACCATTAATTGGAGTAGCATTTTTCACAGCATCTTCTATTAAATCTTGAGCCTTTCTCTTATCAATCTCTCTCTTAGATAAAATAACATAACCTTTATTATTATCTTGTCCTTTTATTACAGCCTCAATCTCTTCACCTTTAACAGGCTCTTTATCAAACTCGTTTCTATTTATTTTACCTTCAACCTTATAATTAAAATCTATAAAAACATCAGTGTCATCGAATTGAACTATTTTTCCGCTAACAACACTTCCAAGTTTAAAGTGCGTTTTATTGTCACTCTCCTCTAATGCCTTAAGAAATTCATTTTGTTGTTCTGATAAATTATTATCTTCCATATTCGTCCCTCTCCCTCCTGAACTTAAAATCAGGTTAATATCTAATTATTCATTAGATTTTTTATTAAAAACCACATCTGTGATTTTTTGTACAACTTCATCTATAGTCATATTTGTAGTATCTATAATAATAGCATCTTTAGGTACTACTAGGGGACTATCTTCCCTATTAGAGTCAAACTCATCTCTTTTTTTTATGCTGTCAATCACTTCTTCAAAGGTTATATCTTTACCCTTTTGTATTTCTTCTTCATATCTTCTTTTAGCTCTAATCTCAACAGAAGCATCTATATAAAACTTATATTTTGCAAGAGGAAAGACAACACTTCCTATATCTCTGCCGTCTACCACATAATTATCATTTTCAGCAATAGCTCTCTGTAAAGAAACCATACTTTTTCTAACTGCACTGATAGAAGATACTTTAGAAACCATATTAACAACTTTTATACTTCTTATCTCTTCACTAACATCTACATCATTTAAGTATATTTTGTTATTATTGTCAAAACTAATTTTTAAATCGCTGATAGCAGATATGATTTCATTATCATTTTGTATATTAACGTTTTTATTTAAAAAAATAAGGTTACAGCCCTATACATAGCACCAGTATCTAAATATTTATATCCTAACTTTTTAGCAACTAACTTAGCTACTGTACTTTTACCAGCACCCGAAGGACCATCTAGAGATATTATTTCATATACTTTTAAATCAGACACCTATAACCTTTATTCAAAAACTTTAATACTAATAATATATCATAAATAATTATAATTGACAAATATTTAAAAGAAAAATAAAATAATTAATTGTTAAAAAAATTAAATATTTAGGAAATGTAAAAATTAAAACCAATATACATATGTGTGTCAAAATTAAATTTATTATATGATATAGAAAGGTTTCGAATCATGTTGTCATAATAATTTTGCATTGTGCTTGAATATTGATAAAACACAGAGATTTTTCTATTTTTAGAAACAAAGATTTCTATTTCTTTTAAAGTTCTATAAAATGCTAGATAATAAACTTTGGTATTGATATTTGGAGAATATGCTAATATATTATACAATTCAAAAACAACATCTAGTAAAAATATTTTATTAAACCATACAGCCTTACTAGTCATAGGAAAGTCTAATATTTTTAAACTCTGAGAATAATCTACATAATCTATATCTTCTATGTTAACGATAGATTTATTAAATTTAATATATTCCTTAGGATAGAAACTATATTCTAATGAATAGGTTTTGGATACAACAAACACCAAAAATATAATACAAACTCTTAATAACAATTTCATAATTTATTTTAACCTCATATATTATATATAATAATATAAAAATTTAAAGCTTTTTATTTTATTCTATTGACAAAAATATTTTATAATCTAAAATGAACAATGTTCAATGAAAGAGGAGATTTTTATGAAACACACTATTATAATACTATTTATTTTAAGCATACATATATATGCCCAAGAAACTAATTCAATAAAATTTAAAATGGACACATACGAAACAAATACAAAATTAAAATGGAATTATAATCCTTTTAAAAATTATGACACAGACAGATATTTTTCTTCTTGGGCTGACCCAAACGCTTATAACAGCAGTTTTTTATTAGGAACAATCTTTAATATAAAAGAGATGTACAAAAACCCTAATTTTAACTTTGACAATATTGATTTCTTTTATCACCCTACTCTTGCTACTGAAGTAACACCTATATCATTTAAATATATGGATATACATAGATTCAAAATTGGAGTTGGATTTTTAACACACTTCTTCTTGTCTAAATATAAAAATGGTACTAGTCAATATTATGGACAAAGTTTGATGTATGGTACTTATATGCAGGTAGAAACTTTTTTTGACTATATATACAATGATACTTTAAGATTTAGATTTAGCCCTTTAAGACATATATGTGCACATATTTCTGGAGATATACTTGGAGATGAAACTCTATATAATAGAGAAACAGAAGAGTTTAGAGACAGCGGTTTTGAGCAAATGCAGTTTTCTTTGCATTACAAATATTCTTGGTTTACATTTTATGGCGGAAGTTATTTTGCTATTACTGGATTTAAAAAATCAAATTTTGTTAATTTATTTGGTATATTTTCTGGTATTGATTTTAGAGTTCCTATATGGGGAGAGATTAGTTTTATAAGCAGCATATATTTAGCAGCCAATTTAGATGAAATAAATACTGTAAAAAGAGGATATAATAGCTACACTATATTAGACTCTTATAATGAATGGACTCCAAGTATAGCTATAGGCATTGGTTTTGAGATATATAGAATAACTGTAGGGGTAAAATACGAATATGCACGTTCAAAACAATTATATGCCTACAGAAACATGGAAAACAAAATAGGAATAGAAGCAAGTTTATACTTATAACCTTGACAATTTTTAAAAATCTTTTATTCTATATATATTAAATTTTTATATTCTTTTGATAGGAAATATACACTTGAAAAAAGATATTAACGAAGAATACAAAGGTCCTGTAAGCGTATACCTAAAACAAATAGGTGAAATACGCAGACTCACAAAGGAAGAAGAATTAGAATTATGGCAGCGTCTTGAAGTTTGCCGAGAGAATAAAAATAAATTAATAGATGAGGACGAAGAAAAGTATTCTAAAGAAATTGAAGAGATTGATAAAGAAATAGATTCTATTCAGCATAAATTAGTAAAGTCCAATTTAAGGCTAGTTATAAGTATTGCAAAGAGATATTATAATAGCGGTGTTCCTTTTATTGATATTATAGATGAAGGAAATATTGGTTTAATAGAAGCAGTAAAAAGGTTTGAATATAGAAAAGGATTTAAATTCTCTACTTATGGAGTGTGGTGGATAAAGCAAAGTATTGTTAAAGAAATATCAAGCAAAAGACATATCATAAGATTCCCAATGCATATAGCAAGATTAATAAAAAAAAGTATACAAATATCTAAAAACCTCACTCAGCAGCTTGGAAGAGAGCCTTCAATAGATGAAATAGCTAAAGAAATGAAAATAGACAGAAAAACTCTCTCTTCTATAATAGTATTCACACAAGAAACTGCTAGTGTAGACTCTTTCTTTAAAAACTCTGATAATAATGATATGACTTCTTTTATTGAAGATAAAAACTTCCCTTCACCTCATCAAGATGCTTTTATGGAAAGTTTAAGAGATACTTTAACAGAAGCATTAAAAGCCCTAGACGAAAAAGAAAGAACTGTAATTATAGAAAGATTCGGACTCTACGGAAAAGAGCCTAAAACATTGGAAGATACAGGAAAAGAATTAAATATCACAAGAGAGAGAGTAAGACAAATACAAATAAAAGCATTAAAAAAACTATCTGGTCTTAACCTATCAAAAGAATTAAAAAGCTTCCTTTGGGATTAACATATTGTGCGATTAATATACTTTTAATTATTTTTTTATAAAACATTTTTATTATTATCCGAATTAATTAACATATAATTTTAAAAAACGGAAGTAATAATTATGCCTAATGAAATCAAAACTAAATTAAAACCAGTGATAATAATTCTTTTAATATTAATAGTAGCAGTTGCTGGATTTTTTATTGTAAGAAGTATATTAAATAGCAAAGGAATGCCAAATCTAGATTTCCCAGAAACAAATACAACAGAAACAACAGATACTACAATAGATGATATATTTGGTGAAGATATTACTCAAGAAGAAAAAGATTTCTTATCTACAAATCAAACTATTGACCCTACTACAACAGAAACTAATATAAATACAAATAATAATGGTATAGCATTAACAGATGATGGTTTATATGAAGCTAATAATAATAACAATATACCAGATATAGCACCAGAGCCTACTAAAAAACCTTCTTCTGGTAGTTCAGCATATATTTATGATACAACAGGAACTGTAGTTGTAGAGCCTAATATGGGAAATAATCAAACATTTAATAATAATCAAGCTGTTAATATAAGCTCTTTTATTATAAATTATAATGACAGATTTGTTGCTTCAAGAAGTGAGCCATTATTAATAACTTTGGCTGTAAAAACACCTCCTCAAGGTAAATTTGCTAGAATAAGATTTTATGCTAGAAGAATAGATGATAATTATAATATTTTAAGCAGAGATTTAATATTCTATCTTCCAAAAATATATGTTATAGAAGGACAAGCACAAACTCAATTCTATTTTGCAGGAAGAAAATCTCCATTAAGCGGCGGACAATATTTACCTAAAGGAAGATATTTATTATACGCTGAAGCTGAAATAACAGATTCTAATGGAATGCCTGTTGGAAAAACTGGAAGATACCCACAGCCTCAATGGAATTATGTTATAACATTAAAATAAAAAATAAATTTAAACAAAAATTAAGCTCTGGAAAAAACATCATTCCAGAGCTTTTTATTTTTTAAACATAAACAAAAATTATAATGCTTTTTTTATATTATACTCTTCAAGCTCTAGCATAGCATTAATTATCATATCTTTAGTAATAGGATAAGGAGAAACCTCCAAATCTTTTGAAACATATGCCCCTTCTAAAACTTTTGATAACTCTTCATTTTCTAAACTTATATCTTTTATACCTATTGCCTTTATTGAAGTTGGAAGAGATAAAGATTTATTAAAATTAAAAACTTTTTCAAGTTCATCAAATTTTTTATCCATAGTTAAAAGCAAAAGTATACCATAAGCGACAAGCTCTCCATGAAAATACTTCTCCCCTATCTCCTTTATTCTTGTAAGTCCATTATACACAGCATGAGGCAATGATATATGATAATCATCTCTCATAGTAACAGATGTAAGTCCTGTAGTATACACTATATGCAAAACTACTCTATTAAAATCATCAGTAGGCTTTTTGTTTTTAAAATCATTAAAAGCTTTTAAAGAATATTTTATTATATCATTAGAACATTCTTTTATTATTTCATAGCCTAAAAAATTTTTATAATCAAAAACTTCATTTCTTGTAGAAAATAAAGTTTCATATTGCTTAGATAAAGCATCTCCCATGCCTGCAATAAAATATCTCTCAGGAGAGTTTAATATAATATCAGTATTAATAAAAGTGTGAATAGCAGGTCTTTTTTGAGTATATAAGTTCTTATAAGAATCATCGCTATTATACATAACAGACAAACTTGTAACAGCTGCACAATTAGAAGCTAATGTAGGAAATGTAAATAAAGGCTTATTTATCATATCGCAAAGTGTTTTTACTGTATCAACACAGCGACCGCCTCCAACAGCAAAAACCATATCCGCTTCTTTTATCTCTTTAATATTTTTGAGCATCTCAACATTCTCATAACTAGCAACACCGCCATAATAAATTTCAGCAGTTACATTTATATTTTTTAAGCTCTTTAATAAAATATCTCTTGAAGCATTTAAAGATTTTTTTCCAGAAATAATAACAGCATTAGAGCCATAATTTTTACATATATCATCTATATAATTATATGCATCACTTCCAATAGTATAATTTGGTAAAAATAAACTTTCCATAAATATATCCTTATAATATACTACCTTCTTTCAGACATTCTCTCGTCATATATAATTACTTTATTTCGGCCTTGATGTTTAGCCTCATACATAGCCATGTCTGATTCTTTTACACTTTGAAATATTGATGTTTTTGAATTATGCCTATATTCAGATATGCCTATGCTTATAGTAATTTTTATATCTTGAGATTCATAATTAAAAACTTTATTTTCAACAGTTCTTCTAATTCTCTCTCCAACAGTAAATGCTTCATCTTTATTAGTATTAGGACAAATAATAATAAACTCTTCGCCTCCGTATCTAAAAGAAATATCACTTCTTCTTAGTATGTTATCAGATGATGAAGTTAATAAACGTCCTATTTCATGCAAAACCAAATTACCGCAATCATGACCATATATATCATTTACATTTTTAAAATGATCTAAATCCATAAATATAAGAGATATAGTATATTTATAACGCTTAGCCCTCTCAGCTTCCTCTTCTATAACTTTGTAAAAATATCTTATATTGTATAAATTAGTAATATGGTCAATAATTGATTGTTCATTTAATATATCTATTTCTTTTTTTAACTCTTTGATAAATCTATCTTTTTCTATAGATGATTCTAGTTCTATATTATCTACACTAAGCCTTATATTTCTTATTTTTAATTTAAGGATTATATCATATAAAGTATATATATCCACTATTCCTATAGGAAAATCTTTATCATCAACAACAATAGCATAATCTAGTTTTTTATCTATCATCATATTAAACACATCATTAGTATCTGTATTAAATGGAACTTTTATATAATTTTTAGTAACTAGTTTTGATATATCTTGATTAGCAAGACAGCCTATATTCTTTTTTTTCATTTGTTTTGCTAAAACGGCGAACAAATCATTATATGTAACAACGCCAAAAATTTTCTTATTTACATTTGTGATGATAAATAGTTTTGGAGGATTTTTTGATGATATAGCAACTAAATCTTGAAAAGTAGTATTTTTATATATTATTTTGACATTATCAGCCTTAATGTAATTTATTATATCAACATGCATATAACGAGCCTTTAATCAAAAAAAATATTAACAATACCAAATTAATTTTAACATAAAGTCATATTTTTTCAATTATTTTTTTAGCTTATTTTGAAGCTGCATAGTGTTTCTCTCCCAGAATATATTATCAGTGTAGCCCTGTATTTCTTTGTTTTGCAAAGCAGATTCTATTCTTTTTTCTGCCCAAGCACAGTATGCTGGGTTTTGCTCTATGCCTGAGTAGTTTCTTCCTAATTTCTTAGCTACAACAGAAGTAGTACCGCTTCCCAAAAATGGGTCAAATACAAAATCATTTTCATTAGAGCTAGCTAATATTAACTTTGCTATTAACTTTTCTGGCTTTTGTGTAGGGTGTGCTGTATTTTCTGGCATTGACCAATAAGGAATAGATATATCGTCCCAAAAATTAGACGGGCAAGTATCTCTAAAATTTCCATCTTCTGTCTCTATCCAATCTTTTGGTTTTCCTTCTATTTTGTATGGAGCTATTACTTTTCTTCTTATCTTTACTTTATCTATATTAAAAGTGTATTTATTTGAAAGAGTAGCAAACCATATGTCTTCCATTCCATTTTTCCAATTATTTTTTGCTCCTCTCCCCTTCTCTCTCTGCCAAGTAATCCTGTTTTGTATTTTAAAATATTTTTCTAACACATTTCCTATAACGAGGCTTGACTTCCAATCGCAGCATACATATATTGTAGCATTTTCTTTTAATATAGGAATAATACTTTCTACCCATAGATGAGTATATTTATCATAGCTTAAATTATCTCTGTCTTTAAACTTATATCCATGATAGTTTTTTGATATATTATAAGGAGGATCAACTATCATTAAATCAGTTATATTTTTTTCTATTTTTTTTAATACATCAAAGGTATCACCATTTATAGTTTTATTTATAATATCTTTTTTTTTGTATTCTTTTAAAGCATCATTATCTATAATACATTTATTTAAATATGCTTTACCTTCTTTAGTATTTATATCAAAATCAATAGTTTTATTTTTTACCGATTTAACTTTTGCATCCATGCTATTATATTATTCCCATTCTATAGTAGCAGGCGGTTTTGAAGATATATCATAAACAACGCGATTAATACCTTTAACTTCATTTATTATTCTGTTTGATATTATACCTAAAACATTATAATCAATCTTAGCCCAATCAGCTGTCATAGCATCAACACTCTCAACACATCTTACAGCACAAACCTGCTCATAAGTACGACCGTCTCCCATAACACCAACACTTTTTACAGGAAGAAGTATAGCAAAAGACTGCCATAATTTTCTGTAAAGTCCAGCCTTTTTTATCTCGCTTACAACTATATCATCAGCCTCTTGAAGTATTTTTACTCTCTCTTCTGTGATGTCTCCAAGTATTCTAACTGCTAACCCAGGACCAGGGAAAGGCTGCCTGTAAACTATATCTTCTGGAAGCTTTAATTCTAAGCCAATCTCTCTTACTTCATCTTTAAATAATTCTCTAAACGGCTCTAAAAGTTCAAATTTCATGTCCTTTGGAAGTCCGCCTACATTATGATGGCTCTTTATAACTGCAGAACTTCCTCTTAAAGATACACTCTCTATTACATCAGGATAAAGCGTACCTTGTGCTAAAAATCCTACATTCTCTATCTTTTTAGCTTCATCATTAAATACGCTTACAAATTCATGACCTATTATTTTTCTCTTTTGCTCAGGGTCAGTAACTCCTGCTAATTTATCTAAAAATCTCTTTGAAGCATCAACATAAATTAAATCAATATTGAAATTATCTCTAAATACTTCAACAACCTTTTTATCTTCATCTTTTCTTAATAGTCCGTTATTAACAAATATACATTTTAACTGCTTTCCTATAGCTTTTTCTATGAGCACTGCAGCAACAGAAGAATCCACCCCGCCAGAAAGCCCAAGTATTACATTTTTATCGCCTACAGTTTCTTTTATTCTTTTTATTTCATATTCTATAAAAGAACCCATATTCCAATTTCTTTCACATTTACAAATATTAAATAAGAAATTTTCTATTATCTTTATTCCGTTTTCAGTGTGAACTACTTCAGGGTGAAACTGTATAGCATAAATATTTTTTTGTTTATTTTCTATAGCAGCAAGTTCAGTATTAGGTGTTTTTGCTATAAGTTCAAAACCTTCAGGAATAGATTTAATACTGTCGCCATGACTCATCCACACAATATTGTTTTTACCAAATGATTTAAATATGCTTTCATGATTAGTAATTTCAATTTCAGCTTTCCCATATTCTCTTTTATCCGCACTTTCAACTTTTCCGCCCATAGAATAAACTATTATTTGCATACCATAACATATTCCTAGTATTGGTATACCAAGTTCAAATAACTTCTTATCAACTTTAGGAGCATCTTCTTCATATACGCTTGAAGGGCCTCCTGAAAGTATTATTGCCTTTGGATTAAACTCTTTTATAAAATCTATTGAAACATGAAATGGGTGAATTTCTGAATACACATTCAATTCTCTTATTCTTCTTGTAATAAGTTGTGTAAACTGAGAGCCGAAATCTAGTATTAAAACTTTATCAATATTGTTTTGCATATTTTTCCTCTTTTTTAAAAATAAAAACATGATTTATGATTTTTATTAAGATTAATTAGACAATATTATATTAAAACAATAAAATTTCAATTAATAGTTATCATAATATATAGATTTTTAAATACGCACGGTAAGCAGATTTTTTGTTTAATAAAAATTATTTTATTTGTAACGTATTTATTTTTATAGTAAATTAAGCGTGCGTTAATTATATTTTAAATTAAAAAAACACTAGGGTGGGCTCTATAATTTATATAAAAATAATAAATATAATTAAAACTATAAATTCAAAATTAAGCATTGAATATTGAGGGTGGGGAGTGTAAATAAAATTTAAAATCTATTTACATTCCCCGCCCTTTATTCTTTGTTGATTATATTTGAATTTTTTATTTTGTTTATCTTTTATACTCACACAGAAAAATCACACCCGCCCAAGCTTTTTTAAATTTATAGTCTTTATAAAAAAAGATACCTGCCATTTAAAAACAAGTACCTTTTTTATAGTATTATCTACAATATTAATTTCCGAATTTTATACCTAAATTGAAAGCTATTTCAAAACTAGAAAAACCATATTTTTTTATATTATAATTATCATAGTAAGCAATAGCACCGCCTCCAATACTTGGATATCCTTCATATATTTTTTGATAATCTTCATAAGACATATTAGCTATATCATAAAATATATCAAAATTATATATTAAGCTTATTCCAAATAAAAATGCTACCTTTTCATTAAAATAAAAATAATCATCAATTTGAAGTTTTATATATGGTATAAACGGATAATCAAATTTTCTTTTTATATCTTTGAATGAATATTTTTCGACTAAATGACTTTTATAATTTTCATCAGCATCATTATTCATTGTATTATAATATTCACCAGCCAATGCTATTTTCATTCCAAAACCTATACCTATATTAAGCTCCATTTTACCATCATAGTTTGAATTAAAATCTTTAATTAAAGAAGTAAGATTAACAGCATATTTAGGCATTAATCCTATATTGAGTGTATGAAAAACTAAATTCTGACTTGCATCATATATTTTGTTGTTTTCATTATTGTTATCAGTCTTAGCTTTAAATGTAGAAGCAAAATCAAGTCTTGAATATCCTATTTCAGTTAATATACTTATAGCATTATTTTCATTCATATCGAATCTATACCCAAAATTTCCAGTAACCCCAATATTAAAACTCATATCTTGTTTAGTTGTATCTATATAAATATTTCTTACAAAGTTCCATTTAGGATCAACTATATTAGGAAATGTGGAAGTAATACCTATAGGTACATATATACTAGCTTCAAATTCTGTAAATGCTGATTTAGTAAATAGTGAAATAAAAATTAATATATATAACACTAGCTTTTTCATTTAAGACCCCTAAGATTATTAATTTATCAAAAATATTACTATATAAAAAATAAAAAAACAACTAAATATTAAAATCTATTTACATTCCCCACCCTTTATACTTTTTTGATTATATTTGAATTTTTTATTTTGTTTATCTTTTATATTCACACAGAAAAAGCATACCCACCCAAGCTTTTTTAAACTTAAAAACTTATATAAAAACAATATATGCATAAAGCAATTCATATCATACCAACTACAAATCTATTGACTTTTTTAATCAAAAAATATATATTGAAATTATACTAATAAATGGAGATGTATTATGTTAAGAAGAATTGTGTTATCTGTTATTCTTGCTTTAGCATTAATAACAACTGTTCCTACCCAAGCACAAGCTGCATATGCTGATGGTGCTGCTATCGGTGCTGCATTTATGGGTGGTTTTCCTGCTCAAGCTTCTTTAGGTTTAACAGGACAATTTAATGGTGTTCCTTTAATGTTTGGATTAACAGGAAGAATATTATTTACTGATAATTATCAGCATTTTGGTATCGGATTTACTATGGATTGGTGGGGATTAAAAATTCCTTTGTTACAAGATTCAGTTGGTATTCACTTCTATTTAGGACCTGGTTTGGGTTTAAGTGCTGACTTTGGAAGCAAGTATTGGAATATTAATGCTGCATTAAGAGTACCTATAGGATTCTCTTTTATATTTGCTAAAAACTGGGAAGTATTTGTGGAATTAGCTCCTAGTATCAATGCTCTTAGTGTTGGAAGCGGCGGATTTAGATTATTGGGTATATATATAGGTGATGGCGGAAGCGGTTGGGCTTTTGATTCATTCTTCGGATTCGCTGGTCAATTAGGATTCAGATACTGGTTCTAATATTTTAGTTCTTCTAAAATAATGGCTTAATCTTATTTATTTAAGATTAAGCCTTTTTAGTATTAAAAGTTTATTTATCTATAAAATCTCACTCTTTTATAAACTCAAATATATCTATTAATTTTTTTCCTTCGTTTATAGTATTTCTATTTTTTATAAATAATATTGCTGTTTTTATTAATGCTCTCTCCATAATAAGTTTTTTATCAGATAATTCTAAAGATGATATCTCAGCTACCTTAGAGTCTCCTACAGTTCTTCTTATCATTTCTGTGCCTGCATATCCTATAGAATCTGATAATATAGAACTCAAATAATATTCTTTAAAACTCTCATTTTTATAAAGACTAAATGTAACTATATCATCATACTTTTTTCTTAAAGAAATATTTATTTTATCAAATGTATCTATTATTGTTTTCTTTATCCATTTAACAAAATCTTTATTATTAGAAAAATAAGTTTTATTAGCCAAAGAGAAAAATAAGTTTCCTATAACATTACCAATATCGTATCCTATAGGTCCATAAAAAGCAAACTCTGGATCTATTATCTTTACGCCTTTTTGATTTATAAATATAGAGCCTGTATGCAAATCCCCATGTATAAGTGCCTGAGAATAATTCATAAACCTATCTCTCAATTTGCATATTTCAAACTTTAAGCTTTCATCATTATACAAAAACTTCTCTACAAAATCTTCTTGTCCTTTAGATATTATATTTCTATTTTTATAATTATAATAAGGCTCTGTTAAAACTAAATCTTCTGTGATATCGCATAATTCTTTATTTATAAAAAGCTTCACATTATCTTTTTTTTCTGCCCTATCCATTACCAAATCAGTTGTAGGAAGCAAAACATTAGATAAAAAGTCAGCAATCTCATCAGAAAAATTATCAAACTGTTTTTCTTCTAATAACTCTTTACGCATGTTTTTATAATCAGATATATCTTCCATAGCCAAAGCATGCATATTCTCATCATAAGAATAAACTTTAGGTATATGATTAGGCGACAAAGAATACTCTATTTTTAATATTTCTGCCTCTATTTTACTTCTGTAAACATCTAAAGCTCTGCCAGAAGAACGTAAAAACTCATCAGCCTGTTTTATTATAATAGATTTATCTTTACTAAAAACCTTAAACACATAATTTATATTACCGTCCCCTATTTCAATAGCCTCAATTTCTTCATCTTCATTAAAATATTTTAAGACTTTTTTACAATATTCCTTTACATCTTCCGTACTCATCAAGAAATGCTTATCAAATTTACACATTGTTTATATCCTTAAACTAGTATTATGCTTAATATTATATTAATAAAACGCAAAAAATACCACTAAAATACAATTATACAATATAAAAATTACATTTAATAAGTAATACTTTATAAAAAAATATAAATATTAAATTTGATATAATATCATTATAATGGTATACTTTCTAATAAAGCTATTACAGGGTTGTTTTGAAGTGGAAAAGTATATACTAGATAATGATTTAGATAATATAAGCAAACTCATAGAAAATATATGTCTAAGAATAGATAAATACATAATAGATACTGACCTCTTTTCATCAGCATTATATGAAGTAATAATCAATGCTATAGAACATGGCAATCTCAATATATTGTATGAACAAAAAAAAGAGTGGCTTCAAAAAAATATATATAATAAAAAACTAAACGAATTACTAAAAAGCGAACTTGCTCAAAATACCAATATAGAATTAACTTTAGACATAAATGAAAATGATAGAACTATCACAATCACAGTAAAAGATAGCGGAGAAGGCTTTAATATAAACAAAGCATTAAAAACAATTAAAGATGATGGTTTTGCAAGAGAAAGCGGAAGAGGAATTATAATAATAAAATCATATTTTGATGAAGTAAAACATAATAAAAAAGGCAATGTTATTACTCTCATTAAAAAATTCAATAAAAATACATAAAAAAGAGAACACTATTATGGCTAAATAAAAAAAAAGTCCAAAGATACTAAATTTTTTCATAAATCTCCTGAAATAAAATTGGATACTGGTTTTGTTACATTAGAAAGATTTATAGCTATAAATGAATATGATGACGGAAGTTTTTCAAAAGAATATAATTGCGATATCATTAACAGAAAAGGCTCTGATGCAGTTATAATAGTTCCATATGCTTATATAGATAATCAAATGCATGTGCTTATGATTAAAAATTTCAGACCAGTAGTATACTATAAAGAAAAAGTATTAAATAATAAAAGTGCTGGCGAAATAGATGAAAATATTATGTCATTTTTAGAGTTTCCAGCTGGTATGCTCGAAGAAGATGAACTTAACATGAAAGACAGTAATATGGGTATAAGAAAATGTGCTCAAAGAGAATTGGAAGAAGAGACAGGATATAGTGTCAATATAAAGAATATTAAAGTTTTAGGACATCAATATTACAGCTCTTCTGGTATTATTACAGAGAGAATAAATATTGCCACATGCGATATAACAGGATTAAAACCTAAAAAAGTAAAAACTGACGGTTCTGTTATGGAAGAAAATATTGATTCTTTTTTTGTGGAGTTTACTGAGGCTATAAAATGGTGCAAAGAAGGAATAATAAAAAATGCTGGTACAGAAATAGGCTTAAACAGACTTTATTTTTCAATACTATATGAACAGCAAAAAAAACATACTGATATATTACAAAAAAGATTAGTTTCTTTATTTAATGAAATAAACTCTTTGAAAAAAAGTGTTAATTATTATAATAAGCTTATAAGAGAGTTTAAAGCTACTATCACTCATGAGCTTAGACACCCATTTACAGAGATAATGGGGTATATTAATTTATTAAAAAGAAAAACATTAGCTGAAGATAAAAAAGAAGAGGCTATTAATGTTATATCTAGAAGTATAAAAAAACTATATGATAATAATAATAATTTAATACAGATTGCCATTAAAGATGATGAAAGCTATAGTTATACTTCTGAATTTAATGTTGAAGATGAATTAAACTCAATAATAGAAGGATATAAAATTTTATACCCAAAAGATATTAATACAGAAATAAATATAGAAGAAAATTGTAAGACTCTAATAGGATATAAAGAGAGATTTAGATTGATAATGGAAGGTATAGTCTCTAATGCCTTTAAATTTACAAAGTCCGGCACAATATCTATAAACGTTAGAATGCTTGATACTATTGAAACTAAAGTTATAGATTTATCACCAGACTTATTTAATTATCATTCTATGCAAAACATCATACCAAATGAAATAGAAATTACGGTAAAAGATACAGGCAAAGGAATAAAGCAAAGCAAATTAAAGAAAATCTTTATACCATTCTATCAAAGCGATTCAAGGTTTGAAAGAGAATATGGCGGAATAGGAATAGGTTTATCTGTAGTCAAAGATCTTCTTGATACTATGCAAGGTGCAATTACAATAGATAGCTCTGAAGGTGCAGGTACTATAGTAAAATTAAGAATACCTTTTGGAGTTGTAAACACTTCCAAAAATTAATTTTATTCCATATAAGCCATATAAGCAGATAATACTGTTATGCTGTCTTCTTCAGTGCTTTGATTTTCTTCGGCATAATCAAAGTATGTAGATAAAAGTGCATAATCACTGTAGCCATCTTCGCTATATACATTCTCTTCTTGTTCTTGAGAAACAGATGTTGAAGCTACTATTGGAGCAGATGCTGTATTATTATTATTGTTAATAACTACACCTATTCCAACAAATATCAATAACATAGCTGCTATAGAAGCAATATAAGGTACGAATTTAAATTTCTTTTTTGTGTTATTTACTTCTATGGGCATCTTCCCAGTTAAAATAGATGACATAGCAAAAATTTCTTCTTTAAACTTTCTACATTCAGCACATTCATGCAAATGTTTTTCCATTTCTGCTATTTCTTCATCATTTAAATCATTATCTTTATATCTGCTAATAAGCATTTCATAATACTCATGTGTGTTGTTCATAAAGTTACCCCCATTTTTTTTATTATTTCTAATAATTTCTTTCTTGCCCTAAATATCCTTGTTCTTACGGTATTAACAGGCAAGTCCAATTTCTCAGATATCTCAGTATAAGAATAATTCTCATATTCTGCCATCATAAGAGGTATTCTAAAATCATCTTCCAATTTAGATAAACTCTCTGCTATAATGATTTTATTTATACTGTCATTATCATGAGCTTCCTGCATTTGGGCATTTCTGTATTCTTTAAGTCTGTATCTTTTTTCTCTCTCTTTTTTTCTTATATGGTCAACTGCCCTATTGAAAGAAACCCTATAAAGCCAAGTATAAATCTTAGACCTTCCTTCAAAGCTCTCCCTCTTTATATAAAAACTTACAAAAACATCTTGTACAATCTCTTCTGCCTCATCATAATTAGAAATAAGAGAATATACAAGATTAATTAAAGGTTTTTTGTAAGCCTCCATAAGCTCTTTGAAAGCCTCTTCATCTCCTTTTTTAAAGGCTTCTAAAAAATTATTTTCATCAAACGCCATCTCTACACCACTCATAAAAAATAATTACCTCATTTTGCAATTGTGAAGCTGAGATCTTTGCTGAGGTGTTAATACATTTATTATATCTAAATCTCGAACCATTTTCAAATAATCTCTCTCTGCTTCATAATCTTTTTTAGACTTAATAAGATTCTTTAGCATATTTCTGTTTGGATTATCTTTAATAAGTTCTTCTCTTATACTATAATCTATCTTTTCTATTTCTAGTCTAATGCTTTCTTCTTCTTGTACAAATTTAATAGCTATATCATAAACTTTCTTTGTTTGCTCTTCTGTTAATACTATGCCAGCCATTTGTAAAAAACGTAAAGCATCTGGACCCAATTTATCAGTTCCTCTATGCATTCCCCTGCCGCCGCCTCTCATTCCTCTGCCATGTCCTGGTCCATAAGGCTGAGCAATAAGAAGTGATGAAAATAATAATACAAATAATAATATAAGCCTTTTTTTCATGTACTAACTAAACCTCTCTAATCAAATATATCTCTTTATTACAAAATATTAGACGTATATATATCGAAAAAAGTTCCCTGTTTTTATATATATTTTATATTATTTACAAAGTATTTTAATGAAAATTAGATAAACAACCTATTTCAATTAATACTATTTTTATATATAATAAAACATATAATTAAAATATTAGGGTTATCATATATGTATAAAATACTATCTCTTGATAATAATAATAAAATAATAAATATATCCAATAATTCAAAAGAAATTGATAAAAACATATTATATAAATTAGCAAAGCATATTAAAGAAAAAAATAACAATAAAGCAAATATTACAGAAGAAGATGATAAAATAATAATAACTAATGATAATTTTCAATATGAACTATTTTTTGATAACAATATAAATATAAAAATAATTAAACATCAAGATAAATTAGCATTTAATAATATTACATATTTAGAAAAAGAATTTTATAACTATATTAATAGCATAAATATTATAGAAGCAAAAAAAACATTAAAAAAAATTAATGAGTCAATTAAAGATAATATGTGGTTAGATTTTATGATTAATGATTATAAAACAGACTTGCATATTGTAGGAAGTAATGATTTATCTTGCTATCATGATATAGAAATAATATTTAAAAATGTAATACATATAGAATGTGACACACATTTTAATGCTTGCCCATCAGAATATGATGTTTTTAGAGCAGATGAAAATTATAAAGATTCTAATATAAAAATAAATATACATACAGATACTAAAACATTTTATATAATATGTGAAGATATAGATTATAACAATAAAATGGTAAGATATGATTATAACTACAACTCTCTATACTCTGCCGATAAGGAAAACATAATCAAAAAATATGAATTAATAAAAGAAAATGATAAATGGTATCAAGAGAAAGAAAACTCTCATAAAGCATTAATTTTTACAGATAAGTTTTTTAATACTAATGATACTATTGGAATAATATTTAGAATATATAAATTATGCTTTGCTAAAGTAAAATATTTTAGAACATTTTATTATAAGTTTGAATATTATAAATATGATTATAAAAAAGGATTTGTAGAAACAGAGTTATGGGACGTGGAGTTTTTTAAGCATATAGATTCTGGTTTAATGATAGATTTAAGATATTTGCAGTCTATCACCGTTTATGAAGACTTTGTTAAGTTTTGTAATGAACTTGATAATTATTCTAAATAATATTGAAAACATAAGAAAGATAATATATAATAATTCAAAATCTAAAAAATTGGGAATCTAAATGAAAGCTATAATAATAATACCTACTTACAATGAGAGCGACAATATAGAGAAAATGCTTAATACCGTATTAGCACTTCCAGAATATATAGAAATACTAGTAGTTGATGATAATAGTCCAGACGGCACAGCAAGTATTGTTGAGAAATATTTAGATAATAATAGAGTTCATTTATTAAAGAGAGAAAAAAAAGAGGGACTTGGACCTGCTTATATAGCTGGGTTTAAACATTCTTTTCAGTATAATCCTGATTATGTTATAGAGATGGATGCAGATTTTTCTCATGACCCTAATTTTGTTGTTAATTTTGTTAATAGAATGGAAAAAGAGAATTTGGATTTAGTTATAGGTTCAAGATATTGTAATGGTATTAGTGTAGTTAATTGGCCTTTAAGAAGATTATTTTTATCATACTATGGAAATAGATACGCTTCATTTATATTAGGTTCAAAGATAATGGATATTACTGGCGGATTTAAATGCTTTAGAGTATCTGTATTAAAAACTATGAACTTTGACAATATTTTATCAGCTGGATATTCTTTCCAGATAGAGATGAATTATTCTTTTGAAAGCAATGGTAAAAAGATAGCAGAAGAGCCTATTATATTTTATGAAAGAAGAAGCGGACAATCCAAAATGTCTAAAAATATAATAGCTGAAGCATTATTTAGAGTTGTTCGTTTAAGATTTAGAGATAAATCAAAATATTTTAATAAATAATAATATATTAATCTATTTTAGCACCTATACTTTTGAACTGTTCCAAAAAGTTAAAAGAAGATTTATTAATAGACTCAGCATCATCTATAATAATATCATTATTGGATATAGTAGAAGCAACGCTTAATGCCATAGCTATACGATGGTCATTATGGGAAGTAGTATTTCCGCCTTCTAATTTTTCAACACCCTCTATATATATTTCATCATCTGTTACTTCTATTTTTGCTCCTATTTTAGTGAAACTATCTTTTAAGTCATTAATTCTATCGCTTTCTTTATATCTTAAACGGCTTGCATTATATAGTTTTGTAGTTCCTTTAGCAGTAGAAGCTAATGCTGTAATTATTGGAGCTAAATCTGGTATATCTGATACATCTATATCCATAGCATGAAGTCTTCCCATTTTTTTAACTGTAATAGAACCATCTTCATTGCAATTAATAGAAGCTCCCATAAACTTTAATATATTTAGTATCTCTTTATCACCCTGTATAGAATATTTATTTAATCCGTAAAGAGTAACCTCTCCTCCCAAAGCACCAGCAGCAGCAAAAAAAGCAGCATGCGACCAATCAGATTCTATTTCATAGTTAAGTGCAGAATATTCTTGAGAGCCATATATTTCTATAAGTGAGTTTTCCATGTTTTTTGATATTTCTATCTTTGCTTCTTTTAATGTTTTTAATGTCATAAATACATAAGGAGATGATTCTAATTCGCCTTCAATTATAATCTTAGAATTACCCTCAAGTAAAGGAGCAGCAAATAATAAACCGCTTATAAACTGACTGCTGATATTACCTTTTATTGTAAAATCTCCGCTTTTTAATTGACCTTTTATTGTAAGAGAATCTTCTTTTTTATCAAAAAATAAACCCTGTGCTTGCCATATCTGTTCATATACCGATATAGGTCTAGAAAATAGTTTTTTAGAGCCAATAAATGTTGTATTAATATTAAGTGCAGACATTATAGGAATAAGAAGCCTTAAACTAGTGCCAGACTCTTTAACGTCCACTACTATATCATTAATAGAATTATCTTTTTTAGGAATTACCCTCAAATAATCTAATTCTGGAACTAAGTCAGCAAAATTAGAAACAGCATTCTTTGTTACTTCTATATCATTACCTACATTTTTCATCCAAGGTTTTAATATGCTTATATCTTTAGAAAGAGCAGCAGATATTAAAGCCCTATGAGCATCACTTTTACTTATTTGTATATATACAGAACCATAAATATCATAAGAAGGTTTTATTACTAAAGACATACGAATCTCCAAAACAATTATTGTAAAATAGAATCAATAAACTCTTCAGCATTAAACTCTCTAAAATCTTCTACCTTCTCTCCAAATCCTCCATAATATATAGGAAGTGATAAATAATGAGCCACACTTATAGCAACTCCGCCCTTAGCAGAACTATCTAATTTTGAAACAATAGCTCCTTGTATATTTAAGGCATTAGTAAATACTTTAGCCTGCTCTATACCATTATGCCCAACATTAGCATCTAATACAAGTATAGGCACAAAATTAAATTCACTAAATCTCTCTGTAGCTATTTTTTTCATCTTTTCTAATTGCTTAACTAAATTATCCTGATTGTGAAATCTGCCAGCCGTATCAACTATTACTATATCAGCATTTGTTGCTTTTGCCTTATCTAAAGCAGAGAACAATACACTAGCTGGGTCTCCTGCTTGCTGACCTTTAACTATAGTTACAGATAATCTATTAGCCCATTCTTCAAGCTGTTCTATAGCGGCTGCTCTAAATGTATCTGATGCTGCTAAAATTATTTTATGATTTTGTTTTAATATATTTGCTAGTTTTGCAATTGAAGTAGTTTTACCTACTCCATTTACACCTACTATAAATAATATATTCTTTTCTTTTAATTCTATTTTTTTATTTATGAACTTAGATATTAAAATCTCTCTTAAATGCTTTTTTACTTCTGATGAATCTTTTATATTTTCTTTTTCTACAATATCTCTTAATTTTGAAATAATATCTTTTGTAGTTTCAACTCCTGCATCTGCTGTTATAAGCATATTCTCTAAACTTGCAAAAAACTCATCATTAATTGATGATTTATTAAATAATGAGGATAGAGAAAATTTTGATTTTGAAGTTGTTAAAGATACTTGAGGTTTTTTCGACTTATTTTTTAATACCAATAATATTATTAAAGCCAAAATAACAACAATGGCTATTATTATATATAATAAATAATTTTGCATCTATTTGTTCTCCACTAAAAAATTATTAGAGATATTATATAAAGTATTAATATTTTTTCAAGTTATGTAATTTTCTAATATACTGTATTTTACTAAAATAAAATGCAAAAGTTTTAGTTTACATAATAAAATTATAATTTATAATAGTATAATAATTTATAATAATGGAAAATAATAATGATAAAAAAACTGATAATACTATATATCTTAATAATAAACATATCATACGCACTAACAGAAAATGAAAATAAAATGATTAATGCTGTAAAAATAGGCGACATAAAAACTATACAAAATATGCTAAGCCAAAATGTTAATCCAAATATAAAAGATGAGAGAGGATACTCTTTAATACATATAGCAGCAGAAAACAACCAAACCAATTCTATAAAAACATTAAAAAACTCTCCATATTTAGATTTAAATAAATTATTAGATAAAAATACAAAGATTATAAAAAGCAATGAAACTATAGATGCTTCATATTTTTCTGCTATGGATATTGCTGCAATATACAACAATTTTGAAACATTAAAACTATTAATAGATTATGGAGCTAATATTAACTTTAAGATGATAGAAAAACCAAGAAGTGAATTTGTAGCTTCAAGATATTCTAACTCAAAAATATTAAAAGTATATTTGGATAAAAACATATACTTACTTATGAATAGTGAAGATGTTATATCAATAATGAAAGCTGCTATTTTTGGTGATAATGTAGAAAATATAAATTATTTAGTAAGAGTGCTTGGTATAGATGTAGACACTAAAGATACAAATACAATGCTTCATTATGCTTCTGGTGTTGGAGCTATAGAATCTATGAAGACTCTTATTTCTCTTGGTGCTAATATAGACAATACTAATTCATATTTTCAAACAAGCTTGCATTATATTTTAGATATTAATGCAAATAAAAAAACAGAAAGCGTAAAAATACTTTTAGAAAATAATGCTAATATTAATTTACAAGAAACTAACGGAAACACACCTTTGCATTTAGCATTAATTAATGCAAGCAAATCTAAAGACTACAGCAAAGTAATAGACATGCTTTTAGCAAAAAATGTAAATGTTAATATTACAAATAAAAATAATGAAACAGCATTAAATATAGCAGTAAAAAATAATGATTATAATAATTCTCTAAAACTTATAAACAAAGGCTCTGATTTAAACCATATAGATAAATATTATAGCCCATTGCATATGTCAATAAAAAATAATAATACAGAATTAGCAAAAGCTTTAATAGATAATGGTGCTAATATAAGTTTGAGAGATAAAAATAAAAATTACAGTCCATTAAATATTGCAATAGAAGTTGGAAACTTTGATATATGCAAACTTCTTGTAAGAAATGGTGCTGCCGTGGATAATGTTTCAATAGAATTAGCAAAAAAATCTAAAAATGAAAATATTAGAAACTTCTTTGAAAGCAGCCGTATGAATTAATTAATAAATTTAGCTATATCAGATAAAGCAACATCTCTCTCTTCACTAGTATCCATATTCTTTAGCTTAAACTTATTATTTTTTAATTCTTCTTCACCTACTATTAAGGCATATTTAGCATTTCTTTTATTAGCAGATTTAAACTGATTTTTAATAGATTTAATATTATAATCAAAATCACAAGAAATATTTTTAGCCCTAAGAAGCTGCATAATATTCAATACTTCATTTTGAGTCTCTTTAAAAGCTATAACAAAAACATCTAATCTGTCATTTATAATATTGTTATTGTTTTCAAGCACTATAAGAAGTCTCTCAAGCCCCATAGCACTTCCAACAGCAGGAACATCTTTATTAGAATTAAAAAGCCCTATCAAATTGTCGTATCTGCCGCCTCCAAGTATGGCACTCTGTGAACCTAATGCATTAGTTTGAACTTCAAAAGCGGTTTTAGTATAATAATCAAGCCCGCGTACAAGCATATTGTCTATAGTGAAGTTTTGATTAATTTTAGTAAGCTCATTACATAAAGAATCAAAATGCTCTTTACATTCATCGCATACATAATCATAAAACTTTGGTATATCTTTTAATATTTCTTTGCACTTTTCATTTTTACAATCTAATATTCTTAAAATATTATTTTCATATCTATTTTGGCAAGTTTCGCAAAGCTCGTTTTTTCTCTCTCCAATAGCTTCTCTAAGAGCCTTATTATAATTGGGTTTACAATTACTGCATCCAACAGTATTAATTAGCAAATTAACATTATCTATGCCAAACTCTTTTAATATGTTGATATTTAAAGCTATAACTTCAGCATCTATTACAGGAGAAGTTCCTCCGATACATTCTATGCCAAATTGATTAAACTCTCTATATCTGCCCTTTTGAGGTCTCTCAGCCCTATACATAGTGCCCAAATAAAAGAGCTTATTAATAGCATATTCATTTTGCAAAGAATTCTCAACATAAGCACGAGCAACCGAAGCAGTACCCTCAGGTCTTAAAGTAAGAGAACGTCCTCCCCTATCTTCGAAAGTAAACATCTCCTTTCCAACTATATCAGTACCCTCTCCAATACCTCTAGTAAAAAGGTCAGTATACTCAAATAAAGGCGTTCTTATCCTTTTATAACCGTATAATCTTACTATCTCTTTTATTTTATTTTCTATAAACTCTAGCCTCTCGGAAGAATCATAAAAAAAGTCATTTGTACCTCTAGGTTTTTTTATATTAAGCATCATATCTCCAATTATTAATTATTTAAACAATGCTTAAATACCTATTGATTATTCATATTATTAACTAATTTACCCTCTTTCACTTCTATATAGAGCAAATTATAATAACCCTTAGTTACTTTTACTTTATTATTATACATCTTATTAGCTACATAAATCTGTACATCATATTCACCTTCAGGCAAATCAATTGTAAAACTATTATTAGAAATATTATATTCTTTTCCAGCAATATTTATTCTAACATTATCATAGGTATTAACTTTATCTACAACCACATTCAAAGTATAAGTTTCTACATTAGAGAAAGTTTCTATAGTATTATTAGTCATCATATCATTAGTAACCATCTCATTAGTAATAAAGTCATTTGTAACAATATCATTAGTATTTATCATTTCATTTGTAACTACAGTATTTGTAAATATATCATCTGTAATAATATCATTAGTTACAGTTTCATTTGTTTCAATATAAAACTTTTCAGTGAATATTTTCTCTAAAACTTCTCTCTCTTCTATAAGTCTTCTTCTATTATCGCCTGGGTCTGGTACTCTGCTTGCAGGAGGATATTCTTCAAAAGAAGGAGAAACCTGTACGCCATATGTAGGCAAAACTTTATCTTCTGGTATAATAGGCACAGAATCGCTAACTAAAGTATATATATTCATACCATTTTGTGTCCATTGATAAGTATTAGGTTTTACATCTTTAGGAGCAGGTATTTTAGCTAACATTTCTGGAATACTTTTATAAGTAGCTGTAGCATAATCATATATTATAGCCACAGGATAAACTTGAGTTTCTTGAAGTGAAACCAATCTATTATAATAAGTATTATATGTTTCTTTATCAAGATAATTTAAATACAATGCCCAATATACTGAAGTAGGATAATCAGGGTCAAATGGGCTAGTATTTGCTATATAATAATTAAATATTCTAGCAGGCAATTCTTTATCTCCCGGTATAGTAGCAAGAAGTCCTCCTAAATATAACATAGCTCTATTGTTAAAATAAAATACATTATCATTAGGTATTTCTAAAGCTTGTCTAAAATCACTTGCAGCTCTATTAGCATCATCTATAGTGCCTTTATATCTAGCATATTTATGATATCTGCTTATACCTCTATAAAAAGCAAATATACGTTTATCCACACCATAAGCATCAGAATATCCATTTTCTTCAAACCATTGTATAGCCTTTTTAGGTACATCTCTTTGAAGTCTTTCCATATATTCTGGAAAAGTATAGTTATTTTGAGCCATTAAAGGTGATAAGATAGATATCATTAAAATTATAGAAATTATCTTTTTCATTATTTTATTTCCTCAATAGTTACATATATTATTATTCATTATCGTCATAAAAAACATAAAAATAATAGCATATGCAAAAAACTAGAATTATAATACAAATTTATATCATAATAAATATTTTTCAAGTGCAAATTATAATTACCTCAATAGTTTATATATAAATACCGAGACTAATAAATAAATTTTTATTTTGTAGGATTTATGAAAAAACAAATATTATTTCTCACAATATTATTATCAATTATCTTATCATGTCAAAGTATAGAATATAAAGATGATAAAATCATTAATAAAATGCTTTTAGAAAGTATAGATGAAGACAGAAGCCAAAACCCTATGTATAGAGAGTTTAGAGCAGCTTGGTTTTCAACAGTTGCAAATATTGACTGGCCTATCATGGGAGGAAGCGAATCAAAACAAAAGGCTTTAATAATAAAATATTTAGATACACTTTATAACAATAATTTTAATGCTGTATTTGTTCAAGTTAAGCCAGATGCCGGAGTTATATTTAAATCAAAAATCAACCCTACTACCAGATATTTTTTTGGTATTAATCCTGAAGATGAAAGAGATGATTATCCATTTAAAACAGATATGCTTGAGTTTATAATAAATGAAGCTCATAAAAGAAATATAGAAGTTCATGCATGGTTTAACCCATACAGAATATCATTAAAATACGATACAAATAAAAGCTATGAAGAGCAATTTTCCAAAAAAAACTTTATTCACACATATGTATCAAACGGACTTAAGCCTGTTCATTGGTATGATAATAGACTATATTTAGACCCAGGTGAGCCTATAAGTTCAAAATATGTAATGGATTCTATTATAGAAGTAGTTGAAAACTATGATATAGACGGCATTCATTTTGATGACTATTTTTATCAAAACTCATTAAACGGAAAAACATATAGAGATTGGCCTGATAGTGTAAGCTCTTCAAAATATGCAAGCAATTTAGGTTATGACCCTAATAATACTTCTTATGATGATTATGGAGTTGATGGATTATATGCTTGGAGAAGAAATAATATTAATAATTTAGTAAGCAGCATATATAAAGAAATAAAATCAAGAAAGCCTTATGTAAAATGGACTATATCTCCTGCTGGAGTTTGGAGAAATAAAGAGCCTTTAAGCGAATATAAGGGCGATATTAATGGAAGCGACAGTAAATCATATAATCCGAACTTTGATGCTTTGCATGCTGATGTTTTACTTTGGATGCTAAATGGAGAGCAAACTACAACACTTAGTAATGCCACAGAAAAAGACGGATTAAACAAGATGTATATTGATGCTATTATTCCGCAAATTTATTGGAGTTCTTCGCATCAAACAGTACCTTTCGATAAAATGGTTAATTGGTGGATAGATGAAGCAAGCAAATCTACAAATAAAGAAAACATCGCTGACATATATATAGGGCATGCTTTATACAAAATGGGAAGAGAAGATAAATATGAACCTTGGAAAGATGTATGGGTAATGTCTAAGCAAGTTGATTATATAAGATATGTTGGTAAAGGTTATATAAAAGGCTCCTCATTTTTTACTATGCATAATATGTATTTAAATGATGTAGGCACTGGAGATTATGGATATAAGGCTATTGAAAATATTAAGAAAAATAACTATATATTCAAAGCGGTAGTTCCAACGATGAACACTATGAAAGATATTAATACTCCTCCGCTAAAATTAGAAAATCCAAGCCTTAAAAAATCTTTTGGTGTAAATGTAATTAGTTTTACAGACCCTAATGAATATAAGCTTGATAAATACTCTCATGTTTTAAATGGCGTTTCAGTTTATTATGTTATATATAGAAAAAAACTAAATGACGGCAAACTAGAGATTATAGATAAAATAAGAAGAGAAGATTTTAATACTAATTGTAAGATAGTTTATAGAGATGAAAAAGCAGATAAAAATATTAAATATATATATTATGTTACTGCTTTAGACAGAATACATAATGAAAGTGAATATCTTGTAATACAATAAATATATCAAGTACTTTTATTAACTTCCGATATTAATTTACGATAAAAAATTTACATAAAACCTTTGGAGGAGAAACATATTTATGAAATTAAATAGATTTTTATTTCTAATATTAGTCTTATTTATAATTAATTCTATTTTTGCATTCGCTCAAATTAATAATATTAAAGTATATTTAACTGATGTAAAAGCTCCATATACAATAAATATAAAAGGTCCATACAAAGCATACAATTATAAATATGAAAGTGAAATAATATCAGGCTTAACAAATGAAACAGTAAAAGTTGTAGAAAACAGATTAGGCTTAAAAGTTAATGATGTCGGAGTTTATAAAGAGGGAATAGTTTTTGAAACTAAAGACGGTTTTACATTAAATGGCAAAGAATATTATGGTTCATTAAAGTTTATACCTTACAACAACACTATGATAGTAATTAATGAACTAGATATTGAAGATTATGTTAAAGGGGTTTTACCTCATGAAATGTCTCCTTCTTGGCCTATGGAAGCATTAAAAGCACAAGCTGTTGCAGCACGTACTTATGCTATATTTCATATATTAAAAAACAATGAGCAAAAACCGTTTGATGTTGACAACACTACAAAATATCAAGTATATAACGGCAGAGAAAAAATTAATTGGAACACAGAACAGGCAGTAGACAGAACAAAATCTGAAATAGCTGTATATAATAATAAAGTAATAGCTACATATTTTAGTGCTTTATGCGGAGGATATACTGACAGTGCTAAAAATGTGTTTGGTGCTAATGTACCTTATTTAGAAGGAATTGAATGTCCTTATTGTAATGCTCAAATAAAACCTTGGACTAATGCTTTAAGTTATAAGGAATTAAATAATGATTTTGCTTTAGAAGCTAATGAAAACTCTTCTATAAAAGTAAATAAAGACCCTAAATCTGGAAAGGCTTTAAATATAAAAATAGATGAAAAAGATATACCTTCAAGAGATTTCAGAAATAAATTATCTCCTGCAATAGTGCCTTCTTTACAGTTTAATATAGAGAAAGTTGATAATGGAATAATAATCACTGGTAAAGGAAGCGGACATGGTGTTGGTATGTGTCAGTGGGGAGCATTTGGTATGGCTCAAGTAAAAAAAGACTATAAAGAAATTTTGAAATTCTACTACAAAGGAATAGAAATAGTTGATTACAATAAAGTAAATATAAAACTTGAACCAGATATATGGATTGAAAATTAATTTATTTTTTAATAATTAAATATAAACGCTCTTTTATTAAAGGGCGTTTTTTATTTATAAAATTTATTTCAAAAGTAAATTAATAAATATTTTAACGAATTTTAAAATCAAAAAGATATATAGAAAGCGGTACAAGGCTTTATTTTTATTGCAAACTAAAATACAAGCAGGATAGAAACTATTTGAGTGATAGTTTTTCACACTTGTACCGCATTTCAAGCTTATTAAATTAAAAGAACTATTACATTTTATTTTCTTCTGAGTATACAACTCTTTAGAAGATAGTATTATACCTCTATCGTCTTTCATTTTCTACCCTTTAATGCTTCAAAAGTTTCTCAGGCTTTTGTTCTTGATGCATTTTTATTTTAGTTTGCATTAACTACTATACACAAAATAATTTTAAAGTCAAGAAAAAGATATATTTTTTTAAAAATTTAAAATACGGCTATAAACGGCGATTTTTGAAATGATATATGTAAATGTATACCGAAGTAAAAAAGTCCCTAAAATAAGGCTCTACGCTTCAAATAAAGGCATTGTAATAAATATTCTATCAGCAAAATTATATTATATTATCGCAATAGCATTAAAATATTTTTTTGCTTTAGCTTTTATTCAAAAAATAAAAAATCTGCATAAGTTAGTTAGTTTAGTCTTTAATAAGTCATTAAGTTAATATTTAAAAGTCTTTAAATAATCTTTAAACTCATACTCCATTTTGTTGACTGATCATACTCCATTTTGTTGACTGATCATACTCCATTTTGCTGACTAGGCACACTCCATTTTGCTGACTAGGCACACTCCATTTTGTTGACTAGGCACACTCCATTTTGTTGACTGGTAACTCAACAAAATGGTGGTTTAACTTATATATATATGCAATTTTTTTAAGCCTTTTTTAAATCTGTTTCTCTGGGCAGATGATTTATAATATCATTCATTTTTTGAGATAAATCTTTCCACTCATCAAGCATATTTTTTATTGATTCAGCTTCAGCACTTTTTATATTTTTATCTGAATTAGCACAGTCTTGTTTCGTACTATTTTGCTTTTCTCTATCTTTGGCAAATGGATGATTTTGCATAGCCTCTTTTATTATGCTAGCCATAACATAAATATATCTTGATACTGTTGTATTAATATTTTGATGCCCAAGCATTTTTGATATTACATAAATGTCTGTTCCGCTTTCTGCCATATCAGTTGCAAAGCCTCTTCGTAGAGAATGACAGGTAACTTTTATATTTGTCTTTTTAGAGATGATATCCATTATTGTGCTTATAGTATTTATATTCAAAGGCTCACTATTTTTTTTAATGAATAACATGTTATGCTTTTTATTTTTACGATTTAATCTTTCTTCTCTTAATTTTAAGTATTCAATTAATTTAGATTTTATTGAATCAGAAAAAGAAATAATTCTCGGTTTATCCCCTTTCGTTTTATAAATAGTTATGGTATTATTATTCATATTGATGTTTGTTATGTCTATGCAGGCAAGCTCTTTTCTGCGAATGCCTGTATTAGACATAAGCAAAAGCATAAAGATATTTCTTTGATCTAAAAAAAATAGATTTGGTGATTTTGATTTTTCGGCTATTGCTTTTGTGATAGATAAAGTTTTATCGGCTTTTATTAAGAGTTGTTTTTTTACAATTATCTTTGGAGTTTTAAGCTCATCAAAAATATCAAAAAAAGTTTCTGTACTTATTTTTTTTAACTTAAGTAAATATTTAAAATAATTTTTGACTGCCATTATCATGCAGTGAATAAAATCAGCACTTACTTTTTTATTAACTTGATAAGCTATATAGTCTTCAATGCATTTTCTATCTACTTTATTATACAGTACTGTAGTATAGTATGATTGAGTATTTTCAGATTGTCGGTTGTCATAATAAAAAAATAAAAAATCATAAAATCTTTTTAGACAACTTGAATAAATCTGTATAGTTGCTTTTGATTTATATAGTTTAGAATATTCAAGATATTGAATAATTAAATTAGAATTATTATTATCATATAGTTTTAGACATTCTATTGTTTTCATAAAAATAGCTCCATTTTTTATTAGGCATATACATGCCTTAATTAAAAAGTTTGGCAACGTTTTTTTATAATAAAAACAGAGCTATTTTAATTTGTGTATATATTATCGGTTTATTTATTTTTAATAATAATTGACAAGTTAAATATTTATTATATTATTATTTTTATAATAATTTCTATTTCTTTCTCATATCTATTTTTATGTTTTGTTGCAATACTTAGTTGCAGCAAAACATAAAAAATATTTTTAAATAAAAAAGGTTTTATTAATAAGAGTAGTTTGTTAGATTATAAAAAATTATTGAGATTATAGGAGAGCTAATAGCAGAAGCTTTTTAAGTTGCTGCTATTAGCTTGCTAAAGAAAAAATATTAAAAAAGGAATAATGAATAATAATGAACAAAGATATTAGTATGCGATGAATATAAGCTTTTATGGAGGTGACAGCAGAAGCTCTTAAAAAACTTCCGCTGCCCTAGCAAATGAGAAATACCATATTAGAAGTTGCTGTGTAAAAACTAAAGGTTGAGATCATACTAATATATTAATATATGTTAAATATAAGTTTTTATTATTATTATATTAATAATGTTATAAATCAAAAAGTTTTTTATTTTTAAAGAATCATTTACAAATTAAAAAGTGTTATAAATTATTTATCTCCTTCAAACTTAGCTTGATAACTTTTAAAACCAGCAAGTCCTAATAACCCACCAATAAAAAAAGGAAGTGCCTCTATAAGCCTCTCATCTTTAGAAAAAACTAAAAAAGATACACAAACAAGCATTACGGCAGAACCTAATAAACTTATTAAACGCATAGATGATAAATGCCCTGTTTTTGAAGATGATATTAAATCTTTAAAACAATTTAACATAAATGAATCCTTAGAAATAAATAGTTTATAATATCATAGCAATAAAAAACATTACACTTCCATAAACCGATCTAATAAAATAATATATGGAAGTCTTATTTTTTATAAAAGCTTTTAATCTATTTTCATAAGTTCCAGCATACGCATTCATGAACTTATAATAATATTTGCCTAGAGATATAAAACTATAAAAAACAAAAATACCTATTAAAGAAATTAAAATTAATTTTAACATATAAACTCCTTTTATATTTGTTTAGGTAAAACCCAATCTATATTATAAGTAGTTCCAGCATTTCCCTGAAACTCTAGTCCGCACATAATATTATTATTTCTATGATAAATTGCTTTTAAAGTGCCTTCATTTGTATTAATACTATATTCTTCATTATTTTCAAAGAAATCTGAAATACCATTGTTTGTAATAGAATTAAAACTAGCTTCTTCATTTGAGAAAGTTAATTGCCCTTTTATTTTATACTTTCCACCTTCATATACTATTCCAAAATCATCACTTACTTTTGTAGAGGACATTTCATTTACAAGTTTATTATTAAACAATACTATATTACTATCTATTAATTTTATATTATCAAAACTTTCCTCAATAACAGGATTTTCATTTATTTTTTGTATCATGAGATATATATAATTCTCATGTGCTAAACTAGCAATATATAAATTATCTGTCATTGTATAAGGTATTATATTTTTTATATCGCAGCCTATTGTATTTATTGTATTTGCAGTTTTTATTATCATAGAAGACGAGCTATTGGCATTTTTATACAATTCTATATTTCCTTTCAAGCTATAAGAATTATCAGCATTTTTTACAAGTAATAATTGACTGCAATCTTTAACTTTATTATCAATTATTGTAGGATTGAATAAATATGAAACAATATTAAAATTAGATATTTTTTCTTCAAGCGGTGAATCAAAATCATTGCCATAATTATCACTTAATGCTTCTAGAGCATCTTGAATATTTTCTATTACTTTTTCCGTAACTTCTATTTCAGCATTTTTGTCAGGAGTTAAATCAAAAGTTATTATTTCATTTTGAGATATTCTAGTACCATCCTGATTAGCTATTTTTAAACAGTAAATATAAGGTTGATCATTATATCTCATAAATCCAAACTTTTTGGGCTTTCCTGAACTTGAAGTAATTCCATCAGTATTTATTAAATCATCATTACTGCCTATAATATTAAAATATTTTTCTAATATAGGACTATAGCATATCAATGAAGATATACCGCTAATATGCTGATAAGATCCTATAACTTTTACTTTATTGTCTTTTCTTACTAGTTCTAATCTAAAAAAAGGAGGCTGTAAATTATTACTAAAAAATAGATTTCTATCTAATCTATTTAATACTCTATTTTTTATATTTAAAAAAATATTGTAATTATTTGCAGCTAAGTATTTATTCTTTATTATAATAAAGAAACATAATTCTCTATTATTTATTGAAATATTGAAGAAAATATCTTCTTCAGAAATTGTAGATACGCTAACCTCATCACTATCTAAATTATAAACTTTATTTATATTTACATCAAAAAATTGAGAAAGGATGGAATACATTTTTTCTGGTGTATTAAATGCCGAAACAAATATTATTCTTCCGCCAAAACCAATATTACAATAATAATCTGATATATTAGAATTAAATCTATATGTGCCGTCATTTAGGTTTTCTATAAATGCCTGACATACTCTCTCGCCTTCACCATCGGTAAATATTATTTCATATTTTTCTGGTATATCTAACTTAAACTTTGGGAAATTATATTTTATATATTTAAGCTGAGCTTTTGTATTATCAAAGTAAATACTAGAAGCATTAAGAGAACCATTTGTTGTTAATTTATCTAATATCTCTTTTAATTCTTTAATATTAGATACAGGAGCTTCATTAGCTTTGCCGCCTTTTAATTGTTCTATATTTGCTATTATCTGATTATGATCTTGAGCATATACAGTTTCACCATCTTGAAGGGTTTGCACTTCTTTATAAATATCAGGTTTTTCTAATGGCATAATGAAGCTCCTATAATTCCTATTTTGGCATTATTTTTTATAGTAAAAATAATTCGTTCCAACTTGGGCGTTGTACCATATTTGCCACTCTCCTATTTTTATAATACTCTCTTGATATCTTTTCATTAAATCCTGTCTGTTTGTAGCCTCTTTTATAATGAATATTTCTGGTGGAGTAGAAAGCGGTATTTTTACATATTTTACTTGTGCTTGACAGGAAGGTAATATTATTAAAATAATTATAAAAGTTATTAGATATGCTATTAAATGTTTCATGTTCTATCCTTGTTAGTGATTCTTTATCTATATTTTTAATTATAGCATCTGAATTACTAAAGCTATTTTGCAACTTTTGATTTTCCTGTATAAATTGTATTTCACTTTGAAGCGTTTGAGTTTTAAGCTCCAAGCCATTAATATTTTCTTGATACTCAGCAATCTCTTTTTCTTTCTGACGTATTTCACTATCTTTAACAGCCATTAATATAATAAAAATAGCTACGAAAAGAACTATTCCAATAGCTATAAATATTCTCTTGTCTATTTTGCTTAAAAAAGCAGTTATTATTGGCATCATGTTAGCTCCTATTATTTTTTATTATTTAGCAAAATGAATTATAAAACCTATTATAGTTCCTAATCCTGTTAGGACGGCAGCAATTCCCACTATAGCTTTACGAATATTACTTAAAGTGTTAATATTGATATTACCTTCTAAACTCTTTTTTATTTCTTTTAATTCATCTAAAAAATCTTTAATTTGAGTTTCCAGTCTTTCTAATCTAAAATCTATTTTAATTATATCTTCTGATAAATTATCTAAATATGTATCATAACTTTTTATATCATCGCTGAGGTTTTTAATTTGTTCTTTTACCTCTTCTATTTTATGTATAAGACCGTTGCCATTTTTTGTGCCATCTTCATTTATACCAACAGTATGTTCCACATGCATTAATCTTTTTTCAAGAGTACTAATTGTATTTTCTTGCGAAGCTGTTTGAGTTGTTTTTTTAGGGGACATTTATTAACCTTCTAATATTTTTAATATTTTTTATACCTTTCTTCTCTGTCTTCCAGTCCGTTATATCCGCCATTAATAAGTTTAGTAACACCCTTCACATCTCCTTGACAAGCAAGTAAACTGCAGCCTCTCTCCTGCCAGAATAATAATGCAATCTCTATTGCATTGTTTGTTTTTTTTGCTAAATCTGGATTATTAACTAAATCAACATTTATTTTTTTACCATATTTCTTATAGTTACTTTTTCCAGTAAGCTGTATTATTCCTCTGCCTCTATATTTATAGCCTTCATCTTCAGCATTGCCTAAACGTCCGCCATAAACAAAATTAGCTATAGCTTCAGCTCCTTGAAGACATAATTGTTTAGCATTTTCTAAACTTCCAACTCTTTTTCTAAATACATCATAAAGTCTTGGCGGAGTATATTTGAAGCTCTCTTCAAGTCTTTTATAATTATTACTTTCATGAGTTGTTTGTGCTAAAAACATTGCAGCTTCTTTAGTGTCTGTAATATTGTATTTATTAAAAGCATTATTTAATGGATCAAGCCATTTCTTATTTATACCTATTTTTTCTAAAATATTTTCATTAAGCATATAAAATTACTCCTTATCATCTTCTTCAGGATCATAAACTTTTACATATTCTGTTGTTTTAGATACATTTGCTATTTGAAGTGTTTGTTCTCTTTCTTTTAGAACTTTAAGTTCTGTTTCTATATTTTCTATAGCCTCGCTATATCGATATGTTACCTTTTTTCCTTTTATAATACTGCGACCATCATACTCTATTTTATTGTTATGGGCACTTACTATCTTAATAACATCTTCTTTTATAGATTCAATATTTTCTTTATTTTTTTTCTCTTCATCTTTTAATTTGAGATATTTTTCTATTAATGCAGTTTCTTTTTTTAGTAAGTTCTTTTACATCAGTTTTTGACATAATCTATCCTTATATCTTTATTTATACCTATTAATGAAAAATATAAGGATAATTCAAACTAAATATGATAAAACTGCTACAATACTATCTTTTAAAGATTTTTTTATATGTTCTAATTTCTGTGAAATACTGCTTTGACTGACATTTAATTTTTCGCCGATTTCTTTTTGAGTATATCCATTGGAATATAATTTTAATACTTCTATATGATCTTTAGGAAGTATTGCAATTATAATACGTTTCACATCACGTTCTTGAACTTTAGATAGACCATAAGTATATAAACTTAAATCTTCAACATCATCTATATTTTTATCAGAATTATAAGACGTCATATCTAAGTATGATAATTTTTTGCCGCTAATTGTTTGTAAATGCTCTATCATTGAAGGACATAATTTAGTGCATTTTTCTCTTTTATCACAAATATTGCAACTTATATCTTTCATAACCTATTATCCTCCATATTCATATAATCAGATATTTCAATTGCATCTCTTACAGAAAATGGCTTTTTAATATTAAGTTTCTCAGCTACTCTTTCTATATCTATTTTTAATTCTATGCAATTATAGCAATCTATTCTATATGCTATATCATCTGTATCCATTTCGCTTATGGCTAAAACGCCCAATGATGTCATTATATAAACTCCTGTTTTTATATTTGTCTTAGCTTTATTACATTATCAAATATGTTTAATTTGATAATTTCACAAAGACATGGTTTTATATAATAACTTCCGTTTTCTCTTTCATATTCTATTTCTACTATATCAAACAACTTTAGAAAATCTAAAGTTTCATAATATTCAAATGTATAATATTCTTTTAGCAAGTATCTGCTTTTCATTATTTCGTTAGATAAGCTAATAGCATCTTCTTTTAGTTTTAATAAAGTTTCAAACTCTTCATGAGCATTTATTCTATGCTTCTTTTTAGCTTCTTCTTCAAACTCAGTATTTTTATATGTTGATTTTAATAAATCATATTTAATACTGCAGCTTGATAAATACTCATCGCTTTCTACTGTCTTATCAACCCTGCCCATGCAGTATTGTTTTAATTTGTATTTAGCTTTATTCTCACGAAACCTTGTACTAATGAAATCTATTTTATTATCATAGATTTCTAATCTTCCTTGCTCTAAAAAAGATAGTTCCCCTATTAAATCAAGTGTAGTCTTTTTGTTATCATTATCAAGAAGAACGGCTATTTCCCTTGAACGTTCTTCTTCAAGCTGCCAATTCTCTATGTTATAATTTTCTTTAATGTATGCTATGTTCTCATAATCTTCTAAAACCTCCCTCATTAAAGTTAAAGATTTATAAGGCGGAATATCTATTTCAGCATATATTTCATATAAATTATCATTAGTATCTGTTATAGAATGTACTTGTTTATGTCCTCTAAAAATTAATTGACCTTTTTCTTTATCTAAAGTCCAGACTCTTTGACTTCCTTTTCCATCGTTATAATCTTTAAACTCAGGAATAAAGATTTCTAATTCACCGCTTATAACTGTTCCGTTCTTTTCTAATATTTCATTTTCACTTTCTGGTGTTTCTATAAAATATACATGCGGTTTTAATTTATTATTATCAAGCTTGTCATTCCTATTAACAATATTTTCTATAGCATGCCTTGAAGTGTCGCATATTTCAAAAATTACCTCTGGTATTAAATCAGGGTTTAATATATCAGGAGTATAATATTTTATAGGCTTTAATTTTACTGTAATGCCATGCCCTGCTGCTAAAGTTCTGCATGTATCAATATTATCTTCACCGCTTTCTACATTCTCTGGGAAGTTTTTTAAATCAGGATATTCTTTTTCACTGAAAACATTTTTAGGAAGTTCAGTAGAGAAAGAAGCTCTCATATCTGATGCAGTAATAGTTACTGTTTCTAAAAAAGAATATTCAGGCTTTTGAATAAAACCTGAGAATATTATCTTTGAATCCTCAAAATCACTGCTGTCAAATATCTGCCTAACTAAAAATCTATTGCCATATAAATTAGCAAAATCATCAAATAGCCCATCCTCATTTCTTAAAGTAACAGACATTTCATTTGTTTGAATAGTGTCAAATGCAAGTGAATCTCCTTCTATATCTGCAGTATCTATTTCCTCAACTCTAGGCTCTATATACATATTATTTAATTCAGTAATAAAATCATTATTACTATCAAGCCATTCACGAGTAGAGAATAATTTTTTTATATTTATAATAATATTCTTTTTGCTATAAATAGTTTCAAAGTTATTAAAATGTATAGCTATATAACTAATATTATCTTTTTTATATTGATAGTAAGATTTATTTTGTTTATATAGAGCTTCTAAAGAAAATACTTCTACATATCCTCTATCATTATCAACACTTATAGAACCGATATTAAATAAATTATATAACTCACTTTCTTTAATATTAAATAATTCATTAAAATATGAATTGCTGTATGATGAATATATTTCATTAATGCTGGCAATCCACACACCTCCAGAAGGTGCAAATATTAATTTAGTATCAGGGCTAGAAATATCAAGCTCTATAATATTGGCGAAACTTTTAAGCATTCATAAAACCTATTTTTGCATATACTCTATAACTGCTGAACCATCTTGTCCTCTTGCTCCATTTGCATTATTTGAAGGGTTCACACCAGCAGCACCGCCAGCTCCAACTACTATTTTTACTTTTTGTGAAGCTCCTAACATTGATCTTGTAATATCTACTATAGCAGCACTTCCGCTTCCTCCGCCGCCTGAAGCATAACCGACTGTAGAACCATTACCACCATTTCCGCCTTTTGCTAAAGTGGTATTATTGCTAAATATTGCACCTGTATTTGGATTTATTTGATCATATCTTGTAACAGTTCCATTGTTTCCATTAATTAATTTTCCTTGTCCGCTTGGAACTCCGCCTCTTCCTCCACTAAAAGTGGTAGTACCTGTCTTTACTGCTATTTGCCCTCCTTGACAGGTTGTTATAGCTCTATCATTTATTAATATTTGAGAGTCTCCGCCTGCTGTTGGGGCTGTACCTGCTTGCTGTCCAAGTCCATAATATCCGCCGCCGCCGCCAGAACATATATGAACTGTAATGCTATTAACATCGCTTGGGAAAGTAAACTCATGAGTACCTGCTACAAAGCTAACTGTTTTTCTTTTTAATATAAGTCCCTTTCTTTGAAAGTCATTAATATTCCAATATTGTTTTTCTACATATCCGCCTGAAGCACTGCTATACTTCATACTAAGCCTTAAATATTTATCTAAACATCTGCCTTGTGAGTCTAAATGATAAAAACCTCTATTATTGTAATCATAAGATGGAAAATTATTAGATACAACTTGAACTTCTAAATAATCATTATTGCTATTATTAGCATCTCTAACTATTGCTAATTTAATAAATCTTGAACCTTCTGATGATGAAGAATCTGATAGCTTAATTGTTTCATTAGTTTCAAAAAGTCTGCCCTCAAACTCACAGATACTTCCTGCTAAAATATCAGGCAGCTCTCTATCACTATCACCCCAATGGTTTATTTTTATACCATCAAAAGCAGTATGAAGCATACGCATTTTTTGCATAATAATATTCTGCTGCCTATAGCTATTTAGTAAATCGCTTGGATTTTCTTCAGCTTCTCTAATTACTCTAAACATCAGCTTACCTCATTATTATACATATTAAAATAATCTATTTGATAATATCCTGCTTTAGTTATAACCAATGGAATATATTTGCTTATTCCTTCACTACTAATCAAATAAAAACCGCCTAGCTCCTCATTATAATAGCAGTCCAAGCTATTAACTACTTGTGCTTCTAGGTTTTGTCCATTGTTAATTAATTTAAGCAGTATATATTTATTGCTTTCACTATTAGTGTTATCATTTAATATAATATCTTCTTTAGCTTCATATAGGGAATAACAAAACATACATATAGAGCCTTTCTTAATAAATGGCATTTTGCTATTATTAGAAAAATCTATTTTTATTCCTTCAAAAGCAGTATGCAAAAATCTTATATGCTTTAATAAATAATTTTGTTTTTTATATGCCTCTTCAAGTGTAAGAGGAATGCATGAAGGCTCATATATTAACTCAAACATATTATTTAATTTCCCTAAAAGTCAATTCCGTAGAATATTGATATAAATCACTCTTTCCTTTTTTGAAATCTATTTCTTGATTAGTACATACATAAAGCCCAGACTTCATATAATATTTAGGATAAGTAACTTTTGTTCTATCTACATATACTGCTTGTCCATATTTTCCAATATTATATATGTTGTGCCTTATGTTTGGCATAATAGTTTCTTCAATCCATACTTGAAGCACAAAAGGTTACAAAATTATTAACTTCAAAAAAATTAATTATTTTTTCTCTATCAGCATTAGTTAAGTATGGAAAAGATACTTTCCAAGTATCATATTTTTTAACAGGAAGCCTTCTGCAAAAATAATGATTACTTGTAGAAAAAAATTGTTCATGAGTATAATTTACAGTATAGTTTTTTTGTTTATCATGCGGAGGAAAATCTACAGCTTCCCCTATAATAAGATATCCGCATTCAAGCATATTTCCGTCTGGTTTTTTATGAAAAGTTATTTTTATTCTTGTAAACTCTACAGGAGATATATTATAAACTCCAAAATTATTTTTTATAGAAACAGTATAGTTAATTATTTTACCATATATATTTTCTATTTCTACTGTTAAATATTCCACATTAGTATTAAATATAGCAAAAGAGTTTATTATCCCTTTCCCATCTACAAATAAACTTGCTCTTTCATCTGTTTTGAATCTTCCCACTTCTAAAGTCTGATAGTTAAACATATTTGAAACAGGGAAAAAATCATCTTCTTCAGCTTCTAATATACTAACTGGAAAAAGATTAAGTATATTATTATGTAATAACCTCATAATATACCTCTCTGGCTAACAACTTTAACTCCACGTTTGCTTAAATTAAGCATTGTAGCTGCTACTATCTTACCATCAAGCATTAAGTAAATAGGCTGATTATATGAAACATCAGATGCATCTTTTACACTATAGCTTTGATCATTATTAGCAGTAGCCTCAAAAATGCTGCTTCCTATTTTAGATAGTATTTTATCTTCAAGAGGAATAACAGCTTCATCATTAGCACCCTCACCAATAACAGCATTAATTCCTCCCTGTCTTCTCTCTACAACTCCGCCTCTTGCCAAATATTTAGGCTCTTGAGGTTTAGCTTGACTGAGTGTTGCTAAATTAATACTGCCGCTTGCTATTACGCCTAAAAGAGTAGCATAAGCTACTAAATTGGCAGGGAAAGGAACTGCCATCGCAGATGCTAAGGCATTAATGGCTGCTTGTGCCATTGAAGCTGTACCTTGTGCTAAAGACATTTTCCAGTTTTCTAATCTTGAATTATATTCAAGCCTCATTTTTTCATTATTGTAATTTTTTTCTATTTCTAACTGTTTTGCCTTTGCCTCTTCTTCTATTTGTATTTTAGACAGCTCTTTCTGTTTTTCCTCAAGCTCTGCTTTTATTCTTTCCTGTTCATAAAGTCCTAAGGCTACATTTTGTCTATTTTTAAGCTGTTTAATTTCATTTAATAAACTCTGCTTTTGAGAGTTTTCCATTATTCCTAAAGCTTCAAGCCTTGCTGCTTTCTCTTCTTCTATAGCTTTTAATGCTAATTCTTTACGCTCTTCTGTTTTATCTATTTCAAACTCTATAGCTTGTATTTTTAAATCTTGTACAGCAGTATATAGATCGCTCATATTATCTGCTACATCATTAAACATGTTGCTCCAGTTTGAAGCAAAATAAGAGCTAAAATCTAAAGTATTAACTTTCCATAAATCTCCAAACTTCTGCTTTAATATCTCTACTTGTTCATTTGTAAGCTTTATTTCGTTTGTTATACTTTCTATGCCGCTTCGAACTATTTCACTTTTAGCACCTTCTCTTTCAGCTTCGCTTATTTTTTCTCCAAACTCTTCTGCTACTTCAACATTTCTTTCATAAGCTGTTATGCTGTTTTCTATCTCTTTTACTAATTCATCAAATCTATCAGTCTTTATACTATCAAAAGCATAACCATAATTCTGACTTAAATATTTTATCTGATTAGCATTCAAGTTTAATGCTGTACTCATTTCTGTAAGTATAGAACTTACTTTGTTTTTTTTAGCTTCTAAAGCATCAGCATCGCTTATTTCAGCACCTAAAGCATTAAGATTTTTTACTCTTCTAGTTTCATCTTCTTCAGCTTTTTTTAATTCTTTTAAATAATCTTCATAAGTTTTAGTATGTTCTTTTACAGTATCAGATTTCTTTTTTATGGCATCTATAGATTTTTGATTAGCCTTCTGCTCTTTAGTTTCTAAATCTATTCCGTCCCTTGTCAAGGACTGCCTTAATTGCATGTTCTGATTTAAGTCATTTCTTTGTTTTTCTAATTTTGCTAATTCATCTTCTACTTTCTTTAATTCGTTATAATCAGATGAATTACCAAGATCTAGTTCTCTTTGTATATAATTATCATCAGCACCTATAGCATATAAAGATTGTTTCCATCCTTCGAGGGCTTTTTGATAAATCTTTCTTTGCTTTTCTAATTCTTTAATTGTTGATTCTATAGTTTGTATATTAGTGGCTTCTTCTGCTGTTCTATAATCTTCAAGCTTCATAGTAGCAGAATCTATATATGTTATGCCGTCTAAAACTACTGTTTTTAAATTAGGATAAAGTCTAGTAAGCTTTTCAGTAACTTGATTTAATCTTTCTGTTGCCGCTGCATCAAGTTCTTTAGAACTTGCTAATTTTTGATACTCTTGGAATAAACCTAAATCTTTAAAAGCATTGTCATTTAATTCTTTTGTGCTGCTAGTGAGTTTTTGAGAGCTTTCTATTAATTGTTTATATTCTTGATTTAATTTATATGCTTTTAAAGCTAAAGCTCCAAGTCCTGCTGTTAAAGCAGTTACAACTCCTACAGGGCTTGCAAGTACAACTGTATTAAAACCTTTCCAAACAGTGCTTAATGCTTGGATAGAACTTACAGATGTTTTTAATGAGCCAATAGCACCTTTAAAATCATTAAGTATTTTTTTAGTTTCTACAAAAGATTTTCTCAAAGTTCCTATACCTTGCAAAGCGGGTCCCAAGCCAGCTGTAATTCCTATAATTCCAACTGTTGTCGCTTGCAAAGGAGCTGGAAGATTATTAAATGCTTTTATTAATGATGATATAGTTCTAATCGCATCATCAATTATTGGCACTAAAGTATCTCTAAATAATGGGATAAAGCTTTCGTTAATTAATGGAAGAGCATTATTGCCTAACTCTATAACTAAAGCACTGAGTTCTGCTTTAAGTCTTTCAAATTGTCTTGCCGCACCATCATCTATTTTTTTGAATGCTTCAGAAGTAGCTCCAACGCTATTTCTCACTTGATCCAAATAGTCTTTGAACTTACTTGCATTTTTACCAGATAAAGCTAAAACAGCGTTGCCAGCTTCTACACTGCTAAACATACTTGTAACTTCTTTTCCTGTTTTTTCAGCATGATCGCTCATCATTTGAAGAGCTTCTTGAAGGTTGCCTCCTCCTGCTATAAAGTCTTTGAAGCTTTCACCTGATATCTGTTTAAATGTTTCGTAAGCAACTGAACCTTCTTTATTAAGTTCTACTAAAGATTGTCTAATTTGTGTCGTTGCCACAGATGTAGGAACACCCTGAGCAGTCATTGCCGCAATGGCTGCTCCTATATCCTCAAACTGAACACCTATAGCAGAAGCTATTGGAATAACATTAAATAAGCTATTTGATAATTGTGTAAAATCAGTTTTGCCTAATTTTACTGTTTGAAACATTATATCAGAGGCTTTTTGAGCATTTAATATTTCTGAGCCATAAGCATTAGTAACACTTGTTAATCCATCAACTGAAGTTTTTAAATCACTAACTCCAGCAATAGAAGCCTCTCCTGCTGTTTTTAAGAACTCAAATACATTTTCACGTGGTATGCCTGCAGATAAAGCTTGATAGAGTGCTTTTACTGTTTCTTCTGGTGCTTTACCTATATCCTTTGAAAAAGATAAAGCTTGATTCTTTAATTTCTCAAAACTTTCATTGCCTAACTCTGGAAGCAAAGTAAGAACTTCACGCATTCCATTATCAAACTCTATTGCTTTTTTAGAAGCGAGTCCCATTGCTGTGGTACTAGCAACTATTGGGACAGTTAAACTTTTGGTAGCTAAAGAACCAAAATTAGAAAAAGCCTTTCCTATTTTATTAAAACCTTTTTCTAAATCAGTAGTTCTGTCTTTAAGTTTGCCGAATGCTTCAATGGCTTGTGATGCATCAGCATATATACTAACATTTAAACTACTCATTAATCTTTAACTCCAATAGTTCCGCTATTAATTATCAATTGTAATGGTTTCTACTTCCCAAAGTCCTTGCTTTTCTCTTTTTATTTTCTTATTTCTTTCTTGTGTTTCAGTAATATTACCATCATTATATGTTTCATATTCTATTGTATATGGCAGCTGCAATGATGCAGTATAATAGAGCATAAGTCTTGAAAGACTCATGCTCAGCATATACTCTTCTGTCCAACCGAAACAGTTGGCTAAATGGGCAAGTAACTTAATTAATTCTACTTTTAACCTTTTTTTTATTATCTTCTTTTTTAGGTTTCAGTTCCTGCTGAGAAAAAGCAATCAAATATCATATTCATTACTTTCATTATTTGATCATAACTAAACTTATTTAAAATATCTTCCTTTGTAAGATCTTCATTAGTTCGCTTTATTACAGGTATTACGACTTCATCTATTAGAAGTCCTATGTCTACTGATTCTCCAGTTCTTATGTTATTATGATATTCGTTAACTTTTAATGCCACTTGTACTGGTACATCATTAACATTAATCTTATAATCACCTAATTTAGCATAAACTGCTTTTTTCTTTGTAAACTCTTCTAAATCTACAATAGTTACTTCCATTATTCTATTATCCCCCTAATTATTTTATTCTTGTATATTAATATCTATATCTAAAGTTTTGTCTTCAGAGCCTGCTTTTTTAGCTGTGATTTTTAGTGTAGCTTGTCCTGGAGTTTTTCCTTTGAAAGTGAAAGTTTTAGTTTCCTCTTCATAGCTTATATCACAAAAACCTTGTTCTGAAGGCTCTACTGCATATTTTATCTCATCAGCATTTGAAGTTAATACAACTGTATCACTTCCAGTGCCTGATATATCTACATTTTGTTTATTGCTTTCTAAAGTAAGAGGCTCTATTATTGTTTCATTTTCATCATTGCTTACAGATTGTTCATCTTCATACCAAGCCAACTGTTCGCCGCTTTCCTGACTTCCTGATGTACTTGCTGAGAAACTTAATTTTCCAACTAGTACATCTTGCGATTTGTCAGCAGGGAAACTAAACTCTAAACCGCCTGTTATAGCAGCCTGAGGTAAATATACTCTTAATTCTTTACCTTCTGCATTTGTATTAACTAACATTATGCATTTAGGTTTAACAATAGAGCTTTTTCCGCCTGTAGTCATACGAACCATCTTAGGCATTATTCTTTTATATGTAATAACTAAAGTATCTGTGCTTGGAGATATATTATTATCTGTAATTTTTATTCCATTAGTTCCTATTTTCTCATAGCTTGTTTCTTCTATCAAAATATTTCCTGTAGAGCTTTTCTTTTCTACTTTTGTGATGGTAACATCACTTCCATCTGCGTTCTTAAATGGAACTTTTATCTCTTCGCCTCTTTTATATGTATCTGATCCAACTATATATGCTTTTGTTATTTCTGTTTTTCCATCATAAGTATCTATATTATCTATGCCGCCTCTTGTCATAGCATATTTCTCAAAGTTTATTTCTAAACTATCAAGAGTTACTTCCATTTTATGTTCTGTAGTTAATGTATTTACAACGCCTGCATTATCACTTTCTATATCTGCTGTGGTAATAGTTTCTTTAAGGGCAATACTTCTTGCAGCTCCTATGTCTACAAGTTTATCAAACCTATCTCCTATTAGAAGTTTGGCACTTCCAGTTCTTATTGTTCTTTTATTTTGTACATATGTTTGACTCATGATGTCTCCTTTTAATATTTATATAATATATTTATTATGCTGATAGCTTGATAAAAGCCTTCGACATAGCTATGTGTCTCATTTGAAACATCACATCCGCATATTTCTGTATCTTCAATAATATCTATTAAATTGCTAAAATGTTTCCCTATATCTCTTTGAATATTTAATGCTTTACTAAGATCATTAGAATATACAGCTATTTGATAAACATTCCTGCCATATTCAAAATTATAATGCGGTGTGCTGCTTATTAAAGAATAAACTATATATGTCTTATTTTTATCTATTGTTGAATCATTAACAAAATCTAAATAAACACCATCTGCTTTATCTTCTGTTAATTCTTTAAGTATTGTATATATGGCATTTTCAATCATTTCTTTTTATTTGCCTTGTCTATTGCTTTTTGTAAGCTTTCTTTTATATATTGTTCTATAACAGGTCTCTTCTTTTCAAAAGTAGGAATTAAAAGAGGCTGCGGTGCTTGAGTAACTGTACCATACTCTGGGAAACGAACATAATATCTATCACCCTTCTTTTTATACCATATTATTTTATTTTTTGATGGAGCACCTGTGCCGCTAACTTCTAAAGTACCAACTTTTATTGCAACTGAAGTATCGCTTCCTTTTGATGACTTTTTTTCTTTTACATCATAGTATTTATCTTCAGTCCAACCTCTGCTTTTAGCTTCTGCATTAGCTTCTTTTGCTATTTCATTTCCTGCTTTTCTAGCACCTGCTTTTATTGCTTTTTTGAAATCGCCGCCTAATTCTTCTAAAGTTTTTCTAAACTCATCAAGTCCTTGTATACTTATAGAAGTTTTTCTGCTTACGCCTGACATATTATCCGTTTTTATTATTTACTAATTTCTTTATTGTAAAAATACACTCTATATTTTTATATGAAACATTTTCTCTATAAATGACTTCATAAATGTCATCTTCATGATTTATTTTGGCCATCATTCCTTTGGTATCAAACTCTTTGAAATAATGTGTATGCACCTTCAATGTACTTTCTAAATCTTTTCTTTTTCCCTGCTCTATATCTTTGTATGTTATATCTTCAATAGAACATTTAACTTTTTTAAGCTCTACTAATTCATTATTTCCTGTTCCGTTTCCATTATCTATATATGTGCTAGTATAAAAAGTGATAGTATGAATTAATTTCCCTACTTTCATAAGGTTATATTTTCCCTTGCTATAGTTAACAGCCTATGAACTCCTTTCAAAGCTACGTCTTCACTTTGACTTGCTTCTCCTGTTTTAGTTTCAAAATAATGAGCAGCAAGCCCAAGTATTGCATATCGAACTTCAGGAGGACAATCAATTCTTTTGTATTCAGTTTCATTAGCTTTATTACAATAGCTGATTGCACTGTCTAAAGTTAATTGCAATATATCATCATCATAATCAATGCCTTCTAAGTTTAGAAACTTTTTGAACTCTGACAAAGTAACAACTCTGTCATCATCTCCGCTTTCCACAACACTAGAGACATCAATATCTATATTTTCATTAATATCCTCAGGTTTGCTACTCATTTTTATATCCTAAAACTAATTATTTATTAACCAGCTGGCTCAGCAACTGATTTTGCAAATGGTTTATCATGTGCTACCAATCTTACAAAAGCCTCTTTTTGAACAGGAGCACCATCTCCATAGTATCCTACTTGGAATCCAACTTGATTTGTTGCACTATATAATTCATATAAAACTTGAAGTTCCATAGATAAGCTGTCCATTATCCAATAATGAGATAAATTAGCTAAGAATCCAAAATATTTTGTAGATTCTAATTTATCCTCAATAAAGTCATTTTGCACAACAGGTATTCCTAAAAGCATGCTAGGCTGTCCTGCTTGTAAACTTTCATTCCAAATAGGACGGTCTTGTTTATCTTTTAGTTTTCTTAATGCCGCAACTGCTTTTTTATTAAGCATCCATACAGCTCCATGTTGATATCCGCTTTTTAAACCGCTTACAGCATCTACTAATCCATCATAGGTTATAGCAGCTGTTGTAGTTCCAACAGCTATATCTCTATCAGTTGGAATACTAGAACTGTTGTCTGAAGTCTGAGCGAAAATACCAAGAGGTTTTCCTGTACCATTTCCATATAAATAATTATGTTCTAAAGTAGCAGATAGCTTGTATGCTATTCTTTCTTGAACTAATTTTTGAACATCTATATTGCTGTCTCTAATTAATTTTTTGCTTACCTTAACTAATTTAGTTAATTGATTAGCTTTCATTTCTCTTTTACCAAAAGACATATTTTTATCTTCTGTAACTTCGCCTATTTCTGGTGTCCAGTCTAAATCATTTAAATCATTTTCAAGTGTAGGTATTCCTATGCTTGCATAACCATTCATAGCAGGAATTATATATGCTCTTTTTCTCACTTCTACAGATGAATCCAATCCTTTTATTATATCTTTTACAAGATATTGAGGTGCTATAGTATTGCCGCCTGCTTCTGCCACTCCTGCCTGAAGTTCTTCTCTTACTTCTTTATCATCTCCTGTTCTTAACCATCTAGTAACTTTATCTCTTAATTCTGTGTCATTGTTAGCAGTAGAAGAGTCTAAATCATCAACTATATTTCTTTTATTCATAGAAGATTTAGTTTGAAGTGATAAAAGTTTATCATTTCTTTCTATCTCCTTATTTCTATTTTCTATATTTTGCATTAAAGTATCTATATCATTATCTAGCTTTGATATATCTTCTTTCTTGTTTGCTCTCTCCTCTAAGCTCATAGCAGAATATGAATCTCTTTGAGACATAAGGTCTTCAACTTTTGTTAAGTCTGAAGCATTTTCTGATTTCAAGTTTGCTATTTTAGTTCTTAAATCTTCTGGTGTCATAAAAGCTCCTTAATTATTTTTGATTTTTAATAGATTTAATTTTTTTTGTATGTTATAGTTCTATCTTCAAAGCCATCATCAGTAATTTTTATTGGCGGCTTTGGAACATATATATCATTTTTATCTCTAACATTTGTTTGAGGGTAGGCTGGAAATGTAACTAATGATATTTCACGCAAAACAATTTCTTTTACTTCACGAATTGGCATTCCATATTCTTTTATTATGTCTTCATCATCAATCCATTCATCTTCTTTTACTTTGAAGCCAAAAGACATTTGCTTTATATCGCCTCTGTTTACGCTTTCTTTTAAATCTCTTGCCCAAGTAGTATTTGGAAGTTCCACTTCAAAATATAAGCCTTTTTCATCTTCTCTTAAAATCAATGTACCAGCACTTTTTCTGCCTAAAACATATCTTGTATCATGCCCCCACAAGCATACTTGATCATCTTGTGCTAAAGACTTAGTAAAAGCACCACTTTTTATACGCTCTCTAAATAAATCACCATAAAGAGGTTCACTTAAAGCATTATAGACTATAGCATAACCTCTTAATTTAAGAGGTTCATCTTCTGTGTTGTTTTCAAACCTAATGTCTATATTTCTAATTTCACTATTGTTTGCTGGCATCTTTATTGTCCTTTTCTATTTTTTTATTTTTATCATTTATATTAGAATCTTCTTTATTTATAGGCTCATAAGTATCATCTTCAGAAATGGGTTCATAAGTATCATCTTCAGAAATAGCTCCCTCAATGTCTTCTATTAACCTTGATTGCTGACTAATAAAATATTTATCTCCGTATTCATCTGATACTTCATTAAGGTTTTCCATCTGTCGCCATTCATTTCTACTTAGAACACCATTGTTAAATTTTATTTGATTAGCTTGTTGTCTTGTAAGAGTATCACCTCTTAAAAGTCCATCTAAATTAAACTCTATATAATATTTTTTTCTCTCTGAACTGCTTAATAAATAACTATTTAATGCTTTTTCTATACGAACACACCAGGGTCTTATAGTATGCGTTACAAACTCAATGCTTTGATGTTCTATATTATTATTTGTACTTCTGCTTAAATCACCTATTAAATGCGGAGGTACACGAAACACTCGGCATATTTCTTCTACTGAAAATCTTCTGCTTTCTAAGAATTGAGCATCTGAGAGGTTCATTGTTACAGGTTCTACTTTCATGCCTTCTTCAAGCACAACGATACCCTTGTCCCAAGCCTCTCTGAAGCTTTCTTTAAGATTATTTTTTGCTTCTTTGCTTAATTTATTTGGATGTGTAATTATTGGAACTTTTTTAACACCATTTGAAAAGAAATTGAGTGCGAAATTATCTTGATAAAGTCCTGTAGTGATTTGCTTACGCATCATACCTATTGGACTATAACCTATTATGCCATTCCATCCAAGCCCTGCTATATGCATAACTTGTGCTGAAGACATAGTTATTATTTGGCCATCATCATAATATTCAAACATTTTATTGCCGCTTGAATCTCTATATACTTTTATCTTATTTGAATCTATTAAATAAAGTTCTGTTACTCTATTAAAATTATCTTTTACAACTTCTACAAAGCCATTGCCTTGCAAAAGTATTTGGGTAATTAAACTTTCTATAAATGATACTGATGTGCATTCATCATTAGGAGCATCATGCAGTAAACTATATAGAGGATGATTTATTGCTTTTGTTTTATTATTCCCATTTTTCTCATATACAAATAATGGAAGAGTAGCTATACTTTCTGCTATTACCCTCACGCAGGCAAATACAGTAGAAAAAGTTAAAGCAGTATTTGGATTTACCGCTGATAAAGTTTTATCATTTTGTATTGATAAAAAGTTACTTCCATTAAAATGACTAAAATCAGGGAATAGCCACTTAGTTATAGTATTACTTATTTTTTTAAACACAGCCATATTTTATGGTAAAAATATAAGCAAATATAAGGAATTATAAGCTATTAAAAAGCAATTTTATTATAGTACAATTATGCTGCTTTCTCATTATTAAGCTCATTTTCTTTATCTTGATATGCCTTAGTTATACGATTTACTGCAGTATCAAAATATTCATCATCTAATTCTATACCTATAAACTTTCTATTAACATTGATACAAGCTACACCTGTACTGCCGCCGCCCATAAATGGATCTAAGATAGTATCATTTTCATTTGAAATTAATTTTACTATTCTCTCCATCAAGGCAACAGGCTTTTGAGTTGGATGCTGATATTTATACCACTCTCTATTACAACGCATAATTGAAGTTTCTATTTTTCCAACTTTTACTGTTTTAAATAAATTGACCCCTCTTTTTGAACGTAGATGTCTTCGTGCAGTTATTTCATATTTTTCTTTGGTTTCACAATTAAATTCTCTTATACCTGTTTCTATATATTTAATAACATCATCTTTATCTTTGTTGTTTAATGCTCTTCTCAAACTTTTCCATATATCAACAATTCTATCTAATTTATTTTTATTTATGTAATATTCCAAATAGTCAACATATTCCCTTCTTAAATAAGCATTCCCCAAACTGCGAAAAGATATATCTTCATGTATTCTTAAAAAATTATTAAGATAATTTGAACCATTTTCTTTTTCCCATACAGCACTCTCTTTAAATTTAAATCCTAATTTCTCTAATATTAAGTTCCATCTAAAAAATGCATCCCCTCTTCCAAAAAAAGCTATCATTGAGTTATCTTTTAATAATCTTTTCCATTCTCCAAATACTTTATCTTCATTAAAAGGGATATCTAATTTATGTTTCAAATACAAATAAGGAGGGTCAGATGCAATTGCATTTATAGAATTACTTTCTAATTCTTCCATTACATTTTCGCAATTTCCTTTTATTAAAATACAGTTCCCAATTACAACTTTTCTAAACATAAAAAGCTCCTAAATTATTTTTTCTTATAGTTATAAAATATTATATTACTCATTATTAATATAGATTTTTAACTCAAATTGTAAGTAAGGAGTATAAATGCCTGAGAAAGCTAAAAAAGCCCCAAAAAACGCCCAAAATAAGCCAAAAAAAGCCTCAAAAATACCTAATCCGCCAGAATATTTTTGTGGGTATTCTCTGAAAAAATGGAATGAATTAGCCCCAATTTTTGTTGAAAAAAACATGTTAAATGGAGCTGATTTATCAGCTTTTGAGCTCTTATGCCTACACTATGGCGATGCTATGGATCTTTATGAGGCTATGATTGATGAAGGCGGTTCTATAGCAGGTTATTTAGCAGGAAAAAACTCACAAACTATGGGCGAATATTTAGCTTATCATAAAGCTATAACTGCATATACTAAAATGCTTACTGAGTTTGGCTTAACTCCTGCCTCCAAAAAGAAAGTCCCTGTTCCTGAAATAGTGGATACAGATGATCCGCTTGAAAAATTAATGAATGGTTAAATATAATGTATAGCTATGAAGAATATATTAATAAAGTTATAAATAAAGAATTGCCTGTATGTCAGGCTGCTTTTTTAGCAGTAAAAAGACATTTAGATGATATAGAAAAATCAAAAAACAATGATTATCCTTTTTATTTTGATGAAAATGAAGCTAAACGTCCTATTACTTTTATTCAATCTTTAGTTCACACAAAAGGAGAATGGGCAAATCATAATATTATACTTGAATCTTGGGAACAATTTATTATAGCAAGTATATTTGGATGGAGAAGAAAAGAAAATAAACTTAGACGTTACAAAAAAGCATACGTTCAGGTAAGCAGAAAAAATGGAAAAACTACTTTTGCATCTGGTATTGGTAATTATTGCTTTTTTTGTGATAGTCCTGCAGAGGCTGGTGTTGAAATATATTATATAGCCACTAAAAAGGATCAAGCTAAAATTGCATGGAGTGAAAGCGAAAGACAAATAAGAAAAGCAAAAGCTCTCAATAAAGAAGCGATTACATATAAACAAACTTCTACAATTACAAAGAAAAAAGATACTGCCTCAAAATCAAAACCACTGGGACAGGACAGTAATACTGAAGATGGTTTAAATCCGCATTTAGTTATAGTAGATGAATATCATGCTCACCCAGATAATGAACTTCTAAATGTTCTTGAATCTGGAATGGGAGCTAGAAGACAGCCTCTCACTTTTATTATTACAACTGCTGGATTTGATAAAACTTCTGTTTGTTTTTCTGAATATGAATACGCTAAACAAATATTACAAGGTTCTCTAAATAATGATGAATACTTTTGCATAATATATGAACCTGATAATATAAAAGATATTTGGATATTCATGAGTGAGTATAAAGAAAAATTAAACAATAATCAAAATACTCAAGAACAAGAAGAACTTATTAATAATATTATTTTCCAAGCTAATCCTAATATTAATATTTCTGTAAAGGATAGTTATTTAAAATCTAGGTTATTTGAAGGATTAGATAAACCTGTACAGAGAACAGATATACTTACAAAAAACTTAAATGTTTGGACTCAAGCTAGTGAAGTATGGATTTCTTCTGACAGATGGCTTAAGTCCTATTTACATCAAAATATAAATATAAATGAATTAAAAGGAAAGAGAGCTTGTATTGGATTAGATTTAGCAACTACAAGAGATATAGCCGCTTATGTTTTATGTTTTGACACGATTGATAATGATCCATATATACTTTTGCCTCGCTTTTTTATGCCTAAAGAAAATATAAGGCAACGTTCTAAAGAGGACAGAGTGCCTTATGAATTATGGGCTTCGCAAGGTTTAATTACTTTAACAAATGGTGATATTATAGATTTTGATATTATAGAATCTTCAATATTACAAGATGCTAAAGATTTTGAAATTATAGAGATAGCTTATGATCCCTGGAAAGCTATTGAAATAATAACTCACTTAGAAAATGAAGGCTTCAAAATGCAGCAAGTTAGGCAGTCTTTTGCAGTCGGAGGTTTGTCTGAAGGTACTTCTTTATTTGAAAAAACAATAGATGAACGCAAACTTCTACATGGTAATAATCCTGTTCTTAATTGGATGATAAGCTGTTGTGAAGTTAAAACAGACGGAAGAGATAATTATTTGCCTGTTAAACCTGATAGGCGAAGATCATATAAAAGAATTGATGGTGTTGTAGCTTCTATTATGGCTCTTCATAGAGTTATTAAAAATCACTTTGAAGATACAAAAAGTATTTATGAATCTGAAGGTGTATTTAGCTTATAATCTTGGTACTTTATATATTATATATAAAGTACCAATTAATAAATAATTAAAAAAGATTCACGATACTTTCGAATTGTCTATTTCATATTTTATTTTATTCATATACCTATCTAATATTTCATTAATTTTATTTCTAATAGTCTTTTTTTCTAATATTTTTGAGGATAATCTTAACAATGCTGCATAATGTTCCATAATATCTTCGTTTGTTTCATCATTTATATAAGTAGAGTAAATTGGATAATTGCATACAGTTTTATTGTCTTTAATGTTAGCTCCTATAATTTCAATACGTTTTCTTTTCCCATTTATATAATATTCAATATATACTGCCGCATCATATTCTCTTATATCTGCAAATAAATTATTATTATTTAATAATTTCCTTATTTCTTTTGTAGCCTCTTCATTATTACTTTTTATTATTGCTAATTCTTTTTTTAATTGTTTATTCATTTTTAATTACCTCTTCTTTAATTATTTATGTGATGACAATAACTCTGTTCCTAAAGATAGCAAGTTCTTTTCCTCCAAAAATACAACTTTTTTCTCATTTATCGATTAAAAATTAAGGCAAAAAATAAGGGGCTTTTATGCCCCTTATTTTGTTAAATTATTAAATTATGCTGCTAATGTATCAAAAATAAAATCATGGAATATAAAAATATCTTCTTCTAATATTTTAGATACTTTATTTTTGATATTATCTTTTCTTAATAAATCAAAAGCATTAAATATATTTCTATATAAATCAAACTTAACATCATCTATATTATCAGTTAAATATATTCTCTCATAAGAGTATTTTATACTTATTTTTTTATGTATATCTAATGACGCCCTTATTATAATTTCATCTTTTATCTTTACTATAATATCAAATGGAGTGATTTCTATGTTTATATTTTCTATGCCTGTTAATATACTAGATATTTTTACTTTTATATTTTCTTTTGTTTCATTATATTTTCTATTTAGAAGTTTCTCTTTTTCTTGATTAGTTATTTGCATTTTTCTTACCTCTTTTAAATTATTTATATAAGGGGCATATAATGCCCCACTATGATATCTATTAAAATCCTTTCATTAATAGCTTACATCCTTCTATATTATTCTTAATGCATTCTTTTAATTCTTTATAATCTGATATAGTATCTTTGTTATAATCAAGCATTTCAATTAAAGATTCAAAGCGAGTTATTGCAGAACTATATTTACCTTCTTTTAATAAGTCTGAACCTTGTTGATAATCAATCAAAAATAATGTTAAGTTAATCATGTTATTTACCTCTTCTTAATTATTTATGTGATGACAATAACTCTGTTGCGAAAGATAGCAAGTTCTTTTCCTCAAAAAGTTATTTTTTTCATTTTTTATTTTCAATAAATTAAAAAAAGTTTTCTATTTTATTACATAACTCTATATTACTTTCTATGCTTAATTTTAAATCAGTATAATCATTTATATATTCCTTATTCTCTTCTAAAAGTGTTAGTAATACTTTATATTGAAATGAAGCTTCATTATAATTTTTCTCTTCAAATGACTTAAATGCTTTTTTGTGTATGATAAAAAGTTCTTTTAAATTAACCATTTTTTAATACCTCTTTTAATTATTTATATGATGACAATAACTCTGTTGCAAAAGATAGCAACTCATTATCATATAAAAAAATAATGTTTTACACCCAAAATATTATTTTGTGTGTGAAAATAATTTTTATTAGTCATAAATACTATAATTATAATAATATCTTAAGGAGATTTTATGGATTCAAGGAATAGTGTATCAATTAATTTTAATCAGGATTTATATCGATGGATTGTAAAAATGGTAAAAAATAGCAAAGCAGATCCATTTAACTATTCAAATGCCACATTTGGAGGTTTTGTGCAGGCTTGTGTTGCAAAAGCTAAAAAAGAATACGAAGAGAAAGGAAGTGAAATGCAGAAATTAAAAAAAAGAGTTGTAGAATTAGAAATAAAGTACAAAAAAATTGAAGAATTAGAAAATAAAATTAAAGAGTTAGAAAAATAATTTCATACCCCCTAATAAAAAAATTATCGCCACATATAAAAGACTCCCCACTCGTTGCACAACTTAAAAGCTTGTAGAGATTTTACCCACCCCCTAGCCATTAAAACATATAAAGAATCCATATTACTAATATAAAAAATTATCAATTTAATTTGAATTGCATTATATTCAAAATAACATCTGTTGCGATAATTTGTCTTATTGAAATATTATTTTTTTAGTATACTTTCAAAATAATTTTTAATATCTATTATCTCAAGTAATTCTTTACATTTATCATTATAACAAACTTTTATAAAATATTCACCAAATGAAGTAAGTTTTAGTCTATCATGTACAATATAATTATATTCATTAATACAAACATCTAATTTAGGCATATTTATAGTGCTATCTTCAAAATAAATTAAATTTAAAGATTTTAATCTATCAAAAATATATGAATAATTTAAATTTGCATTATTTTTATATATAATTTTTCGATTATTTTTATTAATGATATCTATTTGATTTATTCTATAATCATCCAAGCAGTAAGCATCGTATATTCTATATATTTCATAATTATTTGATACATCTAACAATCCTCTTGCTTCTTGAGAAGACATTTGTTTTAGGATTTGTGTAAATGCTGGATGTACTAAATTTGATGTATTTTTATCCATAGAGGATTTTAAAAGATTGTAAAACATTTCATGTAAAGGTGTTTCCTTTTCATTTAATAATATACCTTCCATACTTGGTATTAATATATTTCTTTCTGGTTCTACAATTTCTTTATCTTTTAAATCTTTTGATAATCTATTATTTAAATATTCAAAAAAATTATCTCTATCTTTAATAAATGATTTTATCTTATCTAAAAAAGTACAAGCAATATAAGCACCTGCACCTTCTATAGCCCCATCTCTAAAAGAAGAAATCATGTCATTTATAATTCTAATTAAATCATTATTCATTTTTTATTTACCTGTTACGATTAATAATATAAATTACTTATATTATTTATGAACTTTATTCATAAATATATTTTTATTTAATAAAGTGGACTTTTTCAAATAAATGTTATATCAAATAAAATAATATTACTAATCAATATTAATATAACTATATAACTTATGAGTTTCTTTTCTATTAAATAATTTTTTATTTTTACATGTTAATTCTAAAAATAGTTTATTTGGCATAATAGTATTAAAGCCCAATTCTAATAATTTTACATAGTCTGAATAAATGATATTAATAGGTATTTCTTCTGTATTATAAAAATTATCATAATATTCTTCCATTAATTCTTGTAAACTATTAACTTTTTTTAACGATTCATTAACTAATTTTACTCCTTCTTCTTGTAATAGTTCTGATTTACTTAAAGTAATTAAAAATGTCCTTAGTTGATTAGCAAAATTGTGTTCATATAATTGATTTTCTAAAAATCTTTTTCCAGCTGAAAGATAATTTATCATATAAGAGAAAGCATCTAATAAAGGATATGAACTATTAGCAATTAATAAATCAAATCCTAATTTTTTATATAATTCAGGTAAGATATTTTTATAAACTAGAACAGATTCAGTGCATATAGTTTTTATTCTTTCATTTATATTAAAAGTATCATACTCTTTGAATTGTGGATATCTATAAACTATAATATTAGTTTTATCATAGGTAGAAACTATTTTTCCATAGTCAATTTCTTTAATGTCAAGTATATTACTAGAACCTAATAGTTTTTCTATATCTTTTATTCTATTTTGATATATAATTTCACATAATTTTTTGTTATCTAATACTTGTAAATACCTGCAAACATAATCACTATACTTACTGAAATCAGGTTTGTCTGATGTTATTTTTATATACATAGTTCCCTTTTTATCAAAAACACTCATTACTGTTTCTTTATTTAAATTTTTTAATTGTAATTTTACATCAGGATTACTATCATTTTGCTCCTTTATTAACTCTAAATTGCAATCTATTTTATATTTATTTAATGATGACACGACTGATACTATAGCCCCTATAACTGATACTATAGCTCCTATAATCGATACTATAATTGATATTATTTGGCTTAAATTCATTTTTATTTTCCTTTTAATATTATTATATAAATATCACTTTTTTAGATTCATTTTAGATTCTATTTTTTTTATATTTATATCTGGATAATTATTTTTTATATATTCTAGAGCATTCATATCCTTAGTTTTTAAATATGAACCTAAATAAGACAATTTTTGTTTATTTTCACTTATTATATCTGACCATCTTAGAATATAAACATTTAAATCACAACTATTTGAAGTTTCTAATAAACCAGTTTTAGGATCTGCTAATTTGCTTTCTGCAAATTCCGATATATAACTGCTTATTAAAATTAATTTATATGAGTAATTTATTTTTGATAATGCTTGCTCTTTTTCAATAGCAAATTTATATTCAGAAATTTGATTTATTTCTTTTCTATCTATTTCTTTAGAAAATCTTTTTAGCTCTATTACTAATATTTCTTTTTTTTGAGCACTTCCTTTATCTATTTCTGTCCATACAAATAAATCCATTCTATCTTTATTTTCTTTTATTGTAGACAAATCAGCATCATCTCCAAAAACACTTTTTCTTAATCTTTCAAATGTTTTAGATATAGTTTTATCAGATTGTACTATTTTAGTACCATTATATTCAGAACCAAATATCCATAAATTATTTTCTATTAGTTTATGTAAGTGGTCTCTTTCATTTATATATTCATTATAATCTTTATTATATGCTAATTCAGAAAGGTTTTCTATAAATAATTGTTTTGAAGCTACTTCATTTGCAAATGGTACTATATATTCTAAATCTGCCTTATCTAATAAAGATTTTAATTCATCAACTTGGGGTTTTGGTAAATCTCCTAGTTTATCCAATATAATTGCTATATTTCCATCTGCTATACATTTATTAACTAAAGGATATATAATATTTTTTAGTTTATTTTGTTTCTCTAATAGTTTAAATTTTTTTTCTATACAATAACAAAATCTTATATAAACCATTTCTTCAGATTCTGATGGAGTATTTTTTTTATAAGGATATGTATTATCTTTTTTCAAATTAGTTTCAAAATCATAATAATCTTTATATTCTTTGTAGAAAAAGTCATCCAAATGTTTTTTTATTTCATCTTTTAAATGAGTAAGATTTTCATCTATATTATTAATATCTATATTTCTAAATGCATCTTTTTCTTTATTAAACATATCTGAATATATGTATATTACCCAAGAAGATACATTTGGAGTTGATAAATGATATTCGTAAGATGCTGCTATACTTTTTATATTATCATTATCAACTAATAATGATACAATTTTATTATTATTATTTTTTGTATCTTTATATTCAATAGCTTCATAATTAAAATTATATTTATTTCCATCCAATGAAATAAATTCTTTATCAAATTTTTGAGATGATATCTTATATTTATTAGGATCTAATTCTTTATTATTTATAATAAATGATACTTTTTTATCTATTATATAGAGGTAATAATGTATAAATATGTTTTCCCAAATATTATTTTTAGCTTTTTCTTCTGTTGAAAGTTTTTCGCTAATTTTATATTGTTTTTTGTCTTTATAATCTGCATCATTTGAATAACCATCTTCTATTGTTACTTGGAAATAAGATTCTGAATTAATACCAATATTTTCATATTGTACATTTATATCAAGGTGTTCAAAAGTAAGATCTTTTATATTTTCTAAAGATAGGACAAAACTTGATTTTATAAAAGCATTTTCTTTCATATCATATGCAACAGTTTCAAAAGTTACAATTTTTCCAAGCTGAAATGAAGAAAATCTACCAACACCTCTACCTGTTATTTTGCTATTATTTGCCATTTCCAAAAGTTTTTTATTTAAATCTGATTTTGATACACCAACTCCATTGTCTTTTATAATGATCTTATTTATGGAGTTTTCTATAAATTCATCCTTATCATTCACACTAGTATCAATAGTTATTTCTATTTTAGATGCAGATGCTTGTATAGAATTATTAATTAATTCACATAATGCTAAAAATGTATCTTTATTCGTTGCTAGAGTATTTTGTATTATTCTAGCATTGACTTTCATTTACTTCAATATTGTTTCTAGATGATACACTCATATTTATTCCTATAATTTTAATAATTTTTATGTTACGATAACCTTTATTATCGCAACACCCTATTTATATTTTCTAATGCACATTTCCTCACATATTGCCCTATACTCATTCCTTCTTCTTTGGCTATTTCTTTAAGCATTTCATTTTCTTCTTCATTTAATCTAAATGATATTCTATAACTAGTCTTTTTATCCCTATCATCTTTCTTTTTTCTGCCAGCACCTTCACGAGCACCACCTGTATTTGGTCTAGCTCCACCCCTATTATTTTTTTTTATTATTTCCATTATTTATTCCTATTATTTAATTTTACTATAATAATTACCAAACATATAATTATTATTATACTTAAAATTATATCAATAATTTGAAAGTTTATACTTGACACTCAATATATATGCTATATAATAACCATATAAGAAGTGAAGGTTGAGTGTTTCCACCCAATCACTTTGGCTAGTTATAAATTAGACTATTTGATCTGCTTTATAACCACAACTAAAGTTATAATCACCGTAGTAAGTTATATAACCTTAGTAACCAAAGTAATCATTTTATCCATTCGGTTTTCCTTACTTTTCTTATTGGAATTAATTATAATATTTGATGAAAAAATGTCAACAATTTTTCTACAAAAATAATATATTATTTATAAAGGATTTACTAATGTTAAAAGAAACTGTATTCAATTTATATATAGATGAAAGTGGGAATACTGGTGCTAATATGATTGATAATGAACAAAAATTTTTTACATATGGAGCTTGGTTAATACAAAAATCTATAGAAAATAGATCAATAAAAAATTTATCAAATAAATATTATTATTTATTTGATAAAAATAATGTTGAAATAAAAGCTACAAAGTATTTTTATAAAGATAAATATTATAAAAAGTATAAAGAATTATTTAATGATATCTTAAAAGAAAAAATGTACCCATTTGTGTTATTATTGGAAAAAAAATATATCATAAGCTGTTTTATAGTTGAAGTGTTTTTTAAAACAAAAAATATTATTAATCCCATTGAATATAAAGAATTGCAAGAATTTAAAACAGCTATTAGTAATATTATACATAATAATATTACATTTTATAATTCCAATATTTTTAATGAATTTTGGTCAAAAAATTATAATAGTAAATATACAAATCAACAAATATTATATAATACTAAACAAGAAATATCAAAAATTTTAGATTCTAATAACTTAAATTATTTATCTAATTATCTTGATAATATTAATACTAATATTAATATTGATGAACTAAAAGCAGAAGAATTTTTTGCTGGTCTTTTATCAAAACTATTAACCCATATAATTGTTTATATAAACTATGTCAATAATTACAATAATTATAAGATAAACTATAAAATAAATGTTTTTCATGACAACCTTGATGGATTTAAATATATAAAAAAAGTTATAAAAAAATCTAACATTGAAAGTATGTTAGAAAATAATATTAATTTTCCATTAAATACAATAGATTCAAAAAATAATAAAATAATTCAATTAGCCGATTTATTAGCAGGTTTTTTTAGAATCTTGTTAAATGAAAAAAACATTAACAAATATGCAAAACAAATAATAAACCAATATTTTATAGATACATTTGGTGTATTGAAAGGGAATAGCGTTATATATTTATCATATGATACTGAATATAAATTTTTATCTAATATTAGTAAAAATGGATTTCCAAAAATAGATATTGATAATAAAAAATTAATACAATATTTTAATAAATATATTGAACATTAATTATATTTTATAAGTGTTGTGATAACAGTAATTATCGCAACACTTAAAATATTATTCTACTTCCAAACTTCTTAAGTATAGTCCTGTTATAGCTATATTACTATGGTTTAATGCTTTTCTAATAAGTTCTATGTCTCTGGTTTTTTTATATAAAGTAACAGCAAAATAATGTCTTATATCATGTATAGAGTAAGAGGCTTTTATTTTACCTTGTTCATATAAACGCTTTGAACTCCTATAAAAAACATTTCTTATTACTTCAGAGCTTTTATTTTTGAAAGGAGCATTAAAAGCGAGATTATACTTTTTTAATTCTTTTATAACCTTGTCAGTAACTTTCCAACTTATCTCTTTTCCTTTTGAATAGGAATAATATTTATTGTTTCTTATTTCAAGTTTAGGTAAAGCACCAACACGCACACCGCATTCCATTATAAAAATGATGGCCATCTTTATCAAAGGGTCAGATATATCTTTAATTATTAATTCAATTTCTTTTTTAGTTGGAACTTCAAGTCTTTTTTTATTTTTAACAGGAGGACGAGCTTTTGTACCACGAAAAGGATTTTTAATAAATGGATATCTTCTCTCTAAAAATGAGAAGAAAGAAGAACAAGAAGAAACTAAGGCACGTATACTTAAATTAGAAAGTTCACTTGAATTGACTTCTATTATAAAGTCATCAGCTTCTCTGGCTTTAATAAATAAAATATTTTTATTATTTATACGGCAATATTCTTCTAGCTTATTGAGCCCATTTTTATATTGTCTTTTTGTATGATTGCTTTTTGTCTTTGAGCATTGCTTAAAAAAGTTTTCTTTTTCTGTTTCATAATCTATCTGCTTAATAAGCTGCTCTTCTTTCATATAGTCAAGTATATTTAAATAATTAGCTTGCTTAATAAGAAGTTCTGCTTGCTCTTCAGTTATTATATTATTATTATTTTGTGATATTAGTTGATTCTTATTTTTAGAAGCCATGTTTATACCTTTCTATAAATTAAAGACAAAAGCCTTTACCTATAGAAAAGAATATAAACTTTTATAACTATGTTCTATAAAAACATTAATGTTAAATTATTATGATATGACATAATAATTTCTAGTTTAATTTTATTACTATATCACAAAGTAAAGCAACAATATTTGATAAAAAGAAACAAAGTATATAAAAAGCTTTAGCTATTTCATTTTTTGATGTTATGCTTATAAAAATAAAAACAATACTAAATAATCCAAAGCTTATAGATCCAATTTCATAAATCATCATTTATATATCCTTAGTTTAATGATTTTTCAAGAAGTTTTTATCTCATTCCATATCAAATAATTCTTGTATTTCTTCCTCAAACTCTTTATATATGTCTTTTAAGCATTTTCTTACTTTGTCATCATTGTCTGATATATCTTGGTATGTAGTACCTTTGTTAATGCGGACAATTCTACCATGCATAGATAGCTCTATAAATAGTAATTTATCTTCTTCTTCATTCATCATTACATTAAACTCTAAATGATTAAAAGTAAGAGTTTCTTTTAATGCTTTATAAATCCTTTCTTTTAATTGCATTTTTGAATCCTCATTTAATATATTTTCAACTGTTTGCATATAAAACTCTAAAGAGTAATTACAATCTAATTTCTCATTATTGATGGTAACAAATAATTTACTTTTATTTTTTCTTTTTTTATATTTAATAACAATATTTTTATATTGATGTTTTAATATTCCAAAGATGTCATTGATTCTTCTAAACTCATTATCTGTATCATAATGATGTATAACAGCTTCAATCATTTTTTCTCTCTATTACTAATTTAAATAATGAGCGTAGAAGTTTATAATATTTGTTATATTCTTCTTTTGTTTTAAATGTTATAGCTGTAGGCAATCCACTATCTATAGTAATTATTATTATTTTTTTCTTTTCTTCTTGAAAATGAATGATTGCTATATGGTCTATATTTATTAAACAATTATTAATTAATATCCCTTTTGGCATAAATTACTCCTCATCTTCAAAATCACTAATTATTGGAATATTTAAATCATTATTGAATATAGCAGAAATCATTTTATATACCTTCTTCACTAAAAAGTAATTTATTGCCCTCTCCATCTACTTTATCCCCATCCTCATCAAAATCCCATCTATTTATATTGCTATCTGAACTTAATGGATCTTCGTCTATTTTATAATGTGCTTCTTCTTCATCTTCACTAAAAGAGATTATTGAGTTATCTTTTTGTAATTGTTCTTCAAATGATTCTTTTTTTCTCTTATCAATTTCTTCTTGTATATCTTCTATTGTTGTCTGAGCTTTTTTAGATTCTGCCTTACTTTTTGCTTTGCTTTTCTTCTTACTAGTATAATCTTCATTATTATTGGATATATTCTCTCTCGTTAATATGAATCTCTGTATAGCCCTCATAACGGTATTGGCTTCTTCTTTATCATCAGACTTAAAAGTGATACCAAAAAGTCCTTTATCTTCTATAATGTTTAGTTCTCTCATTTTTCCCTCTTTTTATTTAATTTATATTTTTTACAGATATTATTTATATTTGCTATAGCTATAATATCTTTTTTATGCTTACAGAAATAAGATGATTTTATTTCTAAACAATATATACAATCTTTACAACTATTCTTTACTATCATATATTTTATAAATCTTAATTACCCTCACTGTGATTTCCTTTTTCTTTCTCCAATTTCATTTTATATTGTACTGCCTTTTTAATTATATCTACAAAACCATCTGCAGGTTTATTATTTGCATTAGATATGAAATATATAAACTCTGTTAATAAATAAACAGTATCTTCACTATTAATATTTTCAGCATCAATAACAAGTCTCCCATCTTCTAATTTATCTATATGTATATATTTTCTTTCATTACTATTATTTATATTCATAAAATCTCCTGCTAATAATCTTTCTTTTTATTTCCAAAAGCTCCGTCTTCTTTTGCTGTTTTTCTAGAATGGCATCTTTTGCATAATGCTTGCAAATTACTTTCATCATAAAACAATGGATCATCTTCACTTTCTACACGCTTTATATGATCCACATGTTCAGCAAAGCTATGGCATTCATTAAAGTTTTTACATAGAGGATTTTTATCTAAAAACTGTTTTCTAAATACACGCCATTTTTTACTTTTATATCTTTTATATGCTTGATTATCACTTCTCATTTTATAAACATTTTATTCACAACTTATCAACATTGTTGACAAGTTATTAACATACTATTATTCATTAGCAGCTATTTGCTCTCCAATATCTACTAACACAGATTCAAGGTCTTCATAGCAATATGGAGTTTGCCCATCAATACATATCTTGAATGTTTCATTTTCTATATCTATATAACAACAGCATAAATCACTATTAATTTCTAATCTGTTTCTTTTAATACCCATAGAATCTTTTAACTCTGGATATTCGGAGATTATTTTATTTTCTATTCCTTCTAAAATAGCTAATTTAGTTTGATTGTAATGTGTTAGCATTTTTTCTAAAAATGACATTTTTATTCTCCCTTTTTATTAATTTTATTTTTTAATTGATCTATATATTGTTTTCTTATATCATCCATAACTTTGTAATCTGTAATCCAACCATCATACATACATAAATAATCTCCTACTTCCAAACTTTTTAACCAGTTAGAAAACTTTACATCCCAATTAGATTCTTTATAATTTGGCTCATAACTTTTTAGCAACTCTTTTAATTCCTTTGTGATTAAATTAGCATAAGACGGTTCTCCAAGATGTTTTAAAAATTTCTCTAATTCTAAACATCCCAATACAAAATACTTTTTAGTATTAATACTGAAAACCATTAATTTTAGCATACATATACCTTATTAATAAAATCTTATAAAAATATCCGTTATGTTATTTTGACTATTTAAGCTGTTATTAATTCTTTCACCTTCTGCATTTTTAGTTCTATAATATTTAAGTTTAATAATCTGCTTGTCAGTCTTCCTTTGATTTCCTCAATGTTATCTTTTCTTGTTTTTATATTTAAGCTATTCATCAAACTACAGTAATTTTTATTTGATGTAATAATAACCGTTTTTTCTAATGCTCTTATTTTATCAAATAATTTATAATAGCCTTCTGCTGCATAATGAAAGCCTACACTGTCAACATCATCAATCATGATAATATCTGCATGTTTTACATTTTCTATTTTTGAATCTATGTTTGATTTTAAATCTTTGTCCTGAGCATTTTTATTAAATAGGTTTTTATGCATATCTTCAAAATTAGATGCTTCTATATACAATACCTTGATATTATTAATAGCATATATTTGCCATAACATTTTAAGTATTGTTGTTTTACCTGTTCCGCTTTCCCCTTCAAGATATAAAGAACTCATACTTCCTAATTCTAAATATTTTTTAATTGTATCTACTAGCTTTTGATTGTTAAACCTATTTGCAAAAATATCTAATGTCATGTTAATATCTAAAGAATTAAATATATCATTATATTTAACTATAATTTTTTCAAGCTTATCTAATTTATTAGATATTTCAGTTTTTTCATTTTTAACACAATCACACATCTCAGGTAAAAAAACTTTTCTTCCTGAAAATATTGATGACTGAGAAACTTTTTTAAATCCATCTTCATCACATTTTTTGCAATTTGGGTCTTTTCCATCTCTTGCTATTTGTTTCAATTCTTCTAAATATTTCTTATAGTTTTGTAAACAGTAGCTGCTATCCGCAATTTGCAATTTTAGAATACGCTTCATCAATACTTCCTCCTCTTTCTATTTCTTTTAATAAAAACTCTAATTTCTCAATTCCGCTTGGTATTGTATATTTTTTATCTTCTTCCGATTTTTGATTTCCTTTGTTGGTATTATTTTTATTACTTTCATTTTTTTGTACACAAAGCCATTCTTAATAAATCCTGAAGTTTTAATGAGTATCTTTTATTTAATGGTAATTTTAAGAAATTAAACTTTACAATTGATAAGGCTTCATCAAAGTTATCATGCACACGATTTTTAAATATATCAATTAAAAACTTGGTATATGTAATATGAAGTCCATATCTTATTCTACAACCTACTAATTCTTTATGAAGATCATTATATTTTTCTAAAAACTCATTTTTCTTTTTGTCTTCTTCTTTTTCTTCTGAAGTTTTTTCTTCTTCAGGTTTTTCTTTTTCCTCTTTGATTAATTTATGAGGCTGTAATGGTTCTGTGTTTATATCATCTCCGAATAAGCTAGGCTCATCATATTTATGCTCTACAGGAGCATCCATATTTCTTATAGCTCTATCTTCTTCAACAAACATCTCTATAGCTTTTTTTAATCCTGATAAATTATACACAGTTCCTGTTCCTGCAAATCTATCTCCTCTATAAACATTTCTGCTTGAAAAAGTTAGATACCCCTTAGCATAAAGGCTTTGCCTTTGTCTGTAATAATGCTGCCCCATTGGATTTATTTCTCTATCTCTAATTTCTTTTTCATTTTTCCAGCTTAAACTTATTATAGCAATTATAAACTCAAACTCACTTGCTGTAAGTCCTAATCTTTTTCTATAATAAATTAATGTATTAGGTATCGATGTAAAACCTCTCTCAAGCATAGCATCGCCAAACGTTGCTATTAAGTATTCATTTTTCACTTCTGTTTTATTGTTCTCAGTTTGCATTTTTTTCTACCTCTGGAAATAATTTTTTTGCTAATTCATACAAGTTATTAATATGACTTGTGTTATTATTCTTATCAAGCTCAATAGCCATTTCTATAGTTTTTATGTTTCTATTTTTTGCCAATTTTTGAAGATTAATTTTTTTTATTCTTGAATATTCTGTATATAAAAGCTCATATCTTAATTTTATTAATTTTATGTTTCCAAAACTTGTATTATGAATATGCTCATAAAGTTTTCTTCTGATGATATTATTTGATGCATGCTCTTCTTCAAAGTGTAATAAATCTTTTTTATTAAATATTTTTTTTATTATATATTTTAATAATTCTTTTATTCCTATTTTTTGAATTATCATTTTAAACTTCCCCCCATAACCATATTATTTAAAAAATGCTCCTCCTTCTGCAGTAATAAATATTATGACATCAAAGAGTGATGTTAAAGATTTAAATAAATTTCTACTGCATTTGTTTTTGATATTTTTTAGCAGGAATGCTAATTGATAAAATATATTCTGTTTTTTATTATAAAAGTTGATGCCAAACTTTTTATCTAATTTTATTTTCGATATTTGTAATACTTGTTTTTGATTAGAATCTAAAATGTTTTTAAGACATATTATATTTTTTAATTTGTTGATAAATAAGATTTTTGAAACTTGTACCGCTTCCCATACTCTTTTTAAATTCGTTGAAATAAATATTTATATTGTTTTTGTTTTAATTTAATAATTTATATTAATAATATAATTAGTATTATTTTATTATTTGCACTTTTTGCAACTTTGACGAAGTCCGCACCGCGAAGGCGGGAAAAAGTTGATAGAAAATTATTGTTTCAACTATATTGAAAATTTTTAAGTTTGTCAAAATTTAGTTTTTATTTTTTTATTGTTATCGGGGACTAGCCCCCGAGCCCCCAGTTCTTTTGCCGATAGGCACCTACTCGGTATTGGTATAAAAGAACCAAAAGAACTGCATTTTTATAAATTAATACTCAAATATATTCAAAAATATAATATAGATTTGAACTAATATAATTAAATATCTTATTTCTTAAATAACTCAAACAAAAACTTTAATGCTTTTATATTTTTGCTGTAAGGTGGATATTTGGTATTAAGCTCGAAATTATAATTCTTTTTTAATACTGTAGTTTTATTTGTAAAGCATTCAAAACTATAATAACCATGATACTCCCCTATTCCGCTTGTTGACACTCCTCCAAAAGGAGCATTATTGTTTAATATATGGCTTATAGTGTCATTTACAGATGCACCGCCAAAAGAAATATTGTTTAAAAAATAGTCTATAAAATTATTATCATCAGAAAAAACATACATAGCCAAAGGGTGAGAACATACTTTATCTATAATATCTCTTGCCTCTTCTTTAGTGCTGTAATAAACTATAGGAAAAATACTTCCAAATATCTCATCTTTCATTACATTATTTTCTAAACTGTTAGGCTCTAATAATGTAATTGCAAGAGATAATGACTCATCATCATATTCACCGCCGTATAATATTTTGCCGTCATTTAAATAACTTTTTAATCTTTCATAATGACTTTTATTAATAATTCTGTTTAATTTCCTCTCATCTTCAAATAATTTTATTTCTGTATTGAATACATCTAAAAACTTATCTTTAATATTTTTGTTTACTAATAAATAATCAGGCGACACGCAAGTTTGCCCAGAATTAATAAACTTCCCCCATATTATTCTCTTTAGAGCTTTGTTAATATTTTTTATATTATCATCAACTATAACAGGAGATTTTCCCCCAAGTTCTAATGTAAGAGAAGTTAAAAAATTAGAAGCATTATTCATTATAATTTTTCCAACTCTAGGAGAGCCTGTAAAAAATATTTTATTATATTCTATTTTTGTAGTCTCTTCTGCAGGAAAAGATTTATCTACAACGGCAATATACTCTTCATCAAATGTTTCTTTTACAGAAGAATATATTGCATCATAAACATTAGTAGTTAATTGAGAAGGAAGTATTATAGAAGTATTTCCTCCTGCAATAGAGCCTATAAGAGGAAGAAAAGTTAATTGCAAAGGATAATTCCAAGGAGATATTATAAGTGATACTCCATAAGGCTTATTCATTATAATTGTTTTAGAATCTATTGTGAGGAAATTTCTTTTAACTTTTTTATCTTTCATCCAAGTTTTTAATTTTTTTATAAAAAGATTTATCTCATCAATTATAATAAATAATTCAGTACCAATAGCCTCAAACTCAAGTTTAGCCATATCTTTATTTAGAGCATCAATAAAATTAGCCCCATTTTTTATAATCATAGCCTTTAGTTTTTTTAGCTGCTCTATTCTAAAAGAATATTCTAAAGTAGCACCGCTTTTAAAAAACTCTCTTTGCTTATTTCTTAACTCTTCTATATACATAAAAAATAGTATCCTTTAAAATATCTAATATATATTAAAATTTCATATTTATCAAAATAAAGTTATATTTTAGTTTTGATATCTGGGGCTTTGCCCCAGACCACACTTCTTTTACGACCGTAGGAAGTGCCTTCGGTATTGGTATAAAAGAAGCAAAAGAACCGCATTTTTACGAAGTAATACTTAAGTATATTCAAAAATACAATGTATTACTTGTACTTTTTGCTGAACGAAAAGGAACAAGAAAAATCTTGAAAAACAATAATCTTCGTATATCTCAAGCAAGCGATAAAGCCACTTCCATCATATTAGTAAAAGTTTTCTCTCTCTGCTCTGCTGTTGTAGCTTCTCCTGTAACTAATGAATCTGATATAGTTACCATACAAAGAGCATTCACTCCTGCATATGCTGCATTCATATATAAAGCAGCAGCTTCCATCTCTACAGCTAATACTCCCATTTTTGCCCATTTAGGTGTAGCATTGTTAGCTCCATAAAATACATCAGATGATACAATATTACCTACATGATAATTTATTTTCATCTCATCAGCCTTATTAACAGCCTTTCTAAGTAAATCATAACTAGCAATAGGAGCATAAGTACCAGGAAGTTCATACTGTGAAGCATAATTAGAATCAGTACAAGCTCCCATTCCTATAACTAAATCACCAATATGAAGCTTATCAACTAAAGCTCCAGCAGTACCAATACGTATTAAATTCTTACAATCATAAAAATGTATAAGCTCATAAGAATAAATACTGCAAGAAGGCATTCCCATACCAGTACCCTGAACAGAAACTCTTTTGCCTTTATATGTTCCAGTATATCCAAACATATTTCTTACACTATTATACTGCTTTACATTCTCCAAAAAATTCTCAGCTATAAACTTAGCCCTCAAAGGGTCTCCAGGAAGAAGAATAGTTTCTGCAATGTCGCCTTTGTTTGCTGATATATGAGGTGTAGCCATAATATATAAACTCCTTTTTTAATATAATTAATTATAACATAATAAAACTTTAATATATATATCAAAGTTTATCAACATCTATTTCTGCCACAGAATTAAATACATAATTTGGTTTATAAGGAAACTCTTTTAGCATCTCCATTTTTGTAACACCGGATAATACTAAACAAGTTCTCATTCCAGCACCAAGCCCACCAAGTATATCAGTATCCATTCTGTCACCTATCATAACAGTATTTTCACTATGTGCATTAATTTTATTTTTTGCAATAGACATCATGATTGGATTAGGCTTACCTACTATATAAGGCTTTTTTCCAGTGGCAGTTTCTATAGCAGCAAGTATAGGTCCAACTGCCGGTATAAGTTCTCCATCTGGAGCAGGGTCTGTTATGTCTGGATTACAGCCTATAAACCTAGCACCTTTATTTATAAGTGAAACAGCTTTTTTAAGCATATCAAAATTAAAAGCACTAGTTTTACCAACTACAACATAATCTGGATTAACATCATTTATACTATAGCCTATGTTATAAAGCTCGCTCACTAATCCGCCCGTACCTATTACATAAGCACTTCCATTCTCTTGCTGAGTCTTTATAAACTTTGCTGTTGCCTGTGCTGCTGTAAAAAAATGTTTCTCTTCTAAACCATCTATGCCAAGAGATTCTAATTTTCTTTTTAAATCAATTGGTGTCTGCTCTGCATTATTTGTTAGAAATAAAAAAGATACATTTTTCTCTAAAAGCATATTAACAAAATCTTTAGCACCATCTATTAAATTATTTCCTCTATATATTACTCCGTCCATATCTGATATTATACTAACCATATTATTTTTACCTCTTTATCTATACAAATATTATTTTTTATATAAAGTTTTTCCTTCTTTTATTGTCTCTAAAACTTCTATACTGTTCATGTCTTTTGCATCTATTTTTAATGGGTCATCAGAAAGTATTACTAAATCTGCTAATTTGCCTTCTTTCAAACTGCCCTTTATATCCTCTTCTCCATTTTGATAAGCAGCATTTATTGTAATAGCCTTGAAAGCATTTAGAGCATCTATCTTCTGATTTTCTCCAAGTAATACTCCATCTTTTGTAGTTCTATTTAAAGCACAACTTATAGTCTCTATCATATTAGGTTTTATAACAGGGGTGTCTTGATGATATGTAAAAGGCAAGTTGTTATCTAATGCAGTTTTGCTTGCACTTATTTGAGAAGCCCTCTCCATTCCTAAATTTGCTATATGTGTGTCTCCCCAATAATATATATGAGCAACAAATAAAGAAGGTATTATATTAAACTCTCTCATTCTTTTATATTCATTCTCTTTTACAATCTGGCTATGAACCAACACAGCTCTATAATTATTTGTAGTGTTTCTCTCTGTCATAACCTCTGATATTGCATCAACATATTGTTCAGCAGCTGCATCTCCATTACAATGAGCCTGTAATTGCATTTTATCATCAAAAGATTTTCTTACATATTCTTTTACAGTGTTGTAATCATGTATAGGATATCCTCTGTAGCCTTTCTCTCCTGTTATATAAGGCTCTTTTAGCCAAGCAGTTTTAGCCTGAGGCGAACCATCTAAAAATATTTTGTAGCCTGATATTTTAAATCTATTACTGTATTTACCAATTAAATCTTTATGTTCATCAAAAATATTAGGAGCATTCTTTAAATCTATAAAACCTATTATATCTATTTTAAATCTATTATTTGTTATCATATTCTCTATTAAAGGCAAATCACCATTTACAATTAAAGAGTTTTGAGCAGTTGTAATACCATAACTTAAATAAACATCTTCTGCCTGATTAACAAAGTTCATCATGTCTTCATCAGTAACTTTAAAATCAACCTCTCTAGCATATTTCATAAAAGCAGCCTCTTCCATATAACCAGTAGGCTTTTTGCTATTAGGATATCTTTCTATAACTCCGCCTTCTATATCTGGAGTATTTTCATCTACACCAAAATATTCTAATGCTTTAGAGTTCATGCTTCCAACATGTCCAGATGCATGCGTAATAAATATAGCTAAGTTTGTAGAAACTTTATCTAAATCATCTCTTGTAGGATTTTTTTTACCTGGAAGTAAATTATTATCATAACCAAAACCTATAACCCAAGCACCGTTTGTAAGCTTATTATTTTTTATATAGTCTTCTAATCTTGAATCAATTTCTGCTATGTTTGTACATCCTGATAAATCTACAGTTGTGAGAGCTTGTGCAAAACTTATTATATGGCTATGAGGGTCTATAAAAGAAGGCATTAAAGTTTTACCTTTCAAATCTACTAGCGATTTATTTTTTATTAAATTATTTGCTTCTTCATCAGTGTATGCTACTTTTGTGATGATTCCGTTGCTTACTTCTAAAGCTTTAGCATATAGAGTCTCTTCTGTGTTTCCTTCCATAGTGATAATATTACCATTATAATACACTTGCAAATTGCTATTTTGTTTATTAGAGCAAGATATAAAAATAGCCAAAATAAACAATACATATAAATAGAATAATTTCTTCATAATATTCCTCATTATTATTTATTGATAACAAAATTATATATTATAAAGTAAAAATTACATAACACTTTTTATTCTGTTAAATATCCAAAAACCATATTTTATAAAAATATTTTTAATTTTTTTATTTGCGGTGGCTTTGCCCTTAACGAAGTACACACCGTGCAGCACCCCCACTTCTTTTACGACCGAAGGAAGTGCTTATGGTATTGGTATAAAAGAAGCAAAAGAACTGCATTTTTACATAAAGAATTATCAGTATAATAAGTAATAACGGGAGAAAAATTCTGCAACTTACGGTTGACAAAGTTAAAAATCTTTAGTATATTCCACAATACTAACATCTATATCATCATAAACAAAGTTCTTCAATATCCTTGAAGAAAATAATTTACTATCTACTTCTGGAAAAAATCTGTCGCAATTATAATTTTTATTTATATGAGTAAGATATATTTTATCTGCATAATCCATTGCTCTTTTATAAATGGACTCCCCTCCTATAATAAATATTTGATTATGCTTTTCTAATAATAATTTAGAAATAGCATTTTCAAAACTATTTTCATAAAAAAGGTTATCGTATTTATCTGAAAGCTCATTTTTATTAGATGATATAACAATGTTTTTTCTATTTGGAAGCGGCTTTCCCCCTAATGACTCAAAAGTAACTCTCCCCATAACAACAGCATATCCTGTGGTAGTGCTTCTAAAAAACTGCATATCCTCTTTAATGTGTCCCCAAGGCATTACACCATTTAATCCTATGCCGTTTTTTGAATCAACAGCAGCGATTAATGAAACTATCAAACAGCTACCTCCGCTTTTATAGTTGGGTGATATTTATAGCCTTCTAATCTAAAATCCTCATAAACATGACTAAATATATTCGGACGCTCTTCTATAAATAATTCTGTAGTCTGTTCATAAGGCTCTCTTGAAAGCTGAAGTTTAACTTGCTCCATATGATTATTATAAATATGTGCATCTCCAAATGTCATTATTAATTCTGAAGCTTTAAGTCCGCTATGCATAGCTAAAAGTCTTGTGAGTATAGCATAAGAGCTTATATTAAAAGGAACACCTAAAAATAAATCAGCAGAACGTTGATACAAATGTGTTATTATACCACCTTCATTGTTAACAAAAAATTGACACATCATATGACAAGGAGGCAAATGCATTTTATCAATCTCTCCCACATTCCATGCATTCAAAATATTTCTTCTGCTTGTTGGATTATTTCTTAATGTATTAACAACATTAGAAATTTGATCTATTTTATTTCCTTCTTTAGTCTCCCAAGCTCTCCACTGCTTTCCGTATACAGGACCAAGCTCACCCATATCATCAGCCCACTCGTCCCATATATGAACATTATTCTCAAGCAAAAATTTTATATTTGTTGAGCCTTGCAAAAACCATAATAATTCTATAATAACACCTTTCATAAATACTCTTTTTGTAGTTATAATAGGTATTTTATTTCCTTCAAATTTAAATCTTAACTGCGGAGCAAATATTCTTCTAGTGCCAACTCCAGTTCTGTCTTTAGTATCTTCACCCTCTTCTAAAACTTTTTTTAATAATTCCAAATAGTTTTTCATAAACAATCCTAATTTGTTTTTAGAACTAATTATACATGTTTAATTATTTTTAGCAATTATATATTTTACGATAAAAAAACACTAATAAAAATAGCTATTGTAATTTTTCCTATATATTATAAAATATTAATATATAGGAAATTATTAACAAATATGCCGCTGAGTAATAACATTTTCAAAAATCAATCTTATTTTTTCATGAGTAAAATCTACTACTTTTTTAAGGGAATATAATAAATGGACATAATTATTGTAATAATACTTATACTTTTAAATGGAATATTTGCTATGTCTGAAATAGCTATAATATCAGCAAGAAAAAGCTCTTTAACCAAAGATATTAAAGACGGAAATAAAAAAGCACAAATAGCTTTAGATTTAGCTAATGAACCAGATAAGTTTTTATCAACCATACAAATAGGAATAACATTAATAGGCATACTAACAGGTATATATTCTGGAGACACTATATCAAAAGATTTATCAAACCTTTTAATAAAAATAAATATACCCAGAGCATATTCTTCTGTAATATCTCAAGTGATAATAGTAGCATTAGTTACTTACCTCACATTGATATTTGGTGAATTAGTGCCAAAAAGGTTGGGAATGGTTATGTCAGAAAAAATAGCAAAAGCTGTGGCAAGCCCAATGACTATATTATCAAAAGTAGGAGCTCCATTTGTGTGGATATTGTCAAACAGTGCTATTATAGTTTCTAGAACTTTAGGCATAAAAGATGAAAAAACTCCTGTTACAGAAGAAGAAATAAAATCAATGATAGAAGAAGGCAAACAAGGCGGAGAAGTAAAAGAAGTAGAACAGGATATTATAGAAAGAGCATTTTTTTTGGGTGATAGAAAAATAGAATCAATCATGACTCATAGAGCTGATATAGTGTATTTGGATATAAATATGACTAATGATGAAATAAAAAAAACAATATCCAAAAATCCTTATACTGTATACCCTCTAATAGACAAAACTTTAGATAATATAATTGGCGTTATAAAAATAAATGAAATATTTGATAAATTAAATAATAGCAAATCAAAAATTGAAAAATATGCACAAAAGGCAACATACTTTCACAACAATATGGAAGTTTATTTAGTATTGGAAGAAATGAAAAAAAATAACACAAAAATAGGCTTTATATCTGATGAGTTTGGAAACATAGATGGTATGATTACACAGCATGATATATTTTCTGCTTTGGTTGGTTCTATTAGCGAAACAAGTAAAAATATGGATATAAGAAAAAGAAAAAACGGCGGTTATTTTGTTGACGGACAATGCCCTATTTATGACTTTTTAGAATATTTTGAAATAGAAGATGAAAACATATCAAACAACTATAATACTATAAGCGGACTAATATTAGAATTATTACAACATGTTCCAAAAGAAGGAGAATCTATAACATGGAAAAACTTATCTTTAGAGATAGTTGATATGGACGGAGCTAGAATAGATAAAGTCATAGTTGAAAAATTAGAAGAGAATTAAATATATTGTATATTTGTATAATATGTAATATTGCTATAATTTTTTAGTTATGTTATAATGCTCGTACAGTTTAATTTTTTATGGAGGTAAATTATGCCACGTGTTATAAATAACGATTGTGTAGCTTGCGGATCATGTCTTCCTGAGTGTGCTTTCGATGCAATTAGCGAAGGAGATATTTACAAAATAGATCCAGACAAATGTACTGATTGCGGAGCTTGTGAAGCTGTTTGTCCTAGCAACGCTATACATCAAGCTTAATGCTTAAGTAGGCATAAGTTGGGGCGGGTCATTTATGATCTGCCCTTTAATTTTTAAAAAGGAATTTAATTTGATAAAGAATTATGAGGCTTTTATATTATCATACAATAATTATAAAAACTCATCTATTATAGCTTCTTTTCTTACAAAAAAAAATATAATATCTTCTATCTGCTATCAGGCTAAAAAAAACTCTAAAGCGTTCGGCTCTGATTTAGAAAGCATATCAAAGCTAAATATAAACATATACGAAAAAAAATCTGACAGCCTCTCAATATTAAAAGAATCAAATATAATAAAAAATTATAATATCTTAGAAAAATCTATTTATTCATCATTGGCAGTATTTTATATAAGAGAATTATTACTCTATTTTGCAAAAGATTTTGATGAGAGATATTTTATTTTAATGGATAAAACTCTATATTCTTTAGAAGAAAATGAAAAACAAAATCAAGATAATTTGAAATATTATATAAATATATTATTGAGAGCCTTTGAAATAAAATTGCTTTATATAGCCGGACTCTCTCCTTTGTTAGATAATTGTGTATTGTGCGAAAGAGAAAATGCAAATTATTATTCTATTAATGAAGGAGGCCTCATATGCAGCAATTGTAAAATAAATATAAAAGATGCTACAGAACTAGATTATAATGATATAGTATTCATGAAAATAATAAAACATTCTTCTATGCTCGATATAGTAAAAAATAATGATATAATAAAGTTTTATAATAATTCAATAAGCACTATAAGAGATATATTACAAAAATCAATATACAATCATATACATAGAGAATTAAAAAGCTTAAAAGTATTAGAAGAGATTTTATTTACTGATAATAATCTCTAAAATCTCTTTAGTATTATTTACTGTATATGTAGCATTTCTAAACTCTTCATCATTTCCAAAACCATATTTCACAGCAATAGAATCAAACCCCATATTCTTAGAAGCTTCTATATCATCTATTCTATCGCCAATCATAATAGTTTCATTTTTATTAAAGTTTTCTTTAAGAGAAGCCTCTTTTAAAACATCAAGTTTATTTTTTATAGCTCCTCCCAAAATAGCTCCATACATATTAGTAAAATATTTATCCAAATCAAAATGCTTTATTATTCTAACAGCAGATTCTAAAGGCTTTGCAGTTGCTAAATAAGTATTAAAATCATTATTGTACAAAGTCTTTATTAAATCATATATGCCGTCATAAAGTGTGCAATTAAAAAGACCATCATTTCCATTATAATCTTCTCTGTAATACTTTATAAACTCCATAGCCTTATCTTGATTATCATAAATATATTTCTTAAAACTAATATCAAGAGGAGGTCCGATAAACTTTCTTAAAATATCATCTTCAGGTAAAACAATATTTAACTCAGGATAAATATCAGACATTTTTTTTATGCCGTATTTAACAGCATTTGTAATACCATTAGCAGAATCCGTAATAGTACCATCTAAATCAAATAGAATATTTTTATATTTACTTTTCATTATCTTTCCACAAATATATATCCAGAAGCAGGAAGTATCTCAAAACTCTTTTTAGCTTTTTCTTTCATAGCCTTAAAAAGCAGATTAAGCCCCAAACTATCACTAGCCATATGCCCAGCACAAACAATATTAATATTATATTTTTTACACTCTTCTACATGATTATCAGATAAATGCATCACAACCAAAGTACCAACACCCGCATTAGCTAAAGCAGAAATCATTCCAATATCAAAAGAAGCTCCTCCAGTCATATCTACAACAATTTTACCAGCTCTGTTTTTTTCACTTCCATTAAAAAGTTTAGGAGGATTATTTATTTTTTGATGATATTTTATATTCCTCAATATCATTAAGTAAATCCAATATATCAGAAAGTTTATAAGGATTTTTTTCTTTTACAAGGTTAGTTAAAAAAGTTTCAACATGATTATCTGCCAATGTATGCATACACATATAATTAAGATTAAGAAGCTTAGCAGCTGTAACATCTCTATTATGATTAGAAGGAGAAACCGAACGCTCTACTCCATACATTCTTTTATTAGTGAGAGCCTCAGATACATTTACATTAACACCATTAAGATGATTTTTATCAGTCTGCATAGCTATTACTTCATAAAACTTAGCATAAGCATAACCATTAGGGTGATGAGTAACAACTAAATCAATCTTTGCTTTTTTTTCATTTAATCTATCAGCAAGCAAAAGCTCAGCAGTCTGCATATCAATACCGCAAAATATTTTCTTTATCTCTTTATCTTCTGCAATATTTAATATTCTGCTGTCAGCATACGGATTAAATAAATTATCCTTATCAAAGCATTCTTTTTTTCTTTTATCTTTTATAGCCTCATAATCTTTTTTTACTATATCAAGCTCTTTTTCTACAATATCCCTTCCCCTAGGGTCAGCATCTATTGCACAATCTATAGCTGTCTTATAAAAATCATTTATATTAAAATATTTATTAGCCAAAATAAAAACTCCAAATTAAATATCATTCTTCTTATCGTTTTTAGGCTCGCCTCTATATTTATCAATTTGTATCAAGCCTTTATCCTCATAGAAAGTAACAGCCTTATAAGTTTGTCTAATATCAAATTCAGCACTTCCTATAATAAGCTTAACACCAGCCAACGCTTCTTTTCCAGCACTTATTGTAGATTCTACTTTTTCTATTTCCATTTGCTGTGATAAAGCCTCTCTTCCTAAAACAACTTCCTCTCTTCTGCTATTAGCCTGCTCAAGCTGTTCTTTTAAGCTTTGCAATTGCTCTGTTTTTTCATCGTCTAATTTTCTCACTTTAGCAGCCTGTTCTAATGACTTAATACTTCTTTCTATCTCTTCTATAGCAACATCAAGTTCTTCTTTTTCTTTATCCATAGCAGCAATATTTCTTCTCTTAGCAGGACTAACTCCCGTTTCTATAGTAGTTTTTGTTCCAGAAGGAGAACCTAATACCTTACCATTAACCTCATATAAAGCTCTTAATACTCCGCCGCTAGCAGAAGCTCTCTTACCTGTAAGTATTATTCTATTATCAGCATCTATATTAGAATTAAGTATAGCTTCAGTAACTACAACATTATTAGCAGATTCAACATTAGAGAACTGTATAAACTTAGCTATAACATCTCCACCAGCCTTAACAAAACTATTTTCATTTCCTTGAATACCAAGTTTTACTATAATGTCACCTTTAGCCTCGAGGTCGCATTTACCAACAGTACCATTAACCTCAATATTGCCTTCAGCTTTTATAGAGAAATTATCACTAACACTGCCCTTAACAAGAACACTTCCTACAAAATTAATATTACCAGTCTCAGGGCCCACATCTCCAGAAACTTCAAATACAGGCTCAACACTTAATAACTTACCCTTTAATAAAACCTGTCCGCTTATACCAGCAACTATATAATCACCCTCTATAACTACATTATCCCCAAGTATATCTTTTAAATCTATATCTTTACCGTCTTTAGCCTCTATCTTTGTACCTAAAACATTAATACCATGCTCTCCCTCTGTGGCAGGAATCTTATGTGCTAGCTTTTGTCCTTCAGATACATTTTCAACTATACTTAAATCTTTATAATCTATAGACTCATCTTCATCTATATATTTTGGTATAATATCTTTATTAACTTTAACTAAATATTCTATTTTAGCATTCTGACCAATCTTAGGATAAAGACCTTCAGCAGCAAGTATTGGAACATTAAAAGTACCATCTTCCAAAAGTTTTGCTATATTATCTTCTTTTACACCAAATACAATTCCACTATTTTCTAATAATTCTTTAGCATCTTGCAAGTCAATTTCTCTTCCGCCATTGTTTGGCTTACTAACAGTAATATAAGCTTGCATATTATCTTCTGTAATAGTGTATGTAATCTTAGCATTATATACAGATTTTGAGGGGTCCCAATCAGCTATTTTTACATACTCGCCTTTTTGGTCATGCAAAACCTCTTTAGCTAAATTAGAATCATAATGTTTAATACCAGCTTCTATTAATTTTTTCTCTAAAGCCTTAACATCTTCAATTCTGCTTCCATCAGCAGTAGGAGGAGAAACTTTTAAAAATACTCCGTCTCTTTTTACTCTCACTACTATGCTTGTATCTTTATCTATAACAACACTATCATTATGCTCCATACTTGAAGTAGTAGAATAATCAACAGTATGACCATAAGTGATACTAGATTTATCATATTTTATATGAGTATATCTTATTAAATAAGGATTAGAATGAAGCTTTCTAAAAATTCCTGTACTTCTATCTCTAATGATTTTATAAGATAATTCGTATACAGGACATTGAAATATAGCAGCAGCCTGATGCATACCATCTTCCAAATTCTCAACTTCCAATTCTATAGAACGCGAATTCTGATTATTATAAATATCTTTGTAAAAATCACTCTCTAAAATTTTTCTTTTTAATTCATTCATAAAAAACCACCTACTATAGTAATTGTTTTTTTATCTCTGAAAGACTGTATCTTAATTGCTGCACAGCCTTTGTATGAAGCTGAGATACCCTGCTCTCTGATACATCTAAAACTTTACCAATTTCTTTTAAAGTTAAATCCTCATAATAATATAATATAAGAACACTTCTCTCTTTTTCAGGCAGCTTATCTAAAGCCTCAACAATCTTTTTTTGCACATCTTTTCTCTCTGCAAGATATTCAGGATTATTTTTATCGCTAGCTTTTAAAGTATCCATTATAGATATCTCATCAGAATCATCACCATGATACCAAACTTCGCTTAAAGAAGTAGTAGATGCTTCTATAGAATATCTCATAGTTTCATTAATTTTACTTAAAGGTATTCCCATAGTATCTGCTATCTCTTGAGAGTTAACATTGCGTCCTAATTTGCTTTCCAAAAACTCTCTTGCAATTTCTATATCTTTTATTTCTCTTCTTATAGACCTTGGAAGTTTATCTATTTTTCTAAGTTCATCATAAATAGAACCTTTTATTCTTGTTGTAGCATAAGTTTTAAACTTAACTTCTTTATTAGGGTCATACTTTTCTATAGCATCTATTAAACCTAAAGCACCATAACCTACTAAATCATCAAATTCTATATCCCTAGTTGCTTTCATATTGAAGTTTATCTGATTAGCAACATACTTAACCAAATTAGAATACTTTATAACCAATGCTTCTTTTATATGAGGTGAAAGAGTTTTTTTATACTCAATCCAATACTCCTGCTCATTATCATCTGTTATATTTGGTATTATGCCTTTCTTATTCTTTTTCATAATGATACTCTACTTTTTTATTTTTTATTTTATTTGCTTTCTTTTTTCTCTTCTTTAGCAAGCATAGTCCTTACTGCTTTAGCAACTTTTTCTGGGTCTTCTTTTACTTCCCTCTCTAAACTAACTGCATCAGCACTCTCTTTCTTTAGAGGAAAATAATCACTTACATCTTCTGTATTAGAATTATTTGTAACGGAAGATATTATGTCTCCTATATCGCCTGTATTATGATAATCTACTTTTTTATTTTTATCAATATTTATATTATCAATACTAGGCATAATATTATTATCTGACATACCATTTTCAGTAAAATTATTATCCGCCTTATTCATTTCAAAAGAATCAGTAATAGGATTTTCTGAATTATTATTATTTTCTATTATGTTATTATCATCTATATTTTCTTTAACTGCTTCAGTATTTACATCTGCTTCATTATTAGAAACATTATTATCAAAAACCCCAGAAGATTCTATAACATCAGATAAAAACTTTTTCAACACTATAGCCAAAGTATACAATATAATACCAGTAATTACTGTAGATATAAAAGCCCTTATAATAGACACATCTATTCTATTTCTAAGCAATGTAGAAAATAAAAAAGTAAGCACAAATGATATACCCATTATAACAAGTGATAATTTACCAAAATTACTGGAAAAATATTTTTTTACCTTAGCCATAAACTCATTCATAAATAAACCTCTATAACTCAATTATTTAATAAATTCTATTCTCTCTTCTGCTAACAAAAGCAAACAATGATTCCATAAAACCAGATAGCCCCCTACTATCTTTTTCTTCATCATATTCCATATCAATAATTTTTTTAGCTATATTATGTATAGAAATAGAAGCATGACATTTATTATCGTATTGATAAAAAGGAAGCTGCTGCGATACAGAATAAGCAATAGTTTTATCTTCAAGAACATATCCCAAATATTTAATATCCATATCCAAATATCTCTTGCTCACTTCTATAATCTTATCTCCAACATCTTTACCTTCAGATGCCTTAGTTACTCTATTAACCAAAATCTTTATATCTGCCTTAGGATTTTCTGGAGCTATAGATTTTATTACACCATAAGCATCAAGTATAGCTGTAGGCTCTGGTATAGTAACAACAATATTCTCATCTGAAGAAAGCAAAAAATATAAAACATTATCAGATATTCCAGCACCAGTATCAATTATAATAATATCAGCATCATTTAAAGAATCCATGCTGTTTATTAATTTAGTTAAACCTCTGCTTGATAAGTTTGCCAAAGATGAAAAACCAGAAGCTCCTGCAATATATCTAATACCATACTCAGTTTCAAGTACTACCTCATGTATTTTCTTAGTACCCTTTATAACATGATATAAATTATATTCAGGTATAGTACCTAATATAACATTAACATTGCCAAGTCCAAGATCCGCATCTATTAGAAGCACATTCTTTCCTAATTGCTGTAATGCTATAGCTAAATTAATAGCAATATTAGTTTTTCCTACACCGCCCTTACCGCTAGTTATACTAATTATACGCTGAGGACGTTTATCTTTTACTTCCATCATCTTTCTTAATTCATCTGCTTGATCTTTCATAATATTTTATAATTCCTATATATAAATTAATTTTTTATTTATCGTATCCAAATAAACCTTCTATCATCTTATGAGCGTATCTTTTAGCAGGAGCAATATCTTTAGGAACTCCCTGACCATAAGTTACATAAGTGATAGGAACTTTACTCTTAGATATAGCACATAAAGATGAAGCTAAATAATCAGTTTCATCTACCTTAGTTAAAATAATACCTTTATAGTTTGCAGGCTTAAATGCATTCATAATCTTTAGAGCATCTTTATACTTAGCAGTAGAACTCATTACAAGCTGAACGTCCATATCAAATCTTCCAACAGTATTAAAATATTTAGACATAGACACTATCTCTTCAACACTCTTAGGCGAACGTCCCATAGTATCTATAAAAAGTAAAGATGAACTATCTAATTTGCGTATCTCTGCTCTCAAAGCCTCTGGAGTACTAGCACTAGTAAAAGGAACTTTCATTATACTAGCATATCTTTGAAGCTGATCAACTGCTGCTATTCTGTAATTATCTATTGTTACAAATGATACTTTCTTACCTGATCTCATATACTGAGCTGCTATTTTAGGTATTGTAGTAGTTTTACCAACACCAGTAGGTCCAACGAATACTACTATTTTCTTTTTAGAACCTATATCTATTCCATTAGCAAGAAGCAATCTGCTTGAAAAATATCTCTCTATCTCTTCTTTTATAACATCTTTAGACTGAAAAAATCTTGCATTACTTGAAGTAAGTAAATATTCTCTTAATTCAATTAATACCTCTTCTGGAAACTCTCTGTGTCTTAAAAAATTAAAGCTATCTTCCATACTATCTGTAACAGAAGTATCTTTCGTAATAATATTTTTATCAGAATATGATACATCATCATCTTCTTCTTCAAAATCATCTTGATAAAAATTATTATTAAAATTATTTTTTAGAGAAGAGTTTAAATGACTATCCTCTCTTCTATAGTTTTTTATTTCTTCTATAGTGTTTTTTAAACTTCTCTCTTCATTTTGGAATATACTATCATAATCATTGTTTTTATAAAAATTGTTACTACTTTTTTCTCTTCTGCTATAATTTTTGGAGTTAAAATTATTTCTATCTATATTTGGTATATTGTTTTCAAAATATTCTTTAACTATATCTTTTAGTTGATCTTGAACAATTCTTTTAACATTTGCTTCTATACTATCAATGTTTGCATTATTTTTTGTTTGATATTGCTGAGAATTATATACTGAATAATCATCTTCTTTATGAGAAGTGTTTCTAGCGTATGAAGTATCCGAATCACTTAATAAAGCACCGCCCATCATACCAAAATTATAATTACCATTAAAATCATTTAAATTATTATTTACTTTTTTCTCTTCAAATTGCATAGGCTTAAAAGATTTATTATTATTAACAAGTTCAGCATTTTCAAATTCAGTAATATTTACAGCAGCAGCACTCTTTTTAGCCATTAAATTTTCGCTTCTTTCACGAGCAGATTTTTTCAAAGCATTATTAAGATTAATAAGTCTCTCAGCCATTTCACTAGCATCTAACACTTCTGTCTTATGCTTATTCATTTCTATTCTATCGCTATTTAATTTACTATTATAGCTCTCTTCTTCTTCCACATTATTATTTACTTCTTTATCAGCATTTTTTTTATCATATATAGAATTATTTAGCATTATTCTAATTTCATGTTCAGTCTTTTTTCCAAGTCCCAAAAAACCGCCAACTTGAATATCTTTACTAGACAATATATAAAAATTGCTTCCGTACTCAACTCTAGCCTTAGCAAAAGCATCAGTCTTATCTTTTCCTCTGATTGTTCTTATATCAACCATCTTAATAACTCCCTAAAATTAATACTGCTCTAAAACGCCGATAGATACTTCAAATTCTTTTTTTATAATACCAAATATATTTTTTCTGCTTAATTCTCTTATGCTAATAATAAAATAATTTTCACCATATTTATCCCTAGCCTGTTTTTCAATTTCTTCTCTGTTTTTACCAAAGATTTTGATAGTTTTCATAATCATTACTCCAATAATATTTTATTAAAAACTTGTTTATTTTTTATTTTATACTAGCAACACCCATCACATTATAACCCTGTGCGATTTCAGTTGTTGCCACCACTTTATACTTACCAATATTTTTAGCAATAAATTGATACAAAGGTCTTCTTATTATAGGTGAAACTAAAAATACTATTTCATCAACTCCAGACTCTTGAACTAATTTTACTGCATCTTTTATATTTCTTATAAGAGCCTGCATACTTTCAAAACTCATAGCTATCATTTGAGAGCCTTGTATATTTCCGCTGTCTGCTAAATTTTGAGCTATATTATTTTGAAGCTGCTGACTCAATGTAATAACTCTTATATTTCTCTGGTCATCAGCTATAATCTGCGATATTTGAGGAGCTAATCTGCTTCTTACCAATTCAGTAGCCTGCTCGCTTCCCATAATTGTTATAGCATCAGCAATACCTTCTAATATAGCAACACTGTTTCTGATAGGTATCTCCTCTTGAAGCAAGTTCTGCAATACTTTTTGTATATATCCAAGAGGACTTTCATTATGAGGTTTAGCAGCAAGCACCTCTGATACAAGAGCCTTATTATCATCTTTAATGAGGTCAAGCATATTCTGTACTTCTTCACGTCCGATAAGAAGATTAGCGTTTCTTTTAATTGTTTCGCTGAAATGTGTAGCAATAACTGCAGTAGGCTCAAACAACATAAAGTTCTTTCTCTCAGCAGTATCTTTTTCAGCAACTCTAATCCAATAAGCAGGAAGACCAAAAGCAGGGTCTTTAACACTCTCACAATCAGGAGTAGGACCTTCTTTAGAATTAGCATTTAAAGCAAGAAGCATGTTTGGACGAACAAAACCTCTAGCCATTTCTGTATTATTTATGCTTATAGTATATTCATCTGGCTCTATAGCCTGGTTGTCTACTATACGAACAGGAGGAACTACAAGTCCAACCTCCAAAGCAAGCTCTCTACGAATCTGGGTTATTCTATGTATTAAATCTCCGCCTTCAGATTCTAATGCCAAAGGCACTAATGATGTAGCAATTGATAATTCTATCTTCTCTACTTTTAAGAAAGGTGTAACATCTAAAGGACCATTTTGAGGCTGTTCCTGAGCTTCTGCCTTAGTGCCGTCTTCATTAAGTCCAAGCTCTTGCTGTTCTTTTCTTAGAGCATAACCTGCTAAAAATAATGCCAATGCTATAACAAATAATGCTATCTTTGGAAAACCAGGTAAGAACATTAAGAAGAATGCAAAACCAGCTCCAATAAACAAATTCTTTGGCTTAGCAAAAACTTGTACTGCAATTTGAGTAGAGAGATTATCTTCACTGCTGCTTCTAGTAACAAGCAAACCAGTAGCAAAACTCATAAAGAAAGAAGGTATCTGGCTTACCAAACCATCACCAACAGTAAAACGAGTATAAGCATCAGCAGCCTGAGCAAATGCCTCGCCTCTCATAGTTATACCAATTATGAGTCCGCCAACAATGTTTATTATTGTAATTATGATACCTGCTATAACGTCGCCCTGAACAAACTTTGAAGCACCGTCCATAGTACCATAAAAATCACTCTCGCCTCTTATCTTTTTTCTCTTCTCTTCTGCTTCTTTATCTGTAATAGCTCCAGCCTGAAGTTCGCTTTCAACAGCCATCATCTTTGAAGGCATACTATCTAATGCAAATCTTGCAGCTACTTCTGATACTCTTGTAGCACCTTTAGTAATTACTACAAACTGAACTATTATAAGTATGATAAATATTACAACACCAACAACTATATTATTTCCAACTACAAACTCAGCAAATGAAGTGATAACCTTACCATTAAAATTAGCACCCTGTGTAAGTATTGCTCTTGTTGTAGAAACGTTTAATGCAAGTCTAAATGCCGTCATAACCAAAAGTACAGAAGGAAATACACTAAACTCACTAGCACTCTTTATGCTTAAAACCATAAGAAGTATAAGCAAAGATATAACTATATTTATGATAAGAAGAAAATCCAAAATCATAGAAGGAAGCGGTATAATAAGCATCATTATTACCATAACCGCACCTATAGCAAACATTATGTCGCTGTGTCTACTAAGATTTGTAGGTAATTTTATCGAATCTAAAAGTGATTTAGCATTATTAATAGTTGCCACTTTTTATTTCCTCCTATATAGCCCTTGCCATTTTTTCATTACGTATTCTATATACCTCGCCAAGTATTCTTGACACAACATGAAACAACTTCTCTGGTATATACTGCCCTATATCAACATTATAATAAAGCTCACGGGCTAAAGGTTTATTTTCTACTATTTCTACTTCATGTTCTTTTGCTATCTCTTTTATTTTTAAAGCAATATTGTCAACCCCTTTTGCAGTTACTATAGGAGCATAATCACCGCTTTGATATTTTAAAGCAACCGCAAAGTGTGTTGGGTTTGTGATTATTACATCTGCCTCTGGTACTGATTTAAGCATTGTTCTGCTTACAATCTTTCTAGCCATTTCTTGAAGCTGATTCTTCACTAAAGGGTCTCCTTCCATTTCTTTGAACTCTTCTTTCATCTCATGCTTTGTCATCTTTAAGCTATTAATATATTGCTTTCTTTGAAAATAATAGTCCACAACAGCAACTATTATCATAAATATCATTACCTTTCCTATCATCTCTAAAACTATAAAGAAAAACACATTCATAGCCTGTGCTAATTCCATATGAACCATATTAAACAAATCATTGCGTCTGCCGTTTATTGTTGTAAATGTTAATATGCCAATAACAATCATTTTAAAAAGTATTTTAGCTAAGTTCATTAAGTTTTGAGAAGATATAAAAACTCTCTCTTTAAAATTTGACCAAGTTGGTGCTATTCTTTTGAAATTAGGTTTTAATTTTTTTGTAGTAAATAAGAATTGTGTTTGTGCTAAATTTACTCCAACACCTATAATCAAAGCTGTAAGCAAAACTATACCAGCTGTTTTTGCTATTAATAAAACTATTTCTATAAATATATCAGGAAGTCCGTCCATAGTCATTGTTGCATCAGCATTTGAAATTCTATTTAAAATATCAACAAAAAATTGTGATAATGTATTTGTAAGATAACCTATAAGCAAAGCTATTAAAACAGTAGTAACACCCAATACTAAAGTTTGATTAATTTCTACAGAGTTTACAACACGTCCCTCTTCTTCTCTTGCTCTTCTCTTTTTTCTTTCTGTAGGAAGTTCTGTTCTGCCTTCATCTTCAGCGGATGCAAACAAAGTTAATGCAAAACCTCTGCCTGTTAAACGCAAATATTTTCTATAAAGTTTAGCTCTTATAGAAATAAATAAATCTTTTACTTGTAAATATTTAACCAAAGAAGCAAGCATTATCATACTGTGCCTCCTGACAAAAAAACAAACAAGTTATTAATATCAGCAATTGTGTTTTGCAATATCTTCATAAAATTAGCAATTAATGCAGGAATAAGTATATAATATGCAACAATTCCAACAGCTATTTGCATAGGAAAACCAAGCATTAATATATTCATTTGAGGAGCAGCTTTTGCTAATAAACCTAAACTTAATGAAAGTAAAAACAAAGTAAGCATTATAGGCAAAGCAAGCGATAAAGCAATAGAAAACATAGAACTCATATAATAAATCATTCTATCTATTACACCTTGAAAAGAACCTAAAAACACAGCCTTTGAAGCATCGCTTAATACAGGCATAGCTTTAAAACTATTATACAAAGTTCTTATTACCCAATTCTGACCATCTATAGCTATAAATATAAGTATTACAACTAAAGCCTGAAGCTGACCTAATACAGGAACAGTAATTTGGCTTATAGGGTCAACTGCCTCAGATATACCGAAACCCATTTGTATTTCAAAGAAGTTAGTTGTAACCTGAAAAGCTAAAAATATCATAGACATTAAAAAGCCTATTAGCAAACCTATCAATGCTTCATTTAACAAACTTAAAAAATACTCTAAAAAAGTAGGAGCCGCTTGTACTGATATATTTGCTACTAGAGGGAAAATTGTTGCTGTTGCTACAAATGCTAATCCTGCTTTTATAGTATTAGGAATAACATTAGAAGAGAACATAGGGGCTACTATGAGTATAGCCAAAAATCTTACCATTATGAGAAGGTAAATCTGAAAGAAATTAACAAAATTATCCATCTTCTAACTATTCCGTATTTATTATTATCTTGCTATAGTAGGCAATATATTAAAAAGTCTAACTGTAAAACCGCTTATATAATTTATCATCCAAGAAGCTAAAAAATATATAACCGCAAGCATAGCTATCATTTTTGGTACAAAAGTTAAAGTTTGCTCTTGAATACTTGTAGTAGCCTGTATTATAGATATAATAAGACCAACTATTATAGAAACTCCCAAAACAGGAGCTGAAAGAAGCATAAAAGTCCATAAAGTTTGCTGAACTAAAACAATAATAGAAGTATCATTCATAATTTACCCTCTTATTAATATTTCCTAATTAAAACTTTGTACAAGCTGTAATATCAAGAGCTTCCAACCATCAACAGCTACAAACAATATTATTTTTAAAGGCAATGATATCATAATTGGAGGAAGCATTATCATACCCATAGCCATTAATATTGAAGCTACAACCAAATCTATAACTATAAAAGGTACAAATAAATATATACCCATCTTGAATGCTATAGTAAGCTCATTGATAATAAACGCAGGCACTACAACTATAGTTGGAATCTTTGCCAAATCTTCTACAGACTGAATATCTCTTAATCTAACATTGGTATCACTAATACTTAAGAACAAATCCAAACTCTTCATACCGTTTTCGCCTCTCAAAGAGTTGAACATAAACATCCTTATAGGCTGTATTCCTCTGCTGTATAAATCATTAACACCTATAGTACCGTTTAAATAAGGCTGAAGTGCTTCATTATTTATTTGAGTTAATGTTGGCATCATTATAAAAAATGTTAAAAACAAAGAAAGCCCCATTATTAATGCTCTTGGAGGTGTTTCTTGTAATGACAATGCTCTTTGAACAAAACTTAAAACTATAGAAACTCTCACAAAACTAGTAGTCATTATTATAATAGACGGAGAAAGTGAAAGTATAGTAAGCAAAAACAATACTTGAAGACCTAAGCTAACTTGCTGAGGTGTTTGAGCTTGTGTAACATTTAATCCTATTGTAGGTATAGGTATTTGTGTTTGAGCAAAAAGAGTAATCGGAGCAAATAAACACAATATAACAATAACAGCAAGAAACTTTTTCATTTTTTTATCATACTCCAATTTTTTTATTAAATATAATCAGAATTATACCGTTAATATATAAGTTATCATATTACAATAAAAAGTCAAGTATTATGTTAACTATTTTTAGACAAAACTATATAAAAATTATCATTTATAGTAAAAGACCAAACAAATAGCAGTTATAATAAACTCCATTCAAATAAAAAAAATTTCTTATCTCTCCTTCTATTTCAAAGCCAAATTTTTTGTATAAACTTATTGCTCTATTGTTATCAGCTCTTACGTCTAACTCTATCTTTTTTAAATCATTAGCCTTGCAATAATTTATTGTGTATTCAAGCAGTTTAGAAGCTATACCTCTGCCCCAATATTCTTTTAAAACACTTATACCTAAGCTTACCCTATGTTTTACTCTCTTTTTATTAATACCTCTAATACTGCATATACCAACTATTTTTTCATCAATCTCACACAAAAACATCTTCTCTAATACAGATTTCTCTATTGTCTGTATAAACTCGCTTTCTTTCTCTACACTAAGCTCTCTCTCATCAGATGCACATATTAAAAAATCGCTCTCATCTGATACTTCTTTTATAAAATCAACAACATTTTTAGCATCTGTTATATGCACTTCTCTTATAATCATACTAAAGCTTAAATTTTATTATGTAAACTGTAATATGATAACTCTTTTTTTGTTTTTGTAAATACCATTAAATATTTTTTAAATAAAAAATAATAAAAAACAAATAAAATATAAAGCAAATACAAAACATTTGACAAAAAAACATCATAGATATAATATCTTTGCTTAAATAAATTAAAAAATTATTGGTATCATTATCATGCTTAGTATAGAAAATTTAATTATAGTAATTATAGGCTGCTCTATAGCGGGGTTTGTTGACGCCGCTGCTGGTGGAGGCGGACTTATAAGCTTGCCTGCATATTTAATAGCCGGTATTCCTCCGCACACTGCCCTAGCTACAAATAAACTCACTTCTACATCAGGTGCTGTAGTTTCTGCTTTTACATTCTTCAAAAATGGAAAACTAACAACAAAACTAATAAAGTTTTTAATACCTATGACAATATTAGGCTCTATTGTAGGTGTTCAGGTTATTGTACTTATAGATGCAAAAGTGTTACAGCCTTTAATAATGATACTTATCTTATTAGTAGGCCTTTATACTCTATTTTCAAAAACTTTTGGTACAGAAAACTTATTCGATGAAAACAACCTCAAAGCTAAAAACTATATAATAGGAATGTTCTTTGCCTTTCTTTTGGGTTTTTATGATGCAGTATTTGGTCCCGGCACAGGAAGTTTTTTAATAATGTTTTTTGTGCTTTATTATAAAATGGATTTTCTTCTTGCCTCTGGTAATGCTAAGGCTTTGAACCTTACAAGCAATTTATGTTCATTAATAATATTTGCAATAGAAGGAAAGGTTAACTATATGGCTGGTGTATTCGTTATACCTTTTATAATGACATCAACTTACTTCGGTGCTAAGTTTGCTATAAAGAAAGGAATAAAAGTTATAAAACCAATATTTGTAACTATTTCCTTACTAACTACATTGAAAATATTAATAGATATAATTAAATAAATAAAAAGTACATACTGAAGATTTTTAAGTTTATAATAAAATAATTTTTATATTTTTATATCTGGGGGCTTTGCCCCATACCCCACTTCTTTTGGTGCCACAAAGAAGCAAAAAGGCTACATTTGGACTTTAATTTAATAAATTATTTTACATGTAAGACAATTTTAGTATGATTTAGTACTAATTCTATCCTTGCACTTTTGCAACTTTGACGAAGTCCGCAGAGCGTGTGCGACAAAAAAGTAGATAAAATTTATATAAAGTGCATCAGTTGACAAACTTAAAAATTTTCAGTATGTAATAAGCATATATTTAATAATTATAAATTCTCTTTCAAAAGATTATAAAGATTAATCATAAAACTATAACTAAATTTACATTCCTATTATTTTTTTACCATACGGTATTATTTTTTTAATTAAAATATAGATTTGACATTTTGTAAGTTTTATAATAAAGTAACAAACTATGCGGAGTGGGTAAACGCGGTATTTAATTAACTAATACTGAGGAAAGTCCGTACCTCTAAAGGGCTTCATGCAAGCTAACGGCTTGAAGGCGAAAGCCTATGGAAAGTGCAGCAGAAAATATACCGCCTATTTTTAGGTAAGGGTGAAAAGGCGTGGTAAGAGCACACCGCATTTGTGGCGACATGAATGGCAGTGTAAACCCCATGAGAGGCAAGAGCAAACAGAAACCGATTGCCCTTTTCATAAAGGTTTCAGGTAGCTCGCTTGAGTACTACAGCAATGCAGTATCTAGATAAATGTTTACCTTAAATGACAGAATACGGCTTATAGCTCCGCTTAATTATTATATATAAGGATTTCAAAATGTTTAAAAAAATAACAAAACATATATTAATTATAACATCTATAATAATACTCTCTTTAACAATGCTAAATTGTAAAAAAACAGAAAATATAGAACCTAAAAGAATTGCAATAATAGGTGCTATGGACTCAGAAATCGCTAATCTTAAAAGCATGCTTGAAAATACAGAAGAAATAAAAATTGCAGGCATAACATACTATAAAGGTAAATTACATGGAAAAGATGTGGTATTATTAAAATCTGGTGTTGGTAAAGTTAATGCTGCTGTTGCTACAACTATAGCTATAGAAAAATTTAATATTGAAAAAATAATATTTACAGGTGTTGCAGGTTCTGGAAATCCTAATTACAACATAGCTGATATAGTAATTTCAAAAAACTTAATTGAACATGATTTTGATACAAGCGATATAGACGGAGACGATATTACTGTATTAGTTGAAGGATATAACGATAATTATTATCCGGCTGATGAAGCATTAATAGAGCTTGCAAAATCTTCAGCAGAAAAAGTGATAACAAATAGTAAAGTATATGTTGATACAATAGCTACTGGAGACCAATTTGTAGGCAATAATGAAAAAGTTAAACAAATACATGATAAATTCAAAGCTGGTGCTATAGAAATGGAAGGAGCTTCTGTCGCTCATACTGCTTTAATGTATAAAATACCTTTTGTTGTTATACGCTCATTATCTGATAAAGCTGACAGTGATGCAGAAGTGGATTATCCAAAGTTTGTTATACAGGCTTCTGATAATTCTGCTAAAATTGTCTCTGAAATGATAAACAATATGAATTAATTATATATTTTATTTATTATAATTTTATTGTTTTCTCGTTTTACCTGAAGTTTATATACTTTATCATCTGAGTATTTAAAATCTTCTCTATAGTGAGCACCCCTGCTTTCTTCTCTCTCAAGCATACTTAAAGCCATTATTTTTATGCTTTCAATAATCAAATAAATTTCTATAGAACCATTTTTTATATTTTCTTTTATACTATAATTACTTCTTATATTATTAAGTTCATTAAGAAGCAATTCTATTTTTTCTTTGCTTCTTACAACAGATAGATTCTCGCTTACTAAATTTCTTATTTTTATTAAAACTTCATTTCTTGTAAAATTATTCTCTTTATCATCTTTTGAAATCTCATTAACCCAATCATTAAATTCTTTTTCTATATTATTTAATTTTATATTATTAGAATCATCAAAGTTTGTATTTTTAATATATTCAAAAGCATTTTTAACAGCATTATTTCCAAATACTAAAGCCCCTCCAACAGAATTACCTCCAAGCCTATTAGCTCCCTCTATAGCAGACGATAACTCACCTATAGCATAAAGCCCTTTAACACCTGTAAATGCATTGCTGTCTATTTTTATTCCGCCGTTACAGCTATGAGCAAAATGAGTAATAACAGTTTCATCTTTCAATAAATCTATTCCTATTTCTTTTTTAAGCCAATTTAAATATACAGTGTAAAACTCCTCTTTATCTTTGTATAAATCTTCTGAATATTTTAATTTAACGCCTTCAGAAGATATTTTTAAATCTATTTCTCTGCTTTCAAAATCATTACTAAAAGGAGCATAAGTACTCCTCTCTATCCATAATCTTTTAGTTTCTTCGTTTTGTATACCATCTAAAAGTAATTGATTTTTTAAATCATACATACCTATACAATATTTTAATGTATGCTCTCCAAACAATACATTATATTTTGGCTTTAAATATGCCGGTATAAATTGTATAAACTCCATATTTTGAGCAACTGCCCCAGCATCTAACGCAACAACATTACCTACTCCATTAATATTTTTTGGATATAAACTATTTTTATAATTTCCAGCAACTCCTCCCGTAGCTAATATTATCACCTTTGATTTTATAAAAAAGAATTTGTCTTTATTTTGAAACACCGCTCCTACAACTTTATCACCATCTTTCATTATTTTTAATAAAGTGCTTTCTTCAAATATTTTTAATCTTTTATTTTTTCTAAATACCTTTTTTGCTCTTTTTCTTGCATCATTCCAATTATTAATCAAAAAAACATCTCTTGAATATTTTGCAAAACATGCAGCTCTTGAATCTTTTCTAAGCCAAGGTTTAAATCCTATTCTTTTTAATAAATAAATATCTTTTTTAATATTGTATATATAAGTTTTTATTAACTCAGGATTTTCAACTCCCTTTCCCATATTAATTATATCTTCATAATATTTATCATAATCATTTTTATCTTTTGTAGCCTGTATTCCTAAAGTGGCCTTCAATGGAAAATATGAAGCACCTGTGCAAATTTTTCCAGTAGTTACAATACATAAATTTTTAAAAATATTAACAGCTCTTTCTGCAGCAATAAGTCCCGCTATTCCAGCACCAACAATTAACACATCTGTTTGTTTATATATATCCATTATATTTTTCTCTTTATAATAAAAATTTATTAAATATATTTTAACATTTTATTAATCCATTACAATATTATAAAAAAGTTAAATTAAGAAGTTTATAAAAATATAGTTTTAATATATAATAGTTTTCAATTATTATACTTTTTAAGGAGAAAAATTATATTATGTCTGAAATAAAAAGAATCGCAATAATCGGTGCTATGGACTGTGAGATTGATAATTTTAAAAACATGATTGAAAATATAGAAGAAATTGAAATAGCTAATATTACTTATTATATAGGAACTTTATGTGGTAAAAATATAGTGCTTTTAAAATCTGGTATAGGTAAAGTTAATGCTGCTATTGCCACAACTATTGCTATAGAAAAATTCAATGCAGAAAAAATAATATTTACAGGTGTTGCTGGATCTGGAAACCCTGATTATGATATATCTGATATAGTTATTTCAAAAGATTTAATAGAACATGATTTTGATACAAGTGCATTAGATGGAGATGAACTTACTGTATTAGTTAAAGGCTATGATAAAAACTACTACCCTGCTGATAAATCTTTAATAGAACTAGCAAAAGCTTCAGCTCAAAAAGTTATAACAGACAATAAAGTTTATATTGATACTATTGCTACAGGCGACCAATTTGTAGGAGATAATAATAAAGTAAAACAAATACATAATAAATTCAAAGCTGGTGCTATAGAAATGGAAGGAGCTTCAGTTGCACATGCTGCTTTGATGTTTAAGGTTCCTTTTGTTGTAATACGTTCATTGTCTGATAAAGCTGATAGTGATGCTGTAGTAGATTTTCCAAAATTCGTAGCAAAAGCAGCAGAAAACTCAAAAAAAATAGTAATAGAAATGCTAAATAATATTTGATAATTATTTTTTGGTTACTATTGAAAATATTTGCATATATATTATAATTACAAAATTAAATTAACATAATATTGGGGAGATTATGCCTGATAAAAGAACTATACTAAAAGGAAACGGTATTGGCGATTATGTATCTATAGGAGATTCATTCCTATATCTTAATTCATTAATAACCCCAATGTATAATATAGAAAAAGAAGATGTTGAAGAAGAATATATAAGATTAGATAAAGCAATAGAACAATCAAAAAATCAAATAGAATATTTAATAAATAATGTAGATAATAAGTTAAAAAATATATTATCTATGCATATTTTGCTTATACAAGACCCTGTAATAATAAAACAGGTAAAAGATGAAGTAAAAGAAAAATTATTAAATGTTGAATATGTATATGATAGTGTGATAACAGAATATTTTGATAGAATATCTGCTTTTAATAATCAAATGCTTTCAGAGAGAGCTAGCGATATAATAGACATAAAGGGACGAGTAATAAGAAATTTACTTAATCCAAGTAAAGAAAGCACTTTTTCTATACCAAAAGATTGTATAGTAATATCTAAAACACTAACACCAAGCGATGTATTAAAGTTTAACAGCATAGGTGTTGGAGGATTTATAGTTGAAGGAGGAGGATATACTTCTCATGCTGCTATACTTGCAAAATCTTTTGGAATACCTACTATTTTTAATGTAGAAAATATTACTAACAGAGCTAAAAACGATAGAAAAATTATAATAGATTGCAGAAGTGATATTGTAATATTAAATCCAAATGAGAAAGATACTCATAATTATACTTTATTATCTGAAAATCTAAAAAAATATAAAGAGCAATCTATTAAAGATGCCAAAGAAAAAGCTCTAACAAAAGATAATGTAGAAATAAAAATAAATGCCAATATAGATATACCAGAAGAAATGGAAAGCGTTATAAAATATGGTATAGATTCTATAGGTCTTTATAGAACAGAGTTTTTATATATCTACTCTGATGACGGCAACACTTGTGCTTTACCAACAGAAGAGAGACAATTTAATGTATACAAAAAAATAGCTTCATCTGCAAATGGTAAAGTGATAATAAGAACATTAGATATTGGCGGAGATAAAATGGCTCCTTCTCTTGGAGTTATTAATATAAAAGAAGATAATCCATTTTTAGGCTGGCGTGCTATAAGATTTTGTTTATCAAATAAGAGAATATTTAAAAATCAAATAAGGGCATTATTGAGAGCTTCTGTATATGGAAACATAGAAATAATGATACCTATGATAAGCACTTTAGAAGAGTTTTTAGAGGCTAAAAAATTCATTAATGAAACAAAAGAAGAATTAAAAAAAGAAAATATAGCATATAATGATAATATAAAAATAGGAGCCTTAATAGAAACACCTTCCGCAGCAATTATTATAGACTTACTAATAGAAGAAACTGACTTTATTTCCATAGGTTCTAATGACTTAATACAATATGTATTGGCATGCGATAGAACAAATGAAAAATTAACTTATCTTTACAACCCTATTGATATATCTGTTTTAAGAATATTAAAGCAGATTATAAAAACAGCAAATGATAATAATAAACTTGTAACTTTATGCGGAGAGATGGGAGGTGTTCCAAAGTATACTCCTATTCTGCTTGGTCTTGGTATTAGAGAATTATCTATGTCTGTAACTTCTATAGCGGAAGTAAAAAATATAATAAGGTCTGTATCTATAGAAGAGTGCGAAAAATTAGTTGATAGCATGCTTAAAAATAAGAACAATGATTTTTCTAAATCAATTTTAGAAAGTTTTATAAAGAAACTAAAAACTCAAAAGGTATAAGATGAACACTATAAAAAATATTTTAATTATTGCATTAATAATTTCTTCTTTAACATCTTGTAAAGTTAAAGATTCTATAAGTGAATTTCAAAAATTAAAAACAATAGAAAATACAGAAGATAATGGTGCTTTGAGCGAATTTTTAAAATCCCTTCCAAAAAAAGAAGAACTGAATGCACAAACACCATACAATGAATTAACAACCTTCTTAAAAGGAAGAGACCAAATATTATCATCAAACTATAAAGATGGTTTTGAAACTTTAGCTAGATTTTTGTTTACATATCCTTCAAGTTATTATCAAAGTGAGGCTTCATATTTACTTGGTCAAGCTTTAATTTATATGGTAGAAAATGACCCGCTTTATATGGACGCTTTTTACAATAAACTAATATCTGAAGGAATTGTAGAGGGAGAAGAAAACTCTGCTAATACTAATGTTAATACTGCAACTACAAATAGAAGTAAAGAATTATTAAATATTTATAATCAATTAGGAATAAAAATTAAAGATAATGTTTATACATTTAACGGGGCTATATTCGACAGAATAGTTGCAGATAGTGAAAGCGTATTTCCGCTCAAAGATTTTGCCTACTACTTTGGAATGCGTCATAGATTTCAAACAATATCATCTGCAGAAGATAAAGAAAAATATTTAAGCAATGTAAATTATCTAAAAAGATTTTCAGATAGATATAGAACAAGCATACTTCAAGAGAACATATTAAATAATAAATCATATTTTCCAGATGTGCTTCCTTTTGAATTAACTGGAAATGAAAAAACAGAATATGATAAAACAATGAAAACTATTAAAGATAGAATAGAGGCAATTAAACCTGTATTAAATGAAGATTATTATATAAGAGGAAATGGCATTATTATAAGAGACAGAATACCTGCTATTAGTATAGGAAAAGAGACAGAATTATATGTAATGCAAAACTATGACTTTGTTACTGTATTAAATAAAACAAATGTATATAATAACAAAGAGAGAGAAAATGAGGATTGGTCTTTAGTGAGATATGATACATACTATGGTCCTATAATTGGCTGGAGCTATTCTAGATATATGACTAATGATATAGAACCAGTAAAAGATGTATTTGAACATTATAAGTCAGCTATGAATTATTATAAGAATTATGATTATTTAAAATCTGCAAATTATTTCTCTTATATATTAAATCAAAAAACTACAAATTATTTTACAGATAAATCAGTATATTTCCTCTGGAAAGTTAATAACAAAATAGGCGAAATTGTAAGCTCTAAAGACAGTCTTTATTATGATTATGTTTTAGAATATCCAAAGTATTTTTATTATAATACCAACACATCCGTATTACAAAGCTCAACACTTTTATATAACTATTTAGTAAAAATAATGCCAACTAATCCGTATAGATTTGTTATAAGCGGAGACAGTGAAGCAGAATATAGCGTAGATTAAAATAATAATATAATAGAAAAAGAAATAAAAAAGCCTCTTAAAATATTTTAAGGGGCTTTCTTGTTATTAAATTAAATAATTAAATTATTGCAAAGAAGTTAAAACTACTAAGTCAGCAATATCTTGAGCAGAACAGCCTCTTGAAAGGTCATTAGCAGGTTTAGCAATACCTTGAAGCATAGGACCAATAGCAGTACATTTACCAACTCTCTGAGCAATTTTATAACCAATATTACCAGCATTCAAATTAGGGAATATAAGTACATTAGCATTACCTTTAACTTTAGAGTTAGGTGCTTTTTGTTCTCCTACTTTTGGAACTATAGCAGCATCAAATTGAAGCTCACCGTCATAAACAAAATTAACATTTCTTGAATCTAATATTTTTTTAGCTTCTATCACTTTATCAACAGATTCATGACTTGCAGAACCTTTAGTAGAGAAAGATAAGAATGCAACTCTAGGGTCTTTACCAGTCATTTTTCTAAAAGAATCAGCAGTAGACTCAGCAATATCAGCAAGCTGTTCAGAAGTAGGATCAGGTATAACAGCACAATCAGCAAAACAAGCCATACCATCATCAAATAAAGCCTTATCAGGACTCTCTACAAAGAATGTAGAAGATAAAGTTTTAATTCCTGGTTTTAATCCAATTAAAAATAAAGCAGCTCTAAGCATCTCACCTGTAGCATATACTGCCCCTCCAACCATACCATCAGCTCCGCCGTCAGCTAAAATAGCAGCACCAGTATATACAGAATTATAAACTATAAGCTCTTTAGCTTGGTCTCTAGTCATTCCTTTTTTCTCTCTAGCTTTAAATAATAATTCTATATAGTTTTCTGTTTTAGATTCTGTTTTAGGGTCGAATACTCTAGCAAAACTATCTCCTAATACAAGTGAATTTTCTCTTGCTAAAGCCTCTACTTTAGCTTTGTCTCCTATTAAGATAACATCTTTTGCTAAACCTTCTTTTTTTAGTATGACAGCAGCCTTAACATGTCTTTCATCATACCCCTCTGCTAAAACTATGCTTTTAGGATTAGCCTTAACCTTTTCTCTTAAACTATCCATAAATGATGCCATAATAAAACACCTCTTAATAAAAATTAATTTGTAATATTCTAATGCATAAATGATTATTTTGCAAACAATTATATTTAGAATATTTTAAATATATATTAAATTATAAACTACAGTATTTTTTTAAAATATTATTGTATAGCTTTTTCACAAATACTAAAAAAATATATTGAACTATTTATGACACGCCAAGCATTTTTATAGCTTCAGAAATATGGTCTATACCTATAATCTTAACGCCTTCTATTGATTTGCTTAATTCTTTTACAGCTCTTTTTGAAATATAAACTTCTTTAAGAGAGAATTTTTTCATCTCTTTTATACGCCTTTCAATAAACCTAACAGGTCTCACCTCACCAGAAAGCCCCAATTCTCCAATATAAGCAGTAGTTCTCTGAATAGATATTCCATACATACTCGATACTATAGCCATAGCAATAGAAATATCACTAGCAGTCTCTTTAACATTAAGACCATTTGCAATATTAATATAAACATCTTGATTAGAAAGATTTATATGACATCTTTTTTCTAATATAGCAATAATAATAAGAAGCCTGTATTGGTCATAACCTATAGTAAGCCTTCTAGGATAACCAAAAGCACTGCTTCCAACCAAAGCCTCTTGCTCTACACAAAAAACCCTGCTTCCTTCTATTACAGGAGTTATCACACTTCCAGCAAATACAGCTTCATTGAGAGAACGAGTAAAAACTCTTGAAGGGTCTTTTACTTCCATAAGCCCATTTTCTACCATCTCAAATATTCCAACTTCATCAACTGCCCCATAACGATTTTTTACAGCTCTTAATATTCTATATATACCCTTATCATCACCTTCAAAATATAATACACAGTCTACAATATGCTCTAATATTTTAGGTCCTGCTATAGTGCCTTCTTTTGTAATATGACCTACCAAAAATATTGTTATGTTTTTTAGTTTTGCTGTTTGCATTAATGCCCAAGCACAGTTTTTTATTTGTGCAGGAGAGCCTGCAATGCTATTTGTAGAAGGGCTATATATTGTTTGAATAGAGTCTATTATAGCAAGTGCTGGAGGTTCATCTAAAAGAGTATTTATTATATTGTCGCAATTTGACTCTGATGATATTAAAAAATCAGAATCTTCTAATGAAAGCCTATCTGCTCTTAATTTTATCTGCTCAAGAGATTCCTCTCCTGTGAAATAATAAACTTTCTCTTTTTTAGTCAATATTTGAAGCTACTTGTAAAAGGAGTGTTGACTTACCAATTCCTGGTTCTCCACCTATAAGTATCACACTGCCAGATACAATACCGCCGCCCAACACCCTATTAAGTTCATCTATATTAGTTGATGTTCTTATACTATCAGAAGTTTTAATTTTTTTTATTGAAGTTAATTGTGCTTTGTCTGTAGAGAGTGCATTTTTTACTGTTTTTATCTTGCTTTCTTCAGGTTCTGTAAAAGGCTTTAAGCTATTCCAAGAGCCGCATGAAGGGCATTTACCCATCCAATTTATAGTGCTCTCTCCGCAATTTTCACAAACAAATACTGTATTAGTTTTCTTCGCCATTATTAAATTTCTCAAATATTTTCTTTCTTCTGTTTTTATCTCTACGCCACAACATTACACCAAATAATATAACAATCAAAGGAACAATTACTATATTAATAAATCTCACAGCCATCTTTATGCTTTCTGGTACTTGATAAGGCGGGTTAAATATAGCACCTTTTCTTCTTATATCCATAAGAGCAGTGTCCCCCACCATATAATCAATCATATTCATTAAGAAAATTTTATTAGCATCAAAACCGCTATTTCTAGCCATATCAGGCGAACCAACAACTATAACCCTTCCGCTTGTTGTGGAGTTTAATCTATTAACATTTGCTATATTTATATTTGTAGAGTTAATAGGAATATCTTTACCATCAAAAGCACTAGTCATACTTCCTTGAGAAATTGCTGCTATAAGTCTTTTAGAAAGTAAATTACTGTCTTTTGGCATGCCATTCATAGACGAAGTTAATTCATTAGTTTCTACCCAACTCTTATCGCTAGAATAAAATAATGGTGTAATTTTAGCATCATTACTGCTAATTAATATTTCACTAGATAAAGGAGCAAGCATTAAATTAATACTCTTTGTTATATCAGCTTTTGAATTAATATTTTCAGGCATTATAAGAGGTATATAATATAATTTCTGCTCAGGCATACCCTCTTGTAATTGTGCTCTATAAGCATTATCATCAAATATCATATTTGTAGCTATAGAAAGTCCATAACTTGGAAGTATTTCATTTAATCTATTAGTAACAGGAGTTAAACGAGGTCCGTACATTTGTGCATTAGGGTCATTTTCATCTATATGAGCTCCATTAAGCATAAATAATACAGGCTTACCGCTCATTATAAATTGGTCTAACTTATATAATTCAGCATCACTAAAAGGAGTTAAACTTCCTAAAACTACTAAAGCGTCCATTGTAGAAGGAATGTCTTGTGTATCTAAATTTAGAGGCTGAAAATTATAATTAGCTTCAATCTCTGATGCATATCTGCTAGCACTAATATAAGCATCATTAGGATTTCCACCATATTGAACTGGTATATCTATAGTATTAGGTTCATTATGTCCTTCTATATAACCAATATTAGCCTTTAATCCAAGCATGCTGTCTATGCCTTTAGAAATCTCATCTGTGATGCCTGCAAAATCTCCGTATAATATTGAAGAAGTAGAAAGCTCTAATACATCATCACCATTTTCTAAAACTAAAGAAAAATATCCGCTTCCTTTTGGAACTATAATAGCACCGTCATTATCTTTTATATCCTGCCATTCTAATTTTTTAATATTAAGTTTTTTTATTATATCTTCATTTTCCTGATTCTTACTAGACATATCAACATGAGTAAATACTACTTTATTCATTAAGTTTTTATTAGCTTCTGTTACAGCCTGCATTATACTGTCTGGTATTAACTCTATTGCTCCTATAGGTAAAAGCTCATAAACTTCCGGAGAAGATATATAATAAACATTTAAATTATTTTCTAATCTGCTTAATTTATCATTTTTATCAATTAACTTTCTTATAATTGTATCAATATTATATTCTAAACCTTCGGTAGACCTTACAAAAGGTATAGACTCTATAGAATCACCATATATAAAAGCTAAGCCCATATATGCTATTTTACTGCTTGTTTGGTCTTTTTCTAATACATTTATTTGAGTAGAAGTAATTCCGTATTGATTAGCCATTGTTGTATTTGTAGAGGCGTCTATTATTTCAAAGCTTATATTTTTTCCTGCTGCTGATTTATATTCTGCAAATAAATCTTTTATATATTTTTCGTATGTTGAAAAAGGAGGCGGTAAATTGGGTGTTAAAAAAAACTTCACGCTTAAAGGCTCTTTTAAACTCTTAACTAAAGATTTACTTCCGCTGCTTAAAGAATAAACTTTATCTTTAGTTAAATCTATAAAAGGCGTAAATTGATTAACTATAGCATTTATTAAAACAATAATCACAAGTACAAAAATAAAAGTTATTATTCTATCTTTTCTTTTAGTCATAGCTATCCCATTTTTAAAATAATATGCATTATATAAGCAATAATTATATTTGTCAAAGTGTATTTACTTAAAAAACAGTTGTTTTATTTTTTTGTAATAAAGTTAATATATTTAATAAACAAAATAAAATTTAAAAAAATGTGTTGACTTTTTTTTATCGTATGTTATACTAATTTTCACTTGCCGAGTTAGCTCAGTAGGTAGAGCAAAGGACTGAAAATCCTTGTGTCTAGGGTTCGATTCCCTGACTCGGCACATTTCCTTACATAAAAATCCATATGAACAACTTAGAACAAATTACAAACTTTATAAATCCACTATACGAAGACAATCATATTATAGTAGCTGTAAAACCGCCTAACATTCCAACTCAAGCAGATAATACAGGCGATACATCTTTCTTTGAAAATATAAAAGACTACATCAAATTGAAATACAATAAACAAGGTAATGTTTTTTTGGGTTTAGTGCATAGACTCGATAGACCTGTATCTGGTGTTATGGTATTTGCTAAAACATCTAAAGCAGCATCAAGATTAAGCGAAGCTATAAGAAACAGAAACTTTCAAAAGACTTATTACTGCGTAGTAAAAGGGATATTATTAGAAAAAGAAAATACTCTAGAAAATTATCTCATAAAAAAAACAAACAAACTTGGAAACATTGCTATGGTTGTTTTTGAAAATACTAAGAATGCTAAAAAAGCTATTCTTCATTATAAAGTATTAAAAGAGGATAATATTAAAAATTTAAGTCTTTTAAAAATAGAACTTGAGACAGGAAGATTTCATCAAATAAGGGTACAGCTTTCAAATCTTGGGCATGCTATATATGGCGACAGAAAATATGGTTCATACATAAAATATGACAGAGATGATGTGCCTTTAGCTTTGTTTTCCAAAAGCATTAAATTCCCTCACCCTACAAAAAACGAAGAAATATTTATTGAAGCTAATTTGCCAGATTATAACCCTTGGAATATTTTTAATAATTAATAAAAACAATATAGATAATTTTTATATTTTACGATAAAATATATATATAAAAACTATTATGGACTACAACAAATGGAAAGAAAAGATTATGATTTACCTTTTTTGTTGAGATACGAAAATGTTGCTTGGTATGAAAACAAAAAAGTAAGAATATTAGATAGAAGAATATACCCTACAGAAATTAGTTTTGTTGAATGTTATAATTACAGAGAAGTTGCTGAGGCTATATACAACATGGTTACTCAAAGTGCTGGTCCTTATACGGCTTGTGCTATGGGTATGGCTTTGGCTGCAAGTGAAGTTGAAAAGAAAACCGAAAAAGAACAAATCGAGTTTTTAACAGAAGCTTCTAATGTACTTGCAAACTCTAGACCTACAACTGCAAACAGATATAAAATTATAACAGAATCTGCATTAGAAGCTGCTAAAAAAGCATTAAAAGAAGGTAAAAGCCCAGTAGAAGCTATTTTTAATAATGCAATAGAATCTCTAAACAGAAGATATTCTATTATGGAAGAAGTTGGAACATACTTAATAAAACTTGTAGAAAACAATTCTTCTATATTAACTCAATGTTTTGGAGAGACTATAGTAGCAATGATGTGCAGGGCTGCTAAAAAAGAAAATAAAACTTTTAAAGCATATTGTTTAGAGACTCGTCCATACTTTCAAGGGGCAAGGCTTACTTCTTCTTGTTTTTATGAAAGCGGTATAGATGTAACAGTTATTACAGATAATATGGCAGCGTATGTTATGCAAAAAGGTGCTATAAATATATTTACTTCGGCTGCTGACACCATCACAAGAGACGGATATATTGCAAACAAAATAGGAACTCTTCAAGCTGCAATATTGGCAGACAAATTTGAAATTCCTTATTATGTTACAGGAATACCAGACAAAGACAAAAACAAAGGCTCTGATATAGTGATAGAAGAGAGAGATCCAGAACTTGTTTTATCATACAGAGGAATACCTAATACATTAAAAGGAGTTAAAGGAATATACCCTTCTTTTGATGTTACTCCTCCAAAACTAATAAGTGCCGTTGTTACAGATAAAGGAATATATTCTCCATACAACTTAGAAGAATATTTTGAAACAGAGACTAGAGATTTCTATTGATGTAATTTAAAAATTTATCAAAAAGATTTTTTTAATTTTTTATTTGTTGCGTATTTGCTTTTATTAAAATAAAATAATTTTTACAATTATACCATCAACTTTTTCTCGCCGCAAAAAGTACAAATATTTTATCCTATATGTTAGAATATATATCAAATTATAGCATAAAACCTAAATTTTAGTTTAAAAAGCAGTCTTTTTGGTTCTTTGTGCCAACAAAAGAACTGGGGTGCGGGGCAAGGCCCTGCAAATATTTTAAACTTAAAAATATAATTTTTGACAAACTTAAATTTTTTAGTATACATTGACAAAACATATTTATTTCAGTATATTTTATTAAACATTTGAATTTTTTGTTTAACTATATTATAATAAAGCAATTAAAATAAATGGATTTCTAAATGAAAAAAATAATTTTTTGTATAATAACTTTAATATCAATATTCGCTATCTCTTGTAAAAATGAGGGCGGTTCTATATATGCTATGGAGCAAAGATATAAAAACTTTTTAAATATATTGCCTAAAGAAGTAAGAGATGATTATCTATTAACTTCATCAAAATATTCTAATGAATACAAAATGTGGATTGATGAGTTTGATACTTGGGCTAGTAATACTATAAATAAAGAAAATGAAGATGAAAAAGAAATAGCTTCAAGATTAACTCCAGATAGAATTGAATATGCATTAGAAACTCTAACAAGCAGAAACTATGAAAGGGCATTGCCTATAGAATTAATGTCAAAAGTAAAAACTCACACAGATAATTTGTCATTAAAAATAAAAGAACTTGAGCAAGATGAAGCATTTTCAAACTCTATGTACAAATTAAAACAAGATGAAGCAGTAACTCATTTCAATACAGAAGATACTATATTTTATTATGTTTGGAATTATTTAATCACAATAAATAGAGACAGAAGATTCCAATAAAAAATTAAGAGTATCCTAAAAAACCGCTTCCTATTCTAATCATATTAGCACCATGCTTTATAGCTAAATGATAATCGTTGGTCATGCCCATTGAAAGTATTGAAATGTTTTCATCTTTCAACTTTATAAAAACTTCATTTAAAGATTCAAACTCTTTTTCTATCTCAAAATCATTATCAACTTTTAATGATATTCCCATAAGTCCTTTTATATTAACATTTGGTAAGTTTTTTATTTTATCATATACCATATTATAATCAGATAAATTAAATCCGCCTTTTTGCTCTTCATTGCTTATATTAAATTGCAGCAATATATCTTGAACTTTGTTGTTTTTTATAGCTTCTTTGTTTATATATTCAGCAATTTCAATACTGTCAACACTTTGTATTAAATCAGCATATTTTACTATATATTTTACTTTGTTTGATTGTATTCTTCCTATAAAGTGCCAAATTATATTATTATAATTTTTGTTAAGCTCCTCTGCCCTATCCCTTAAACTCTGTGCCTTAGATTCTCCTAATGGTAAATTGATATTCAAAGACAAAAACTCTTTTATAGTTTCTATTGAAGAATATTTACTAACGGCTACAACATCTATATTATAATTTATATTATATTTATCTTTAAGTGAATTTATATTTTCTATTATAGAATCATATTTATTTTTAATACTATCTCTATCCATCAATACACCTCTTAAATATTATAAAATCAATAAAAAATCTTTCAACTAAAAAATAATATTTACATAATAATCAATTAATTTATATTTGACAAATAACAATCTATAATATATATTCTTTAAAAAATACAAACAAATAAAAAAATTATGAAAGAAATATTAAAAGAATATAATAATATTACCATAGATAATATAGAAGAAGTAGCTCAATATATATATGAATTGCTAAAAGACGGTGATTTAATTATAATGAATGGAGATTTGGGCTTTGGAAAAACTACTTTTGTAAGACTTCTTTCAAGACTGCTTCAAAGTGATGACATAGTAAGCAGCCCATCTTTTACTTTAATAAATGAGTATAATATTATATTAAATAACAAAGAAACTATACTTCGCCATGTTGATCTTTATAGACTTTCTTCTGTGGCAGAACTTGATGATATTGGATTTAAAGATAAGATAAAAGAAGACGGCATTACTATGATAGAATGGGGAGAGAAGTTTATAGAGTATTTTGACAAGCCGTATTATTTATTTGAAATAGAAATGATTAATAATGACAGCAGATTATATAGGATTAGTTTAATTAAATGAAGAAAATATTGTTATTGCTTATATCGACATTAATCTTATCATGTTCAAAAACGGTAGACAATGATACTATTGTTTATACAAAAACTAGTGTATCATCTGTAAATATATTTATAGGCGATAGCATTACTTATGAAGTGCATATAATTTCAAAAAAAGATATAGATTATAATTATCAGGATATTTCTTTTGATGATAGAGTTTCACAATCGAGAATAATAAGCGTAGAGAATATAAATAAAAATAAAGGCAATTTTAAAGAAAGAATAATAAAATACAATATAGGCTTTTATGATGTTGGACAGTTTGTAATATCTCCTTTTAAAATATCATATAATTACAATAATGAATATAGAGAGCTTTATGGTGAGGACATTAATGTATTGGTTAATCCATTTTCTGACGGAGATGTTCTTCCTCCAATGAAAAAAGCCATTAGTATTCCTATGCCTTTATATGTATGGATTATTATAATAGCACTTTTAATAATTATAGTTTTAATAATATTCTCTGTATTGTTTTTAGCAAAATATATTGAGAAGAAGTTTAATGAAAGACTAACAGTAAAAGAAGATACTGAAGCTCTTAATGCTCTAAAAAATATAGATTACAACATTTACTATAACGAAAATAAATTTGCTGAATATTATTTTGAATTAACATTTATATTTAAAAGATATTTAACAAAAAGATTTAGATTTAATATTGAAGACATGACAACCAGTGAAATATCTAAATTATTTAAAGAAATCAATTTTATAGAAAGCGACGCCATAATAAAAATGTTTACTGAAGGCGACTTAATAAAATTCGCAAAAGCTTCTGCAGATATAGAGTTAATGGAAAAAGATTATAATTTCTGTAAAAACTATATTTTATCAAACGGAAACTTACATACAGCTTTAAAGAAAGAAGAAAAAGAAAAGAAAAAACTAAATAAAAAATTAAAGAAAAAAAGAGTAAAACATTAATATATTGGGAAATTAATTTATGTCTAATTATAATTTAGATGATACTATAGTAGCATTAGCAACCCCCTATTCAAAAAGTGCATTGGCTTTAATAAGAATGTCTGGAAAAGATTCTATAAAAATTGCTTCAAAAATATGCTATTATGCCAACAATGAAAATAAAAACATTACAAAATTTGAACATAGAAAAAGTTATTATGCTTTAATTAAAGATGAAAACAATACTCCTATAGATGAGCTTGTAGTACTTACAACATTATCTCCAAACACATTTACATCAGAAGACACTGTAGAGTTTATGTGTCATGGAAGCATAGTTGTTATAGAATCATTAATAAACCTTATAATAAGAAACGGAGCAAGGCAAGCAAATAGAGGTGAGTTTACATATAGGGCTTATATCAATGGAAGAATTGGCATAAGTGAGGCTGAAGCTATACATGATTTAATAGATTCTAATAACAGATTAATGGCTGAAGCAAGCATTTATAAAATTAGAGGAAGACTTACAAGAGAGATAGATAAACTTAGAGAGAATGTAAAAAATACTCTTATGCTTATTTATGGAGAATTAGATTTTCCAGAAGATGATACAGAAACTTTTTCTTATGACAAACTAATAGAAAACTTTTATACAATAAAAAAAGATATAGAAAATATTTTAAATAATTCTAAGAGAGTAGAAAATCTAATTAACGGAATAAAAGTATCAATAGTAGGACGAGTTAATGCGGGAAAAAGTAGCATATTTAATATGATATTAGATAAAGAAAGAGCAATAGTTTCAAATATAGCTGGTACTACTAGGGATTTTTTGAGTGAAAACATTTATATAGATAATATACCATTTTATTTTATGGATACTGCGGGATTTCACAAAGAAGCTGATAACGATATAGAACTTGAAGGAATTGAGAGAGCTAAAAAATGTGCTAATGAGGCTGATATTGTAATTGCTGTTTTTGATTATAATGACAATGCTAATGATGATGATATTAATTTAATAGAGTTTTTACAACAATTAAAAAATAAAAATATAATTTATGTGTTAAACAAAATAGATTTAGAAAAAAAGTTTAACGAAAAAATAGACAATGCAATTGAAATAAGCACAAAAACAAAACAAGGAAAAGAGAAATTAATAGAGGCATTAAAAAATCATATAAAAGATTCTGATATAACAATTTTTAATAAAGAAAGCTATGTAAACAATAGAGAGAGAGGATATTTAGAGAGAGCAATAGAGCAGTTGAACATATGCATAGAAAAGTCAAATAATAATCATTTATTAGATGAAGTAGCAGAAGAGATAAATATATTAAACAACATATTAGGCAATGTAAGCGGAAAGATTGAAGCAGAAGAGATAATAAACGAGATATTTGAGAATTTCTGTATAGGTAAATAGAAATATAAAAAGAATTATATTCTTGAAATATATCAATTTTTTCTTGTTCTTTTTCCCGCCGCAAAAAGAACCAAAAAGTGCAAATTATTTCAGTTATTCGTATATATTTTGCTAAAGAGTAAATATTTAAGTTTTATATCTAAAAAATAATACCATATGTTTTGGCTATACCTCGTAAAAATGCAGTTCTTTTGGTTCTTTTATACCAATAAAAGAACTGGGGTGCGGGGCAAAGCCATGCAAATAAAAAATTAATAAAACTAATTTTTAACAAAAAATTTATAGCATATAAAAAATAAACCGCTTTTGTGGGATGAACAAAGCGGCTTATTACAAATATAGTTATTGGGGGGTAGTCCAATCAACCTAAATATAATATCGTCTGTTGCAATAATAACTTTAATATTTTTTTATTTTATTACAGTTTTTATTATTCTGTGAAAGTTTTTATATTCTATATTTTCTATCTCATCACTGTTAAAACCAGCTTCTTTTAGTTTTTCTAATATAGTATAAGACTTTGAAGCATCTTCAAGCCCCTTCACTCCTGTAATGCCCTCATCTTCAAAATATTCATTATAATCAAAGCCAAGCCCTATATGATTAACTCCTATAGTATCTGCAATATATTTTATATGATCAACTGCCCTATCTATTGTTTGTTTATCTTTATTTTCATCTACAAAATCTTTATAACAATTAAACCCTACTACTCCATTTAAATCTCTTATCACTTTCAACTGCTCATCTGTAAGGTTTCTTAAGCTGCCGCATAACTTTCTGCTGTTTGAATGTGATGCTATTATAGGAGAGTCTGTAATATTAACAACATCAAAAAAAGACTTATCATTCAAATGAGAAACATCAACTATCATTCCCTTATCATTCATTTTTTTTATTACCTTTTTTCCAAGTTCAGTTAATCCTCTGCTGCTATCTCCCCTAGCCCCTGTAGCAAGCTTATTCTCTTCATTCCAAGTTAAACTAGCATGCCTAATACCATAATCATTATAATAACTATCAAGAATATCTATATTATCTTCAATAGGCATTAAACCCTCAAAACCCAAAAAAGCATAAAACTTATTTTTGTTTTGTGCCTCAATCATCTCATCATAACTTTTTACAACTTCTATAATGTCATTACAATAATTAAGCTCTTTTTTAAAACATTCAAGTATCTCATTAGCCCTCTCAAAAGCTCTCTCGTAATTTTTTCTCTCAACCCATACAACAAATATACTTCCTCCAACTTTACCTTTTACTAAATTATCATAATGATACTTTTTTAATATATTATTCTCGCCTTTCAAAGTCTTTACAGCAACATCAGATAAAACATCAGAATGAGCATCAAAAATCATAAGTATTTTCCTTAAAAATAAAATTTGCAAAAATAATATATCAACAAAAGCTATTTTACAATAGATTTATTTCATAATTAAATTAATCTATATTAATAGTATTTTTTAAATTTTATAACGGGGCTTTGCCCCGCACCACAGTTCTTTTATTGGTATAAAATAACCAAAAGAACTATATTTTTATATCTAAAAATAATTAATTATACAAAATATTACTATTATAATTTATAAATAATTTTATATATAGCTTTATAAAATATTTTTTATAATCTTATAGAAATTAAAAATACAATTTGACAAAGATTTTAATATAATATACTATCATTCAATAATGAGTGAGTATGATGTTGAAATAAATAATGTCTTTTCTTTAGAAGCAATAAATTTTATGAGGAAATCTATAGTTGATTCCTACGGTAATGAAGTATATTTTGGAATCAATTTTAATTCTTTCGGCATATTAGATTATATAGAAGTAATGGCAAGGGGAAACAAAGACTCTGTACCTGCTATAATATCGCTTTCATTAGAGTTTGACGCTGTAATACATAATCACCCATCAGGTCAGCTTACTCCTTCAAGAGCAGATTTAGCTATAGCAAGCGAATTGGGCAATAATGCTGGGGTTGGTTTTTATATAGTTAATAATGATGTTGATGATTTTTATGAAGTTGTAAGACCAATTAGAAAAGAGAATGTAAAAAACATAGATGCACCTGATGCCTTATTTATGTTTACAGAAAATGGTCTTTTAAGCAAAATATTAAAAAAATATGAATATAGACAAGAGCAAACAGAACTTGTAGAAGCTACAATAGAAGCTTTTAATACAAATAAACATTTAATATCAGAAGCAGGCACTGGAATAGGTAAATCATTTGCATATTTAATACCTGCTTTATTATGGCTTAAAGAAAATAAAACAAGAATAGTAGTTTCAACAAATACAATAAACCTACAAGAACAAATCATAAATAAGGATTTACCGTCTATAATAGATGCTATAGCTCCAAATGTAAAATATGCTTTAGTAAAGGGGCGTAACAATTATGTATGCATCAAAAAAGTAAAAGACGCTTTGAATGATACTGATAAATTAGACTTTGAAGACCAGATTGAGTTTTTTGAAGATATTGATAATTGGCTCAACATTACAAAAGATGGCTCTATTACAGATTTGGGTTACAAACCAAAATCTGAATTATGGGAAATGGTTGCATGCGATACCGACACTTGCACTCATAGAAAATGCGAATATTTAGAAGATTGTTATTTTTATAAAATGCGTAAACAGCTTAATGCAGCACAATTATTAATAGTTAATCATCATATACTATGTGCAGATTTATCTTTGCATGCAGAAACTTCAGGCAGATATAGCTTACTTCCAAAGTATACAAAAGTGATAATTGATGAGGCTCATAATTTTGAGAACTCTGCTTCAAGTTATTTTGGAGATGAGGGAAGCAAAAATGGTATATTAAAAGCACTTTTTTATATATCAAGAATAAAGAAAAATAAAAGGCTCGGCATAATAGAAACTATTAATAATATGGTTAATCAAAATAAATCTTCTATAGAAGTAGATGACTATAGAGAATTATTAGAGTTAATTAATAGTGTACATGAAACAACTTCAAGAGTAAGAAATGTAGTAGATGAATCTTCAAAACAGTTTTTAAACTACTGCCACAAAAACATACAAACAAAAGAAGGATTAGGATTTAAATTTAGAATATGTCCGGAAATAATAATTAATAATAAATGGAAAGAAGAAGGAATTAAACCTTTAAGAGAAATGGTTTTAGTTATTACTTCATTGGTTAATGCATGCGATAAACTTTATAAAAAATTCTTTGATATAGCAATAGATAAGGGATTTGATTATGAAGAGATTGCACAGATGAGTAATGCCTATCTTGAAAGACTTAAAAGACAATTAATCTCACTCAATGCTGCAATAGATTATAAAAAAGATGAATATATAAGATGGGTTGAAGCAAGAATAACTAAAAAAGGAAATCTAATACTTAATTGGCATCTTACCCCTGTTACAGTAGCTAAAAACTTAAATGATTATTTATATTTGAGGTTTGATACTGTTGCTATGTATTCTGCCACTCTCACAGTTTCAAAGAGTTTTAACTTCTTTTCTAATAGACTTGGCTTTGACTATATAGAAAAAAACAAAAAGATAGAAATATATTTAGAGTCTCCTTTTAATTATAGAGACAATGCAAGGCTTTATATATCAACCGATTCCCCAGACCCAGCAAGCGATAGTTTTAATGATTATACATCAAAAGTACTTCTTAATGTATGCGATATTACAGGCGGGCGTGCATTTATACTTTTTACGGCATTCTCTTCTTTAATGAAAGTTTATGAAACAACAGTTGAAAAGCTAAAAGAAAAAAATATTAATGCCCTTGCACAGACTGCTTCAATACATAGACATACTTTACTTGATATGTTTAAGGCTTCAGAAAATAATGTTTTATTTGGAGTAGATTCTTTTTGGGAGGGTGTTGATGTTGCAGGTAAAAATCTTGAGGCTGTAATTATACCAAAACTACCATTTGCTGTTCCTACAGACCCCATAAGCGAAGGAAGGTATAAATATATTGAGGAAAACGGAGGAAATGCTTTTTTGGATTATGCTCTGCCTTTTGCTGTTATTAAGTTTAAACAAGGTTTTGGACGACTTATAAGAAGCAAAGAAGACAGAGGGATAGTGTTTGTTTTGGATAAAAGACTATATACAAAAAATTACGGCATGCAGTTTATAAACTCACTTCCAAATGCAAGCATATTGAGAGCAAGCATAAAAGAAATTTTTAAAGATATGAACAATTTCTTTGAGCAATAAAAGCTATTAAACTTGCAGTAAAACATATTAAATAGTTTAATAATATTTTATTATTTGCACTTTCGTGAAACGTGCACGAAGGGCAAAAACTTTGATGAAGTCCGCACAGAGAAGGCGGGAAAAAGTTGATAGAAAATTATTGTTACAATATACATTTAAAATTTTTAAGTTCATCAAAATTTAGTTTTTATTTTTTTATTATTATCGGGGACTAGCCCCCGAACCCCCACTTCTTTTGTTGCCACAAAGAAGCAAAAAGGCTGCATTTTTCAGATTAAAATACAGGCATTATTATATGGTTTATAGATATTCCAAAACATACAACGCTATAGTACTTGCACTTTTTGGTTTTTTTGATGAAGTCCGCACCGCGAGCTGCGGGAAAAAGAACAATAATAGCAGTAATAAAAATTTGACAGAACAAATAAAATCAATTATACTGTATAAAAATACTGTCAACGAGGTGGAATATGGAAAATAATAATGAAGAACAAATAAGAAATAAGTTTGAAAAAATATTCCAATATGAAAACAATAAGGACGCATTCCTTGATTATTTTTATGGAAGAACAAACAGCTGCCATACTTCAATAAGGTATTACCTCACTGATGACCAAGAAATTTTCAAATTTTATTTTGATGAAAATACTAAAGAAGAAGATAAAAAAGCTTTATCAAGATACGCTGCAACTGTAATTAAATATATATATAAAGGCGATACTACCAATAAAATTTTAAGATTATGCGTTGGTGAAGATTTAGAAAAAGTATTAATAGAAAGTTATAATATTACATATGAAAGAGAATATGGTACAAAATATGCTAAGTCTGGTTTAATCCATAATGAAGCAAATAAGTACATACAAATACAAGTAAATAATTTGGGGGGGTTTTTAGGATTAGAATATTATACTCCTAAAGACTTTAATCAATATTTAGAAAAAGTAAAAAATGATAATGAAATATTATTAAAAAAAGCACCTCATTTATTATTGACTATTTTTGTATACCTCATAAATAGAGATGATGATAAAAGCCTTATTAAACAATTATTAAATTATATAGACTCTCTAAAAATTAATGATGAAGAAACTACTGCACTGCTTTTTACTATAGCTGATAAAGATGAAGAAGTGTATAAAAGATTAATCAATATTTTAAATAAAGATAATAATATGATTTATTTTCTTGTAAATATATCACGTGAAATGGTAGGAAGAACAGGACAATTATATAAAAGATTATTTAAAAGCTATTCAGAGGATAAACTATATTATTACTATACGAGAGAACTTATACCTGAATATTTAAAAATATGCTCTTTCCCTAAAGAATGTATTTTATTAAGCAAAATACTTAATGACAACACTCTTTTTATTTCTAAGCATACATTGGAAGTAAAAAAATTATATGATGAAGATAAAGAAACTTTTTATAAACTTTATGAGATAATAGAAAAATCAAAATTTGAACAATTATATCTTGATTATGCTATGCTTTCATCAATTATGCTTGCAAGCGGTGATAATAAATATAATATTGATATTAATTCTATTGTAGCAAAGTTAAAAGAAATATGCGTATATTTATTAGAAACAAATGTAGTTATTAAAAGTTTTGATGAAATAATTTCTAAAAGCATTAAATATGTAAAAGAAAATCCTTATAGCAATCATAGTCATTATTTGTCAGCTATAATGTCGCTTGACGAAGTAAATGATGAAGCATCAGAAATTACTACTAAATTATTAAAGCATTATGGAATATATGGTAAAATTTCTATTTATGTTTCTACTCAGAAAATATTCTATAACAGAGATATTTTATCAATTAAAGAAAAATTAGTTAATGATAAAAAAGTGCAGTTAAAAGATATTTATTTATCATTATTAGACTCAAAAGATGATATTATCACTCTTATAAAAAACAATTTAGAAGAAACAAAAACTATTATTGAAGATAAATCATTTATCACTTCTATAACAGCAAATATTCAAGGCACTATATCATTTATCGATTATATTTTTAGTGATAAGTTAAAAAATTTGATAGATAATAAATTCGATTTTGTTTTCAAAGTTCTAGACACAGCAAAATCAAAAGAAATAAAAAAACATTGTGTATCAGTAATCAGTAATAATGAAAGCATTGTAAGAAGCGAAGTAGAAAAATTAGCAAATGAAGGAAAAGAAGCATCAAGAACAGTTTATAAAGAAATAATTAAATATTGGGATTTACAGAAGTTTGATGATGATTTTCAATTTACAAGCGTTGACGAAATAAACGAATATTTAAATAAATACTATAATGAAGGACATGAAACTCTAATAAAAGATATAGATGAAAATATACTTTCTAATATTTTATTAAAAGATAAACAAACTAAGGCACCTTTAAAAATAGTTCAGTATGTGTTTATGGAATATATTGCTTTAAAAGAGCCTTCTATATTAAAAGACTGCAACAAGATAGCAGAGTTTTTTGATATTGATTCATTTAGAAATGCACTTGATAATATATATACAAATTGGCTTAACAACAAAGCAGATACAAAATTAAAAAATATACTTATTCCATATTGTATTTTCCAGCCTGAAGATAAACTCTTAAAATTAAAAACTCAAATTGAAGAATGGGCATTAAATTCAAGAGGAGCATTAGCAGCACATGCAGTATATGCTATAGCATTAAATGCAAGCAAATTTGCATTAGTATTAGTTGATACAATGTCTGTAAAAGTAAAAAATAATCAGGTAAAAAATGCTGCAAAAGATGCATTAAAAAAGACTGCCAAAGCATTAGAGATTTCAGAAGATGAGCTAATAGATAAAATAATACCAGATTTGGACTTTGATAAAAAAGGAATGAGAGAACTTCATTATGGAGGAGAAGCTGACAGAGTATTTAAACTTCAAATAAAAAATGATTTCACTATCGAAGTAACAGATTCAAATGACAAAGTTTTAAAATCACTACCCACACCAAACAGCAAAGACGATAAGGCAATAGCAGATGCTTCTAAAAAAGAATTAACTTTGATAAAGAAAAATATAAAAATGATAAGCTCTAATCAAATGAGAAGATTAAATAAAGTATTATTAAATGGAAGAAAATGGTCTTATAAAACTTTTAATGAGCTTTTTGTTGACAACCCTATAATGAATATATTTGCTTTAAAGCTTATATGGGGAGTTTATGATGAAAATAATAATTTAATAGAAAGTTTTAGATATATGGAAGATGGAAGTTTTAATACTTTTGATGAAGAAGAATATATATTTGAAGATAGTCTAAAAAACAAAAAAAATATTACTTTAGTTCACCCCATAGAATTAGACGAAGATAAATTATCAAAATGGAGAAATCAATTAAGCGACTACGAAATATTACAGCCTATTAATCAGCTTAACTTATTATTTGAAGAAGTGAAAGAAGAGCATATAAAAAATAACAAAATCATTTCATTTGAAGATAAAGAAATAACAGCAGGCGAGATTATGTCAATGGCAAATAAAATGTCATTTGAAAGAAGCAGAGATATTGAAGACGGCGGAAGCTATAATTGTTATGAATTAAAAGATTCAATATTAGAAATCGCATGCCGTATAAATTTTGAATATATGTGGTTTGGAATGGATGCGAGTGAAAAAGTAACATTTATAGATATTACTTTCCACAAGTTAGATGAAAATTCAAACTATGATTATGAAGAATGCGTAAATCCTTTAGAAATTAATAAGAGATTTACTTCATCAATATACGGAACAGTAAAATCTTATTTTATAAAGTAAAGACTTTTATAACCTGCATATATCTTTAAAATGTATGCAGGTATTATAATTTTTTAATTAGTAATATGAATTATTAAATTAAAACACTATAAATATTTATTAATTTAATTTTAAACAAATATATTACTTTTCAAAAGGATATTTTATCTTCCAGCTTCTTCTTAAAGTATCCATTATATTCATAACTCTTATAATATCTTCATGAGGCATCTCTTTACATTCTAACTTTTTATTTCTAATAGCATCTGCACAAGAAATAACCTCATATTCATAACCGCTTATTTGTTTTGGAACTTTAATAGTTTTTACAACTTTTCTATCTAATGAATAAACTGTTATGCTTTCTGGATTATTAATATTTTTTACAACAATGTACCCTTTATCTCCGTTAATAACACCTTCCCTATTTGTTAATGCTGACATAGTGCTGTTTAATACTGCCATTTTGCCGTCATCAAAAGTAAGCGTAATAGAGTTTTGTTCATCTACTCCTTTTTTAGTTTTCACGCAAGTAGAATCTATTTTTTTTATTTTATTTCCAAATACCATAAGAGCAAAATTGATAGTATAAACTCCAACATCAAGCAAAGCTCCTCCTGCTAATTCTGGTTCTATCAATCTTTCTTTTTTATTTATAACATATCCTAAATTTGCTGTTAGAGAACTTACTTTACCTATAATGCCGCTTTTTATAGTTTCATTAATTATATCTCTGCTTGGCATATATCTAGTCCAAATAGCTTCAGCAAGTAAAAGTTTTTTCTTTTTGGCAAGTAAAATAACATCTCTCGCTTGTTTTGTATTAACTGTAAAAGCCTTTTCACATAAAACATTTTTATTATTATTAAGACACAATTTTATATGCTCATAATGATGAGAATGAGGTGTTGCTATATAAACCAAATCTACATTTTCATCTTTAACCATCTCTTCATAAGAACCATAAAACTTTTTAAATCCATGTTTTTTAGCAAATGCCTTACTTCTTTTTATATCTCTTGCACTCACAGCATAAGATTCTACATCTTTAATTTTTGCAATAGTTTTAGCCATAATTTCAGCTATAGAACCTGCACCTATAAAACCTATATTAATTTTTTTCATTATAAAAAACCTCTTATAAAATGTTTATAGAAAGATAATATTATTATTTAATATATTGTCAAGAAAATTATTTACCATAAACTTTTTAAATATATTAAAACTCATTTATCTATATATAAATTTAGTTAATCAATATTCAAAAATATAAATAAAAAATTTGAATCTAAAAAAATAATTTAATTTTATTTATTAAACTATTTCTTTAATATCTGATATATTTGAATTGTATATTTCAGCATTTCTTGATAACTCAATGATAGCTTTAGCAAAATTTAAATTATCATTTAAACAAGGTACTAGTATAAAATCTTTTATATCATATTTATTTATAGCTTCTTTTCTGTATTCCATATCTATTTCATAAATTGTTTCAGAATTGTCTATTGTAAATGCTAATGGATATATTATTAATTTTTCTCCTTTATATTTTTTTATTATGTCTATTGTGGCAGGAGAAAGCCATTCAATTTTTCCTATTTTTGATTGATAAGAAAGAACAATGTCTTTGAAATTAAGTCCTTCTTCATGTAGTTTTTCTTTTAATATTTCTATATTATAATTACATTCATATTCATATGGGTCACCTTTATCAGCATACATTTTTGGTATTGAGTGTGCTGAAAATATTAATACATATTCTTCGGGATTTTTATTTACTATTGACTCTTTTATTAATTGTACTATAGAATTATTATAATTATAATCATAATAGTATCTGTCTATTATATTAATTTTAGGATTATATTTTAATTTTTTTATAGCCTTATAAACACTTTCTAATGATGATTTTACTGTAACTTCTGAATATTGAGGATACATACTAAATAATGTAATTTCTTCTACATTTTTATTTTTTAATTCTTTCAGCACATCATAAGCATAAGGAGGAGTATAATTCATAATATATTTATAATCTGCTGAACTGTCTAATTTATTAAGTTTATTTACCAATTTTTCTGTATATTCATTTATAGGAGATTTTCCGCCTATAGCTTCATAGTGACTTATAACATCAGGCTTTATTTTATTTACTATTTTTTTTGCTACCATATTTCTTATAAAACTATTTTTTATATTTAGAATATGATAATCATTAAACATATTCACTAAAAAAGTATTTATTTCTTGAATATTTCTTGGTCCGCCCATATTTAATAATATAACATTTTTTTTCTTTTCAACAGTATTCATAATATATCCTTATTAGTAATTATTATTAATTATAATATATTTTTATTAATTAGTCAAACCAAAAACATAATTTTTATTGATGACAATTAAAATAAATTGATTTTATATTTGAGGATAAATTAAGAAAACTGTTTTAAATTTTATATTATATACAAAAAAAGATGCACCTATAAAAGATGCACCTTTATATTTATGTGTACTATAACTTATAGCTGTACTTTTTTAATTAAACTTGTAGAAAGTTCAGGTATATATATAACATTATCAACTAAATCAATATCAGCTACACCAGATAAAGAACCTTCAATTTTTTCTAATTGTTCTTTAGTATTTAAATCAAATACATATATACAAGCATTGTTATTAGCCATATCAACACCCCAATCAGAAACATATAATTTGCCATTAGCAATAGCTATACCATCTAAAGCACCAGCACCTAATCTTGAAGCTGTCCATTTAGTTAATCCTGTACCGTCTATATTTAAAGTATAAATATCTCCGCCATTAGCATCGCCGCCAAATGTACTTCCTGCTATATATAATACTCCATTGTCTAATAATATACCATTAGCACCAACTACTCCTGTTACTGATGAAGCAATAGATAAAGCTGAGTTATTATCTACTTTTACAAAATGAACTGTAGAAGCACCTGTGTCAGTTAAAGCTACTGTTGTAGGGTCTATAACTACTGTATCATTTAAGAATTTAGAACCTTCTATAGGAAGTTTAGTGATTATTTTATTTTCTTTAACATTAGCTAATACTAAATTACCTGTCATAGAACTGTCATTAACTTGGTCAGGAATAATAATAATATCATCAGTTAAGAAAGAAAAACCTTTAGGGCTGTCTAACTCACCTTCAAAAAGTTTTGTAGGGTTAGAACCATCTTCATTAGCAACAATAATAAATCCATCTTTAGGAGCATTAGGGTCACCTAAATTTGCTATATATAATTTACCATTTCTAAACTTAACACTTTCAGGTGCTGCTAATCCTTCTATTGTTATTCCCATAGCTTCTTTTTTGTATTGAGCTCCTGAAGTGCTGTTGCTAGCTTTAGTTGTTCCATCTCCAGAATTATTTGAACAAGAAACTGCAAATACTACTAATGATAAAATTAAAAAAACTTTATTCATTTTTATCTCCTTTTTTTATTTATTGATTCTGAAAAACTTATATAGTATTTTCAATATTATATCAATACCTATTAAGTAAAAATATTGTTACCAAAAGAGTTACAACATTAAAATAAAAAGCTATTGACTATTATGCCTATTCAATTTATTATAATATCATGAAAATTAACACAAAATTATCAGTTGCCACACATATAGTTTTATGCATAGCCTTTTTTGAAAATGAAGGAACAACATCAAATTTAATTGCTAAAAGCGTAAAAACTAACCCTGCCATAATAAGAAGAATTCTATTAAAACTTCAAGATGCTGAAATAGTTGAAACTACTAAAAAGGGAAGCAAACTTATAAAAGATGAAAAAGATATAACATTACTCTCAATATATAAAGCAGTATTCACAGAAGAAGAGAGAGGTTTGTTTAACTTTCATCACCCTAACCATGTATGTCCAGTGGGATGTGCTATGTTTGATGTACTTGGGGAAGAGTTTAATAACGTAAGAGAAGACTTTGAAAAATCATTATCTAAAATAACTATAAAAAAAATAGCAGATGAAGTGAGAAAAAAGAAAAAAGCATTTGGATTTTATGAATAAATAATTTTTTTAATGTTTTAAAATTGTTATTTTATTTCCTTCCAATTTTATTATTTTTTCCTTTGATAATCTATTTAATTCTCTTGATAATGCACTTCTATCTGAAGATATAAACTCTGCTAATTTATCTCTATTATACGGTATTACTATATTATTAGATTTTTGTATATTAGACATATATTTCAAATAAAGCATTATTTTACTTCTTAAACTTTTTTGACTTAGAATATCATTTTTTATAGAAAGGAATATATTTTTATCAGATAGAACCCTAATTAAATTTTTCTAAAAAAATTGCATTATTAAAAATATTATTAGTATTTATTTTTAATATTTTAGTATCTGTAAAAGATAATGCCTGTATAGTAGAAATTTTATTTGTAGATAAAGCAAAAGATTCAGCAAAAATATCTCCCGCATTTAATATATTAACTATATTTTTTCTCGCATCATCATATTCTTTGGAAACCTCTACCATACCATCTAATATTAAATAAATATTATCTATGTAGTCTCCTATATCTATAATGGTATTTCCTTTTTTATATGATTTATTTTGAAAGCTATTAATCATATTAAGAACATTATCTCTATCTATATTGCTGAATAAACTTGATTTTAATATTATATCTATATATTTTTCCATAAGACAAACCCTAAAACATCAATATATTCAATAAGTAATATAGTATTTTTTATTAAAAAATCAATATTAGTTAGTTGCTATAGCAACTGAGTTTTTTATAAAAAATTATATTATATAAACATAAATAACTTTTATCTTTTACACATAGGAGTTTAGCAAAATGAAAAGAAGAATAATAAAAATAGATGAAGATAAATGCACAGGCTGCGGAGAATGCATACCTGATTGTCCTGAGGGAGCTTTGCAGATAATAGACGGAAAAGCAAGACTTATAAGTGATTTGTTTTGCGACGGACTTGGAGCTTGTATAAAAAAATGTCCAGAAAATGTAATGACTATAGAAGAAAGAGAAGCAGAAGAATATAATGAAAAAAAAGTAATGGTAAATATTATAAAAGGCGGTATTAATGTAATAAAAGCTCATCTTAAACATTTAAAAGAACATGGAGAAGAAAAACTATTAAAAGAAGCTATAGAGTATATGAAAGAAAATAATATAGAAGTTCCTGAATTGGAAGATAAACCTTGCGGTTGTCCTGGAAGTATGCAAAGAGATATGAGAAATAAAATGTCTGCATCTAATAACAATATAGAAATGCATTCTGAATTAAGAAACTGGCCTATACAATTAAAACTTATAAACCCAAATGCTCCATATCTTGATAATATAGATTTACTTATTAGTGCAGATTGTGTTCCTTTTACTTATGCGAATTTCCATTCAAAATTCTTAAAAGGAAAAGTGCTTATGATGCTTTGTCCTAAACTTGACAGCGACATAGATTCATATATAGAAAAGCTTGCTAATATATTTAAAACAAAAAATATAAAATCTATTACAATAGTTCGTATGGAAGTGCCTTGCTGCGGAGGTGTTGAAATGATAGTAGAAGCAGCTCTTAAAAAAGCTAATAAAAACATCATCATAAAAGAATACACTATATCAATAGACGGAGAAATAATATAATAAAAATAATAATGAGATGATTATAAACTAATCATCTCATCATACTTGAAATTATTAATCTTAAGATATATCATTCTTTATAATATATTTAAGGATTAATTTTCAATGAAAAAAAGAGTTCTCATACTTGGTGCCACCGGTTCTATAGGAGTAAACACTTGCTCTGTAATAGAACATTTTTATAATGACTTTGAAATAGTAGGAATTACTACAAATACTAAAATTGATGTTTTAAAAGAAGAATGCATTAAATTCAAGCCAAAATATGTGCATATATCTTCTAAAGAAGCATTAGATAATTTTAAAAATTTTAATATAGATGTTAATATTCATGAAGGAAGCATAGCTGATTTTGTAAAAGATATTGATTTTGATATACTAGTAAATGCTTTAGTAGGATATTCTGGTTTTCTTCCAACAATAGAAGCAATAAAAAAATCTAAAGTTGTAGCATTAGCAAATAAAGAAACATTAGTTGTAGGCGGAGATATAATTAATGATTTATTAAAAAAACATAATGCTAAATTAGTACCAATAGACAGCGAACATTCTGCAATTTTTCAAATATTAAATCATTTTAAAAATGTACCAATATCAAAAGTAATAATAACAGCATCAGGAGGACCTTTCTTTAGAACTCCAAAAGAAGAGTTAAAAAATGTTACAGTAGAAATGGCATTAAAACACCCAACTTGGAATATGGGCGGAAAAATTACAATAGACAGTGCCACTATGATGAACAAAGGTTTTGAAGTAATAGAAGCTCATCATTTATTTAATTTGGATTATGACAAAATAGAAACTATAATACACCCTCAAAGTTTAATACATTCTATGGTTGAGTTTGTAGACGGAGAGATATATGCTCAAATTGGAAAGAATGATATGCGTCTTCCTATACAGCATGCCCTCACCTACCCAGAAGTAAGAACAACACCATTTGAAAAATTAAAGCTTTATGAACATAGCGAGATTAATTTTTATAAGATGGATTTTGATAAGTTTATTATGCTTAAACTTGCATATGAATGCGGTAAGAAAGGCGGACTATATCCTTGTATATTAAATGCTGCTAATGAAGTATGTGTGTATTCATTTTTAGAGAAAAAAATATCATTTACTGAAATATTTGATATAGTAGAAAAAATGGTAAAAATAAATGTTGATCACATACCGCTTACTGTAGAAAATATTATAAAAATAGACAATGAAACTAGAAAAGAAACTTTAAAATTAATAGAAACTATAAAACAAATGTGAGAAAAATTATGAAAGAAAAAATAATAATTGGTTTTTCAAAATTAATAATATTTAGAGAAATACTAAAGACAAAGACAATAAAAAAATTAATAAAGTTATTAAAATATAATTCTAATGATGAAGCAGAAACAACATATTTATATTATAATTTTTTAAATGAGCTTTACAATTATAATGATAATATAGGAGATTTTTTATTAGAGTATATATTTAGAGATAACAACATATATATAAAAAAACTATTATTAAAACAAAATATAAATAAAAATATAGAAAATGCTCTAAAAGAAGAATTAGATTTTTTTAGTTATTTATCTGAAATTAATTTTTCTGATATTTATAATAATTTAGCAGAGTTAGAAACAAAAAAAATAGATTTCTATAGTATCTACTCTACTCATATAAAAGAAATAAACAAAAAAGGATACGGCATATTTTATAACAGTAATATGTTCACGCTTGATGAAAAAAACAATATCACCAAAGCAAAACATCAAGACAATCAAAATATAAAACAATTATATGGTTATGATAGAGAAAGAGAGAAAGTAATACAAAATACTAAAATTTTATTAGAAGGCAAAAAAGCTAATAACATACTTCTTTATGGAGATGCTGGTACTGGTAAAAGCAGCACTATAAAAGCAGTAGCCAATATGTTTAGAGATGAAGGTTTAAGGCTTATTGAAGTTAAAAAAAGCCAATTATCACTTATACCAGATATAATACAAAAATTAAGTTTAAGCCCTCTTAAATTTATAATATTTATAGATGATTTAACTTTTTCTTATAATGATGACAGCTTCTCATATTTAAAAGCTGTACTTGAAGGAGGAGTAAACTCTTTTCCACAGAATATAGTAGTTTATGTTACTTCCAATTATAGACATTTAATAAAAGAAAACTTTAATGACAGAACAGGCGATGATATACATGTGGAAGACACTATTCAGCAGATAATGAGTTTAACAAACAGATTTGGTATAGTTATAACCTTCCAAAGACCGGATAGGGATTTATTTATAGATATAGTATTATCTTACGCTAAAGATAACAATATACAAATAAACAAAGAAGAGCTTATAAAACAAGCCGAAAGCTACGCCATAAGAAGTGCTGGAAGAAGCCCAAGAGTAGCAAAGCAATTTATAGAAACATTAATATTATAAAATTATTTTTCTATATATCTGTAAACTTTTAATTTATCATCACCAGCAATGAGTTTAGCATCATTCGGCAAATTATTTAATATATCATCATAAGGCTTTGATTTGCCTGTAGTTTTTAATCTTATATTTTCTACTTCATAATATATAAAATAAGTTAATTTTGAATTATCATCTTTATTCCAATCCAAATTAGGAAAATAAGCTAATCTCATATTACTAAAATAATTATCATCATAAGGTATTATCTTAAATGGCTTTCCTTCAGCATCTTTAGATATTGCTGTTAATATATTTTTAAATTTTTTCTCTGTATATGGAGCTTCAAATAAATTATAATAACGAGGCATATGCAAAAAACCCATATTGATGGTATTTAATGTAAGCAATAATATAGAAATTAATAATAATTTATTTTTATCTTTTAAAAGCTCATTAAATAGTATTATTATAGTTATAAAAGAAAAAGCAAATATACCATATAAATATCTAAATGTACCAGGAGCTGATTTAAATATAAAAAATGTAAAACAAGTAGCTGGTATAAATAGAAGATAAAAAATAAAAACCTCTTTTTCAATAATAGATTTACAATTATATAATTTATTTTTTCTTGATTTAATCAAAAATATTATAGAAAATATAAATCCCGCTAAAGAAATAATGGCAGTAATAGCTAAAAATATCATACCTATAAAAAAAGTGTTTTCATTAAACCAAAAATAGTTTACAGGTGTTGAATTAGTTCCATACAAAACAGAAAGTTCGTTAGTAGGAAAAATTAATACTGAATAAACTTGAGGCAGCCCCTTAAAATTTGAAGAGCTTTGCATATTAAGCATAAGATTTGTATTAAAAAATCCATTTTTAATTTCAGAAATCAAATAAGGCAAATATGTTAAAAAAGCAATAAATACCCCAATTAAATGAGCTTTAATATATTTCAATGTTCTTTTGTACCTAATGATAAGATAAATAATGGTAGTAGGAACAATAGAAAAAAATACAGCTATATGACCCTGAGCCATTAATGCTTCTAATGGAAAAATAAACATTGCAGATATAAAAGCTAACTTTTCATCACTATTTGAAACATATTCCGAAAAAACTATCAGTAATATAAAAGAAAGCATCAATGGTATATTAGGATTCCAAAAATCATTAGAAGAAAATATAACATAACCATTTGTAAGAATTAATGCAGACAAAACCGCACATATATAAAGTGAAAATCTCTTGTACACCCAAAATAAAAACAAAGCAAGTATTATAAAACAAAGCATAATATAAATAATTCTAGCACCAACAATAGACTCCCCAGCCAAACTATAACATAATAAATAAATGATATAATAAAATCCGCCTGGTATTCTTGCATATGTAGTATTATCCCTAACATCAGAGCTATTCATGAGCCTATTACCTACAACAGGTATAGTTTTAGTTTCATAATACTGTTTCATATCATATAAATGATAAATTGGATCTATATAAATTGCTGTTTTATTGAAAGCATAAAAATGTATAAATATCATAGATGCAAATGATACTGCAATAGATAAAATTAATATTTTTTTCATACAATCACCATATAATTAACTATTTTAATTTGATTTATATAAATATAATAAACTATTATTTGTAATTAATCTAGATGTTTCTTTTATGTTATTTATATAATTACTTGCATATTGAGAATTTAGATTCCAAAAATATTGTTTATTTATTATAGTTAAAATATTTGAAGAGCTTGAATTCTCATTAAAAACAAACTCTGGAAATAATATCTTTGCAAAATCATTATAAAATCCATCAGTTACAGGGTCAAAAGGTCTTACAATTTTTACTCCATCACTATATTCAAGTTCACTTATTGATTTTGTAATAAGTTTAACAGATTCCATATCCATAGGCTTTTCATAATTATTTATATAAGTAATTAATTGAATAGATATTACAAATATATTAATTATTAACATAGAATATATTATATATAAAAATTTATTATTATTTTTCATTGAAAACTGAATAAAAAATAGTATTATTGGTATATAAGATAATGCAAAAATAGAATATAAATAATGTACAACAGCTATTTTTCCTCCAGCAAGCAAATTAATTATTATAGTAATTGGAATAAATAATAAAAATATAGTAAACATTTCCAAAATATTTTTTTCATTATTAGATTGAGCAACATATTTTTTATTAAAATAAAAATATAAAGCCCTGCAAAAGCAAGCAAACGAGAAAATAACACTAATAAATAAGAATGATATTCCTAGAATTTTAAAAGGATATAATTTCCAAAAATTAATAATAGCATCTATCTTAGTTCCGTACAAAAATGACATTTCATTTGTGGGAAATAAAAATATAAAATGTATTTGAGGAAATGTGAATTTGCCAAGACTTTCCTTTAATGTAAAAATCATATTTAAATTATTAAAATTATTTTGAAGCTCTGAAATCAAATATGGCAAATATAATAGAAAAGATATAAATACACCTAAACTAAAAAATTTAAAATATTTCAAAGTTCTTTTATACCTAATAATCAAATATATTATTAATGTTGGTATAGCAGAAAAAAAAGTAAAAAAAATGACCTTGAGCTATTACAGCAAGTATTGGAAAAAGAAATACAGCAGAAATTCTTACTATAATTTTTCTTTTATCATCTTCTTCATTTTTATCTATATATTCAAACAAAAATATAAAAAATATAAAACTAAATATTAATGATAAACTAGGATTCCAAAAATTAACTATAGAAAGTATAAAATATCCATTACATAAAATTAAAGGACTAATAAAAGCTACACTAATAAGTCCAAATTTTTTATAAAACCAAAATAGAAATATTGATATTATTATTAAATTAAATATGAGATTAATGATTTTAGCACCTAATAATTTTTCACCAGATAGCTTATAAAATAATGTATAAAATATATAATAAGCCCCTCCTGGCACTCTTGGAGTTGTATATTCTTCATCTATAACCTTGCTTGCAATAAATCTTGCACTTGTAGTTGGAACTTTATTGCTTTTATACCATTTATTCATATCATAGAAATGCTGAAGCTGGTCTATATTAAATGCCCTTCTTGGCATAATATAAGAAGATAAAAATATATTTATAATAATAGATAATAAAATTAAAATTATAAATTTACTATTTTTTTTCATAAAAGTATTTATTTTCATACTAAATGGCAAGCACAGTAATGCCCGCTTTCTACTTCTCTAAACTCTGGAGCTTTCTCAGCACAAATAGCCTGAGCCTTAGGACATCTAGTTCTAAACTTACAGCCTGAAGGAGGATTGATTGGAGAAGGTATCTCCCCAGAAAGTATTATACGCTGTTTAGTTTTTGCTATAGAAGGTTCTGATATTGGTATAGCAGAAATTAAAGACTGAGTATAAGGGTGAAGCGATTTTGTATATAATGATTCACTGTCTGTAAGCTCAACAATATTACCCAAATACATAACAGCTATTCTTTTAGATATTTGACGCACCACTGCTAAATCATGAGCAATAAACAAATAAGTAAGCTTCATATCCTGCTGCATATCATAAAGCATATTTATAATCTGAGCCTGAATAGAAACATCTAAAGCAGATACAGGTTCATCGCAAACTATAAACTCAGGGTCAACAGCCAAAGCACGAGCTATACCTATACGCTGTCTTTGCCCGCCGGAAAACTCATGCGGATATCTTTGTGCCTGCTCAGCATTAAGCCCAACAAGTTTAAGAAGATTTATTACTTTCTCTCTTCTTTCTATTTTTTGTAGAATAAAGTTTATGTACATCAAGAGCTTCCCCTATTATATCTTCAACAGTCATACGAGGATTAAGTGAAGCATAAGGGTCTTGGAAAATAATTTGCATTCTTTTAGCATACTGTCTGTAATTATTTTCATTAACTTCTTCTCCATCAAAAAATATTTTACCGCTTGTAGGTTTATATAAATGAAGCAAAGTTCTTCCAAGTGTAGTTTTTCCGCTTCCGGATTCTCCTACAAGTCCAAAAGTTTCACCCTTATTTATTGTAAAAGATACTCCATCAACGGCCTTTACTGTTTGTATATTTCTTCCAAACAAACCGCCCTTTATTTTAAAATGTTGTTTTAAGTCTTGTATTTCTATTAAAGGTGCCATAATTTTTCCTTTTATTTTCTATAATTAATTAGGCATTTGATGAAGCCAGCAAGCAGAAAAATGCCCTTTTTCAAACTCAGTTCTAGGAGGTTTATTATCTATACAAACCTTCATACATTCTTCGCATCTTGTGCTAAAAGGACAGCCTGCCTTCATATTAAGCAAATCTATAGGAGTTCCTTCTATAGGTATAAGTCTGTCTTGCTTTATATCAATACGAGGTAAAGATTTAAGAAGTCCCAAAGTATAAGGGTGTTTAGGTCTTTCAAATATATCAAATACAGTACCTCTCTCTACTATACCGCCTCCATACATTACTATAATATCATCAGCCATATCAGCAACAATTCCAAAGTCATGTGTAATAAGAATAACAGCCATTTGTATTTTTTTCTGTATATCTTTGATAAGCTCAAGTATCTGTGCCTGTATGGTAACATCAAGTGCAGTTGTAGGCTCATCGGCAATAAGTATTTTAGGGTCTCCTGCAAGAGCCATAGCTATCATTATACGCTGACGCATACCGCCTGAAAGCTCATGCGGATATTGTTTTATTCTTCTTCTTGGTTCATTAATACCAACCAATGTTAAAAGCTCTACTATTCTCTCTATCGCATCTGTTGTGCTTATTTTTTTATGAGTAGTTAAAGCTTCCATAAGCTGATTGCCTATAGTGTATACAGGATTTAAACAAGTCATGGGGTCTTGGAAAATCATCGATATAGAATCACCCCTTATTTTTCTTTTTTTCATGCTCTGAAAGTTTAATCAAATCAGTACCTTCAAAAAGTATCTCTCCATTAATAATCTTACCCGGCTCTTCAATAAGCCCCATAATAGAATAAGCAGAAACACTTTTGCCGCTTCCAGACTCCCCTACTATTCCCAACACTTTAGATTTATCTAATTTATAAGAAATATTATTAACAGCCTTAACTTCCCCAAGCGGTGTAAAAAAAGATACGCTTAAATTTTTAACTTCTAATAAACTTTCCATTAAATACCACCTTTATTTAATAGCTCTTTATCTGTTTTTCATTCTAGGGTCTAAAGCATCTCTAAGTCCATCACCCACCAAATTAAAACAAAGTATTATTATACTTATTAAAGCAGCAGGAAAAAGCAGCTGATAAGGATAAGAATAAACCCCGCTAACAGCATTTGAAGTTAAAGAGCCAAGCGAAACCATAGGAGCACTTACACCCAAACCTAAGAAACTTAAAAAAGCCTCAACAAATATAGCATTAGGTATTTGAACCATAGCTGATACTATTATAGCACCCATAGCATTAGGTATTAAATGCTTAAAAATTATTCTGCTATGCGGAGTACCCAAAGCCCTAGCAGCAGTTACAAACTCCTGATTTTTTAATGCTAAAATTTGTCCCCTAGTCATTCTAGCCATATTAGTCCAATAAAGCAAAGATATAACTATAAATATACTAAAAAGTCCAGGTCCCAAAAGACCAATACCTCTTAAAGATTCGCTTTGTAAGAATAATTTATCCATAGGAGCTTTAAGCACTACAGATAATAATACAACAATTAAAAGCGTAGGCACAGCACTGATAATATCTACTATACGCATCATAATATTATCAAGCATACCGCCAAAATATCCAGATATAGAACCATAAACTATACCTATTATTACAACCAAAGTAGCAGAAACAATACCTATTAAAAGAGATATTCTAGCCCCTATCATACAGCGTACAAGTAAGTCCCTTCCCAAAGTATCTGTACCAAATGGGTGTTCTAATGTAGGCAAACTATTTTCTACGCCTCTGTTTATCTGTGCATATTCATATTCTGATACTATAGGTATAAATATAGAAAGAAGAGTAATAATACCTATTATTATAATAGAAACTAAAGCTACTTTATTTTTTTTGAATCTTCTATATGCATCCTGCCAATAAGTTACACTCTCTCTTTTTACCTCTGCAGCAGCTTTTTCTTCTTCGCTTGCCTTTACAAATAACGATTTATCTAAACTATTTTCCATTTTGTTATTCCTTAATATTAATCTTGAATCTTTATTCTAGGGTCTATAATACCATAAGATAAATCAACTAAGAAATTCATCGCTATTAAGAAAGCACCATAAAATATAGTAACTCCTAATATTGTAGGATAATCTCTTTGAGTAATGCTTTCAACAAAGTATCTTCCAAGACCAGGTATATTAAAAATCTTCTCCACAACAAAAGAACCAGTAAGTATAGCAGCAGCAAGAGGTCCTATGTATGTAACAATTGGTATAATAGCATTTCTTAAAGCATGCTTAAATATAATAATACTTCTTGATATACCCTTTGCCCTAGCTGTTTTTATATAATCTTGGTGAATAACATCAAGCATAGAACTTCTCATAAGCCTAGCCATAAAACTAAGTGAACTAAATGATAAAGCAAAACCAGGCATTAAATATTGCTTAAAAGAATCAAAACCATAAGCAGGAAGTATTTTTAATTTTACAGAAAAAATAATTATAGAAACAGTAGCAACAACAAAACTAGGAACCGCTATCCCCAAAGTAGCTGCCACCATAACTGCCCTATCTATCGCTTTACCCTGTCTAAGAGCAGCAATAATTCCAAACAAAACGCCTATAGTAGTTGATATAAACATACTAAATATTCCAAGCCTAAAAGACACAGGAAAAGCTCTCACTATAGTACCAGATACAGATTGACCTATTTTAGTGAGAGAAGTACCTAAATCTCCTTTAATTGCATTTTTTAGATAGTTTGCATATTGAACAACAAGGGGCTTATCTAAACCATATTTTTTATTTAAATTCTCCAAAGCAACTTTACTAAGCGGCTTCTCTCCAACAAATGGTCCCCCCGGTACCGTATGCATTAAGAAAAAAGTGATAGTTACTATAACAAACAAAGTTAAAACTGATATAAACAGTCTCTTCAAAACATAATCAAGCATAAAATATACCCCGAAATTAATAATTAATTATACAATTATTAAAGATATTCAATTATATAATAAAAATATTCTTTCGTCAATTATAAAAACTGAATAAAATTACATGTAAAAAGCGTCATGCATATTCTATTTCTATCAGAGACCTTAAAGCACTCTTAGCTTCGCTTAAAAATCTCTGACTAGGATCAACTTTATAATTTTCACCTATCTTAAATACTTCAGTGCCGCTTTCTGATTTGAGTTTCAAGAAAATAGTATAATCACCAGGGTTTGATGATATAGCGTTTTGCAAGCATAATAAATCCATATCATCAAATATATTTTTATTAACATAAAGTGCTAATTGTTTTTTACCTGTATTAGTGTTTTTTATAATATTGTTATTAGTTTTCACCGCATGAGTTTCTTTATTATTAACAGTATTTTCATTAGACGGTTTAGGTATTTTATTTTCTGTTACTAAAGTTTCTGCATTATCTCTTTTTATTTCTCTTTTTACTTCTTTCAACACATTCTTTTTATCATTAAGTACACTGTCTAAATCTTTTATATCTATTATGTTGTTATATATTTTACCAGAAAACTTATTTTTATCTCTTTTACCTCTTATTAGTATGCCCATATTTTCATTAAGCAAATCTCTATATTTATCTGTTTTTGTTGTAATATAGAAAGTACTCTCTGTAAATAAATCTATAACTTTTAATATAAGCATAGGACTATTTTTCTTTGTAGTGCCTTCTGATATATTCATTAAAATAGCAGGTATAGAAAACTCATATTTATCTTCAAGTTCTTCTAATTCAAGCAAATTGTTAAAATACTTATAATCAATCTTTGTAATATATCTTGCAAAAGGATGATATCTCAAAGAAAATCCTAAAACCTCTTTTTCATTTTCCATTAAAATATTATTAGCATATTCAACTTGTTTTTCTATCACCAAAGAAGCACTTCCTGTATCATCTTCAGACATAGAATCAAAAAGCATAGTCTGACCAGATAATGTTTCTTTTTGATAGTTAGATGCATGAGCAAGTATTGCATCAAGTGAAGAAATTAATGCACTTTCTGTATGACCAAAATCTGAGAAAGCACCGCATTTTATAAGCGTTTCATAAACCTTTCTATTAACCAAATGAACATCAACTCTTTTTACAAAATCTTCTAAATTCTTAAACTGTCCATTATTTTCTCTCTCTTCCTGTATAGCCAAAGCAGCCTGAAGCCCTACACCCTTAACAGCATGTAAAGCATATACTATCTTTCCATTCTTTTGAGAGAATAAAGCATCACTTTCAAAAACGCTCGCAGTAACAACTTCTATATTTTTTTGTTTAATTTCGTTTAAGTATAATGCTATCTTATCAGTATCAGCTATTACAGTATTAAGCAAAGCTACATAATATTCCATAGGATAATGAGCTTTTATATACGCCTCTTGATAAGCTATTAAAGCATAACAAACAGAGTGAGATTTATTAAAACCATATTCAGCAAAACCTTTCATTGTATCAAAAAGATAGTTTAATAATTCTTCATCATATCCTCTTTCAAGTCCGCCGCTAATAAACTTCTCTCTCATAGAGTTCATTTTCTCTACGATTTTTTTACCCATAGCCTTTCTTAAGTCATCTGCTTCGGCGGCAGTGAAACCTCCTATAGCCCTACTTATAGCCATAATCTGTTCTTGATATATTAATACTCCCTGACTTTCTTTAAGTATAGGCTCTAAATCAGGGTGTTTATATACTATCTCTTTTCTTTTGTTTTTTCTGTCGGCATAATCTTTATCCATTCCAGATTTTAAAGGACCAGGACGGAATAATGCTACACTTGAAACTAAGTCATCAAAAGCTGTAGGCTGAATATTTAATAACATCTGACGCATACCAGGACTTTCAAACTGGAAAACTCCTCCTGTATCAGCATGTCTAAATATTTTGTAAACAGCTTCATCATCTAAAGGTATTTTATCTATATCTATTTCTTTGCCGTATCTTTCTTTTATATCTTTTATGGCATCTTTTATAAGTCTTAAGTTTTTAATACCCAAGAAGTCCATCTTTATAAGACCGGCACTTTCAACATAAGTCATCTCATATTGACAAGCTCTTGTACCTGTTTTAGAATCCTGATAAACCGGAGCTAAATCAGCTATAGGGTGAGATGATATAATTACACCAGCAGCATGAAGCCCAACATTTCTTACTAATCCGTCAAGCCTCATAGATATCTCATACATATTTTTAAGCTCTCTGCTATTATCAATCTCTTTTCTAAACTCAGCACAATCAGGGTGGTCATATATATCTACAACTCTTTTAATATCATCAGGTATGCTCTTAGCAAGTCTATCAGCAGTAGCTAAATCTATACCCATAACACGGCATACATCTCTTATAACAGAACGTCCGCCCAAAGCTCCAAAAGTGGCAATCTGAGAAACATTGTCTTTACCATATTTGTTTGTTACATAATCTATTACAACTTCTCTCTTATCATCTTGGAAGTCAACGTCTATATCGGGCATGCTCTTTCTTTCAGGATTCAAAAATCTCTCAAAAAGCAAATTATAATCTAGAGGGTTAACCTTTGTAATTCCGCTAGCAAATGCAACTATTGAACCCGCAGCACTTCCCCTACCAGGACCAACAGCAACATCATGATTTCTTGCATAGTTAATAAAGTCTTGAACTACCAAAAAATATCCTTCAAAACCCATCTTAGCTATAACACCCAATTCCATGTCAAGCCTTTCCATAGCCTCTTTTGGAATATCGTTATTATAATGCTTATTAAGCCCCTCTATACACATTTTTCTTAATGCTGTAGTTTCTGTCTCTCCATTAGGAAGCTCATAATTAGGCATATAATAAGTTTTTGTCATTATATTTAAATCTTTGCATTGCTCTGCTATTTTTACCGTATTTTCAAAAGCCTTAGGAAGCTTTGCAAAAGATTTTTTCATCTCTTCTTCAGTTTTTAAATGAAACTCATTGCTTGGAAACTTATATCTTCTTGGAGAATCTAAAGTAGCTTTAGTTTGTATTGCTAAAAGTATCTCATGAGCCTTAGCATCTTCTTTAGATACATAATGCACATCATTTGTAACTACTAATTCTATATTATGATGATTTGCTAATTTGTATAATGCACTATTTAATGTTTTCTCTTCTGCTAAACCGTGGTCTTGAAGTTCTATATAAAAATCTTCTCCAAATATAGATTTATAATACTCAGCTAATTTTGAAGCCTGTTTATAATCTTTTTTTCTTATAGCAATAGGAATCTCTCCGCCCATACAAGCAGATAAACAAATTAAACCCTTATTATATTTTTCTATTAATTCATGGTCAACTCTTGGTCTATAATAAAAACCTTCAGTATATCCAAAAGTTACTAACTTACATAAATTATTATATCCCTCTTTATCTTTAGCAAGAAGAACCAAATGCATAGCACTTTTTTCTTCAGAGTTATCTAATTTTTTGTCAAATCTAGTCTTTGGAGCAACATATACTTCGCAGCCTATGATAGGTATAATTCCTTTATCTTTAGCCTCAGAAAAAAACTCCATAGCTCCAAACATATTACCATGGTCTGTCATAGCTATAGCAGGCATATCCAATTCTTTTGCCCTATCTATTAAACCCGGTATAAGCCTTTTAGTTTTATCAACTTTAGAATATAATGATTTAATACGAGCAGCTCCATCAAGTATAGAATACTGAGTATGCACATGTAAGTGAACAAATGACATAAAATTATACCCCTAATTTTCTAAATCTTATTTTATACCCAATTATGTTAAATATCAAGTTAAAAACCGATTTAAAAACAATATTATCATACACTATAAATATTTACGGTAAAAAAAGCTAAAAATTAAATCCAAATATAATAAATTTCAAATAATATCAATAATAGTATAATAAAAAACGCATTTTAGGTATTGACATTTTTTATTAAACATGCTATTATACTGAAACAATTAAAGATAAAAAAATATTCCGAGATAGCTCAGTCGGTAGAGCAGGTGACTGTTAATCACCGGGTCGCAGGTTCGAGCCCTGTTCTCGGAGCATTATTTTAGCCCTATGTTTAATAGGGCTTTTTTATTGCAATAATTAATAATAAAATAACTAATTAAAAAATATAAACTCAATAATTTATCTTAAAAACAACCATAGAACAATCATCATCAGGACTCCTATAATCTAAATACTCATAAAAATCCTTCTTAATAGTTTCTACAATAGTCTCAGAACTATAAGCACTATTACTTATAAACATATCCTTTAATCTATCTATGCCGTATACATCATATTTATTTTTTGACTTTGAAGCCTCAATAATACCGTCTGTAAAAAACAAAAATACATCTCCATTATTAATCTCAATATCCTCTTCATGGAAATACGCTGTAGGAAATAAGCCTATTATTGTGCCTCCGTTTCTATATTCTTTAATAGCATTATTATGTATGGCAAGCAAAGGAGTATGAGATGCATTCGAATAACTTAAAACTCTATTTTTTAAATCTATTTTGGCAACTATCATAGTAGAATAATAACCATTAGGCATCATATTAATTAAGGTATCATTTATATCATGAAGCAAATCTCTAACACTTGTAAAACTTTTAGATAAATCCCTAAACGCCGTCTTTATTACAGCCGTTATTATAGCAGCATCTATACCATGACCGCTCACATCTGATATAATAAAAAGTATTTGACTAGTATCATCATTTAAATAAACATAGTCAAAAAAATCTCCCCCTATTATCTCAACAGGATTATAAAATGAATAAGAAGATAAATGCTCATTATTAGGCATTTTTTTAGGAAGCATAAAACTCTGTATCTTCTTAGCTTTTTTCATATCTTTTTTATACTTCTTTCTTATGTTGTCCAATACATCATATCTTCCTAATATATACATGTTTTTTTCTTTTAATTTTCTTATAGCATTCTGATAATCATATAATATACTGCTAGTAATTTTTGAAAGCCTATATGTAACTCCATTATTTTGAGTTTCCATTATTTCTTTATAATTGCTTATAGAACTATTTAAATAAAAATATACTATAGAAAAAGAAATTAAAAAAATTAAAAACAAAACAAGTAAAATAGCAAATACTATTTTTGTTTCATAATAGATTATAGAAGCAATATTTAATATAAGAAATAGCAAAGAAAATACTATAGCAATAATCTTAAAAAATATTAATAATTTTTCATTTCTCATATATTATTATAGATTATAACAAAAAGAAACAATTATGCAAATCTATTAATAATAAATAGTCATTAATAAAAAATATATTATTTTTTAAATATAAAAAATACAGCTAATATTAAACATAAAAAACCAATGAAATGATTAATTCTCAAAGTTTCTGTTTTGAAAAATACAACTGTAAATATTGTGAATATTGTTAAAGTAATAACTTCCTGCATAACTTTTAATTGCATAAGCGAAAAAGGTCCCCCATTTCCATTAAAACCAATTCTGTTAGCAGGCACTTGAAAGCAGTATTCAAATAAAGCAATGCCCCAGCTAATTAATATAACAAAAGGAAGAGATAATTTAGCAAAACCTTTCATCTCGCTAAATTTTAAATGCCCATACCAAGCTATAGTCATAAATGTATTTGATAAAATAAGAAGTATTATAGTAGTTATACCTTTCATAAGTTTCAATCTCCTATTTTTTACTATGATTTATTAAAAAAGAAATATTTATTTTACTAACTTAAAAGCTTAATATTAATTTTAGGATTTAAAGCATAATGCTGTTCTATTTTCTTTTTTGTATCATCTATTAAAGATAACACATCAGAAGCTTTAGACATATCAGTAGAGCAATTATCTATATAATGACATTCATTAACTATATAATTAGGAAATCTTTTGTGCCATCTCATAGTGCCTGCCTTCATATCAAGCCCGCCAACTCTCTCAACCATCTCATAAGCTTTTATATTATCAAAATCTTCAAACACAGGACCAATATTAGCTTCCATTGGGGCAACAGAACCTCTTATATATCTAAACCAATCTATTCTATTATCTATACTTTCAGGAGAATCTTTCTCTAATCTTAAAGTAGCAGATAAAATAATCATATTATCCTTAATTTCTCTGCTGGAAGATAAATATTCATTTTTAGATATATCTTTTATAATCATTAAATCTTGATAAAGCACAGTTAAAGTCTCTACAATATCCATAAATGACATGCCAAAAGATTCAAGCTCTCCATAAATAGCAGACTCTATTCTGCTATTAACTAAAGCAACAAACTCCAAACCAGATAAATTTCTAATACGTGCCTCATGCGAAAGTCTCTCTAAAATAGCAGAACTATTAGCCTTTAATACGCAATCATCTAAAAACTCAAAATCTTCAAAACTTCCTTCCATAGATATAATAACGCCCTCATATCCCTCATCAGATACAAGGAATTTATTTTTATCTTTTATCACAAAATATTTTATATTATTTTTATTTAAAAACACAAGTAAAGATAAAAGTTCATCTATATTCTTTACAGTAACATATAAATCTACTATTCCACCAACACTAAAACTAGTACATTCTTTAAACGGACGGTTTTTATTGTATGTAACCTTATTTTCTTGTAAAAAATCTTCAAGAGCCTGATAATTTTTTTGCATAATCGTTACTAACCTTTACTATATTACCAGCCCCCAAAGTAATTATTATATCTCCGTCTTTTTTTATTTTTTCTAATTCTGGTAATATATCTTCTATATTTTTTATATATTTTATATTATTATTTTTTACTATTTTGCATATAGTCTCACCGCTAATTCCAGCAATAGGACTTTCTCCTGCCGCATATATATCGGTAATTATCAAATTATCAGCATCTAAAAAAGCATTTTCAAAATCATTTAAAAGCAGCTGAGTTCTGCTGTATCTATGAGGCTGAAATATAGCTATAATACGTCTGTCTTTATAAGCATTTCTAAGCGAAGACAATGTAGCTTTTATTTCTGTAGGGTGATGTCCATAATCATCAAATAATGTTATCTCTTTATCATATAATTTATTTAATCTTCTGCCTACACCTTCAAAAGTTTTAAGTGCTTTTTTTATAGTATCAGTATCTATATCTAAATGATATGCTACAGCGATTGATGCTAAAGAATTAAGTACATTATGCTCCCCTATTAAAGGAAGTTCAAACTCGCCTAAAAACTTATCTTTATAATAAGCTTTAAAATATGTTTTAAACTCTTCTGTTTTTATAGAGCTTTTATCAACATAAAAATCATATTCATTAGAAAATCCATAAGAATAATATTTTTTACTTACACTTTTAGCCAAATCTTTTACAACATCATTTTCAAAACAAAGAAAAGAACAGCCATAAAAAGGAACTTTATTAATAAAATCCAAAAAAGCAAGTCTTAATTTTTCAACATTGCCGTAATAATCTAAATGGTCATTATCTATATTTGTAACTACGCTAAATACAGGTGAAAGTCTTAAAAAGCTTCCGTCACTCTCATCTGCCTCGCAAACCATATATTCACTATTCAAATTACAATAAGCATTGCTCTTAAGATTAAAATGATTTCCGCCTATTATACATATAGGGTTTAATTCAGCTTCTATCATTATTTGACTTATTAAAGAAGTGGTAGTAGTTTTACCATGAGAGCCTGATATTGCTATGCCTTGTTTTAAACGCATAATTTCAGCAAGCATTTCCCCTCTTGGTATTACAATAATATTTTTCTTTTTAGCTGATATTATCTCTTCATTAGTTGGGCTTATTGCAGAAGAACTAACAACTGCTGTAACATCATCTTCTACATTGCTTTCTTTATGACCATAATAAACTTTTATGCCGCAATCTTCAAGCGACTGAGTTTTTGGAGTTTTAGCTAAATCGCTTCCTGTAATAGTAAATTCATCTATAGAATTAAGAACCAATGCTATAGCACTCATTCCTATTCCGCCTATTCCTATAAAATGTATCTTCTCTTTCTTTTTTGTAAACATTTATACATATCCATAAAATTTTTTATCTTTATAAAACAAAACAAATAATTTTTAGTTAAAATTACATAAAAAATTGTAATTAATTAATATTAATTTTCTTTATAATATTTGTGGTAGAATACCCATTTACGAAATCTATTAATACGGTCTGTTTAGCATATTCTCTGCCAACAACCTCTTCTATTTTATAATCTCCGCCCTTTACCAAAATATCAGGTTTTATAAATTTAATTAATTCTAAAGGGGTGTCTTCATCAAAAATAACAACATAATCAATACATTCTAAAGCAGATAATACTATAGCCCTATCAGTTTCATTATTTATTGGTCTGCTAGCACCTTTTAACCTTCTCACAGAATCATCACTATTTAAGCCAAGTATAAGTATATCTCCAAGCTCTTTTGCTTTTTGTAAATACTCTACATGTCCCCTATGAATAATATCAAAACAGCCGTTAGTAAATACTATCTTTTTTCCTTCTCTAGCATTCAATATATTTTTTAATTCTTCTAAATTATTAAGTATCTTTTTCATAATCAACAAAGCATAAACAAAACTATTTTGAAATTTTGATATTAATTATATCATAAAATCAATTAATAACAATCAAAATTGAGCAATAATTTAAATTAATTATATTTTTTTAATTATTAGCTCTTTTTTTGGAAGCAAAAAATACTATAAAACCAAATAACAAATATAAAGCAGAAGTAATTATTGCTGTAATTAAATTATCCATAGTAGAACCAATAGCTAAAACAGTATTTAAAATAGGAACAACCAAAAGCCCAGTAACAGACATCAATGAAAAGCCTAAAGAAAACTCACTTAAAGCAGGACTTTTATAATCAGGGTCGCATATTTTAAGAAGCGTCATACCAGTGATGAGTACCCCTGTTAAAGTGCCCCAAGAAATTATAGCTCTCTCAAAAGTATAATCATCTTTAAATAATATTTTAGTAAAATAAAACACTATTAAATATGTAAATACAAATCCAAGCACGCACATAACTATTATTGGAGCCATATAAGTCATAACAGCCTTTATAGGCAAGCTTGTTATAGCAGATACTATAGCAAAGTCGCTTAAAGTACCCATTATTTTAGCCTTTACTTTAGAATCTACACACCAAGATAATTTTAGTTTTTTTATAGCGAAGTTTAATGCAAACATTATTATCATAGCATAAGTCCAAACAGGCAAAACATTAAGCCCCTGTATACCTACTTTTTTTATAAATCCTAATACAATATAAGCAACAGCACATACACTAAATATAATAGCAAGGTGAAAAGTTATAGTCTCTATTGAGCTGCTGAAAAAAGTCTCTCTTCCCAAACTAGCCTGCTTAGATATATCATTATTATAACCCACCTTTGTAGGGTCTTCACTTGATATTTTTTTTACTATATTAGTTTTATTTTTTCTTATAGCAATATTAATAAAAACTATACCAAAAAGTATACCGCCAATAAGCCCAATAGTAGCAGTAGTTAAAGCAACACCCTGAGCAGTTTCTTGTATTATTATAGGAAGTCCAAAGCCTTCAAGCAATTTACCAGTTGAAGCTGCAAGCCCATGACCTCCTGCAAACCCTGCAGAAAGTTCATAACCGAATGTTCTATACATTGGCATATTTGGAGATATTTTTGTAAATAGTATATTTGTAGCATAGCCTATAGCAGATTGAGCCATACTTGCACATTGAAATATAGCAAATAACATTAAAACTTTAGCAGGATAAAGTGATTTTATAGTTTTGTTTTCATTTAAAAACATACCCAAAGGAATGGCCGCAAATATCGGCACAGATAAAATACCTGGTAAAAGAGAATAAAACTTAATATATTCAACTGATATAGAATAATTAGTAAATCTTCCTAAAATCTCTGGTGATATTATGAGTCCTATAAATCCTCCTATTACAGAGGCAGGCAAATATAATTCTTGAAAAAGTTTTACCTTTGCCCTTAAAAAAGTACCTATTAATAATAATATAGACAAGAGTCCCAATGCTTGAAGTAATTGAGTTAATAATTGCGAAGTCATTTTTTTTCCTGATATAATTTTTTATTTAATTTATTGCTTTTAGTTTTTATAATTTCTCTCTCTTCTATTTTTATGTGGTCGCCATAAAACTTTGGAGGTCTATTAAAAAGAATATCGGCAAACATAAGTAATCTTGCACCAACTTCTCTTGGAAATTGTCTTATTCTATATAGTTTTCTTACATTATCAGCACTATAGGCTATAGCATTAATCTTTTTTTCTCTAGCAATAAATACTGCCCTCTCATTGTGAAACGGCTGAGAGACTATAGTAAAATTAGTTAAATCAAAAACCCTATTTGCTCTTAATATAGAATCCCTTGTTCTAAAGCCGGCAAAATCTAAAAATATATGTCTTTTATCAACCCCAAGCTTTATTAAATCTAAACGCATCTGTCTAGGTTCATTGTAAGACCTATGCCTATTATCACCGCTTACTAGTATATATTTTACTTTGCCATTAGTATAAAGTTCATAAGCTGCATCCATTCTAAACTTAAAATACATATTTATTCTTCCGTCAGACAAATATTTACTTGTTCCTAATACCAAAGCAACATCATTATATGGAATCTCTTCTATAGAATCATATATATATTTCTTTGAATAACTAGATACACTAAAATATGATATTAATGCTATAAAAACAAAAATAATAACAAACTCTAAAATAAATTGATAAAAAGAGTAAATAGCTAGTAAAATATAATTAATTATTTTTAAAAATATATTATCATAATTTTTACTAATATAATTAAACTCATAGGCTATTAATTTTATTTTTTTTATATATTTATTTTTTAATCTGCTAAACACCATGCTAAACAATACAAGTTATTATTTTTTTAATATTATCGTAAAAAATATAGGGAACTTTCCTTATAAATAATTCGTCTAATATTACATAATAAAACTCATTAGGATTGTTTATGTTAAAAGCAATATATATATCTATAATATCATTATTTTTACTCTCTTGCAGAGGAGTACCATATCATCATATTGGTCGTTTTGACGGACCTGGTCCTATGCCAGGAGGCCCAGTATTCTTCGATCATTTCTTTGGAGTACATGGAATACTAAATATTATAATTAAAATTCTTATAATTGTTGTTTTAGTTTTAGCTATAAAATATATATACGACAAAAATAAAAACAATAAAAAAGAATAGTTACAAAAATATTTTATCTATTATCCGGGTCAAATCTCTGTAGAAGCCTTATTAAAAAGTATGCTGCCAAAAACATTACAGCACATAAAGCCCACTCAATGCCTTTTGGCATACCAGGGAAAACCTGTATAATAGAACCTAATACAAAACCTGATATTATTAAATAAGATGATTTTACATAATGCTCCATCCAATATTCAAGCAGTTTTGTAGTAAGCACAACTCCTAAAATACAACCTATAGCTAATGGAATTAAATATGGAAAATATAAATTATGAACGGCGTCAATAGTCTCTTTATATATTCCCAAAAGCAAAAACATATATGACACGCTTATACCAGGAAGTATCATTGCAATTGCCACAATTAATCCAGCAACTACAAGTATAGAATACATAAATGTTTCACTTCTATTGCCGTTTCCGCTAAAAAAGCCTTCTGGTATCATTGATATTAAATACACTATAGCAGCTCCCAATAAAATATATACAATACTTAAAAAATCAAATTTATAGGATTTGGTTTTATTGTATACAGTATTAAATCCTCCAAGTGCTGCACCCATAAAAAAGAAAGAAGATACCGTATAATATTTTTCTATTAAGTTTGATAAAGGTTTTGAAATTATCACCATTCCTAAAACAGAGCCTACACAAAAAAATATTAAAAACAAAAAGTTTAGTTTATTTTTTGAAATATAGCTTTCTATTTTTTGAGAAAGTTAGTATACCGCTTAAAGAAGCTATTAATTTATCGTATATTCCAAGTATCATAGCCATAGTGCCTCCGCTGAAACCCGGTACAAGCATTGAAGCTCCTATTATAAAGCCTTTAATAATTGTGTATATATAATTGCCTATAATTTTCATTATTTTTAATAAACCTCTCATCAATTTCTAACTACATAGTTTTTATACTTTATTTTGGAAAGTGATAATATATTAACAAACAATTTTAATCAAGTATTTTTTTTACATTTTATTTACATTTTTTACAATAAAAACATATATCTTTTTATTGTTCTTTATAATATATAATATTACTATTTTTTACATAATATGTGTTAAAATAATAATTAATTATTTTACTTGAATATTTTTTTATATATAAATATAATTATTATAATTTTTATATATAAAAAAATGAAAAAGTTTATATTATTTATAATAAATAAACCTACTACAGTATCTGTTACTTTAGTTTCTATATTTATAATAGGATTTGTAAGTATATCTAAATTAAAAGTAGATTATTTACCGAATATGGAGATTCCTATTATAAGCGTAAAAACAGTATACGAAAACTCTGCTCCGGAAGAAGTTGAAAAAAACGTTACAAGAATAATAGAAAGTGCAATATCTTCAGTAAATAATGTAAAAAACATAAAATCAAAATCAAAAGAATCAGAATCAAATGTAGAAATAGAGTTTAATTGGGGAACTGATTTACAAACTGCAGCAGATGACATCAGAGAAGCAATAGATATGATAAGAAGTGAGCTTCCTGATGATGTTGATAATCCAAATATTTCAAAGTTTTCAAGCGATGCTAGTCCTATAATGGAGATAGCATTTTTTGGTATTGATAATTTAAGTGCATTATATGATTTAATAGACAGCAGAATACTCACATCATTAGAGCAAATTGAAGGAGTAGCACAAACAGAGATAAGAGGCGGACTTAAAAAAACTATTTATGTGGATATAAACCTAAATAGATTAAATGCCTATTTTATAAATATTAATGATATAGTAAAAACTCTTTCTATAGAAAATCAAAATATAGTTGGAGGTCAAACATATGAAGGCGTTTATAAATATGGAATAAGAACCAAAGGAGAGTTTAAAAATATAAATGATATAGAAAATGTAGTAGTAGCTTTAAAAAATAATATATTTCCTGTAAAAATAAGAGATATAGCAAATGTGTATGAATATTATGATGATGAAGCAGAGATAGTAAGGATTAATGGTCAAAAAGCAGTAAGTGTAGCTATAACAAAAGAATCTGGTGCTAATATCATACAAATATCAAGAGATGTAAATAAAAGATTAGAAACAATGGATTTGCCTTATGGAGTATATTATAAAGTATTATTCAATAGCTCTGATACAATCAATAACTCAATAAAAAATGTAATAAGTACAATATGGCAAGGAGCTTTATTTGCAATAATAATTCTTATGATATATTTATGGGATATAAAAAGCGTAATCATAATATCAATATCAATACCCATATCCGTAATAACAACATTTATATTAATGTATTTTTTGGATATATCAATAAATATTATATCTCTTTCAGGGTTAGTTCTTGGTGTTGGAATGATGCTTGATAACTCTATAGTAGTGCTTGAAAATATTTTTATACATAATAAAGATTCTAATAATATAATAGATAATATAAAAGCCTCTGTAAATGGTGCTAGTGAAGTTTCTATAGCAATAACAGCATCAACTCTAACAAGCGTATCCGTTTTTTTGCCGTTTCTATTTGTAAAAGGTCAAGTGGAGCAAATGTTTAGTGATTTATGTTTAACAGTATCAATATCTCTATTAACTTCTCTTTTTGTTGCCATTACAATAGTGCCTTTGCTTGCTTCGAGAATTAAAAACAATAATTTTAAGTTTACAAAATTAGAGTCATTTTTTCAAAATAATATTCACAGCAAAACAGAAAAGTTTTATTTAACACTATTATCATTAGTGATGAAAAACAAAAGAAAATCATTTTTAATTAATATTTTCAGTATTATTTTCTTTGCTAATATTAATGCTTATAAAAATACCCAAAGAAGGATACCCTGTGTCTGATGCCGGCACTATAATATCAAGACTAAGAATGCCTGTTGGTACAAGAGTGCAATTTACAGATTTGTTTATTGACAGAATGGAAGATGATATAGAAAACAGCGTTGGAGAGAATATAGATTATTATGAAACAAGAGTAAGAACAGGAAGGAATGAACATCATGGAGAGGTGAGAGTAAAATTAATAGACAGAGAAAAAGGAAGAGATAAAGATATTAACTATTATATAGAAGAGATAAGAAATAAAGTAAATGGATACCCAGGAAGAATAGAATTAAACTCAGAAAATGTGGCAATGGGAAAACCTAAAGATTATAGCTCTATTATAATAGAATTAGTCGGAGATAATTTAGATATTGGTTATGATGTGGCAAGCAATGTTATTAATGCAGTTTCTAAAGTAGAAGGAATAAGAAATGTGCTTATAAAAGAAGATGACTCTAATCATGAAATATTATTTACTATAAATAGAGATTTAATATCAAAAATAGGAATTAGCTTAGATACTATAGGAAGCATAATTCGTACTTCTTTTAGCGGAACTGTTGCAAGTACTATGACATTAGAAAACTCTTTATATATAGATTCTGATATAGTAGTAAGACTTGAAGACAGTACAAGAGAAAATATAGACGGTGTATACAAATTAATGATACCAACAGGAACAAACATTATACCAATATCTTCTGTGGTAAAAATATCTAAATCAACAGGTCCTACAGAAATAAATAGAAAAAATGATAATAGAATAATAGAAATAACAGCAAGTTCATATGGAAGGGCTGTAAACGAGATAATAGCAGATATAAAAAAAGAATTAAATAATATATATATACCAAGCGGATTTTTAATAAATTTTTCAGGCGATTATGAGGATATGCAGGAATCTTTTCAGCAATTATTAGTGTCATTAATAATGGCTATAGTATTTGTTTATGCGATAATAGCAGGTCAATTTGAATCATATATAACGCCTTTTGTAATATCATTATCTGTGCCTTTTGCTTTGTTTGGAGCATTAATATTTCTTTATATTGGCGGTGAAACTTTAAACGTATATAGTGCAATAGGTATTATAATGCTTGTTGGTATAGTTGTAAACAATGGAATAGTTTTAATAGATTATATGAATAAAGTTGTACTAGAAGAAAATATTTCTTGGAATGAATCAGCTTTGAGAGCTTGTAAGAGAAGATTAAAACCTGTGCTTATGACTTCTTTAACTACTATTTTGGGTATGCTTCCTATGATGTTAAAAGTAGGAAACGGCACAGAGATGTATAAACCACTGGCTACTGCTGTTTGCGGAGGACTTTTATTTTCTACAGTATTTACTCTTATAATAATACCTGCAGTATATTCTAGTTTTAGAAATAGATTTAATATAAAAAGAGAATATGATTAAATAAAATTCACTGTAGTTAACATACTTCATAAATTTATAAATAAAACTTTCGATAATTATTAAACTACTATATTATTGAAAGGGTTTGTTTATGGAAAATCAATTAAAAAGAATAGAGGCTAATGAGTTAGAAAATCTATTAGAAGAGTTTGCTGATTATTTACAAACTTTAAATTATGCCGCTCATACAATCAATAGTTATACTAAAGATTTAAAAGAATATATAAAATTCTTAGAAGATAATAATATAGACTTTAACGATGCTACTCACTACACTATAAGAGATTATTTTGCATCATTAAAAAATAAAAAATTAAAAAATGCAACAACTTCAAGACATCTCTCTTCTATAAAGAAGTTCTATAAATATTTAATAAGAAACGGTTACTCAGATAAAACTAGAATAATAAACATGAAAAGCCCTAAAAGAGAAGAGCATATAGCTAAGTTTTTATCGCTCAATGATATAGATAAAATACTAGAAATAGATGATGAAAATGATTTTACTATTATAAGAGATAAAATGATGGCTATATTTATGTATGCTATAGGTTTAAGAGCTTCAGAATTAATATCTATTAAGCTTAACATGATGCATAAAGGCTCTACTACTTTAAGAATACTTGGTAAAGGTTCAAAGGTAAGAGAGATACCATTAATACCTATAATATATGATAATTGGGATTTGTATATGCAAAAAAGAGCAATTATACAAAGAGAATATGGCTCTAACAATAATTATTTGTTTGTAAACAGATTTGGAAAACCTATAAGCGATAGAAGCGTTAGAAACTCAATGAAAAGACTTATGAGAATGGCTAATATAAGTGTAGATTTTTCTCCGCACACTTTAAGACATACATTTGCCACACATCTTTTAAATAATGATGCCGAAATTAGAGGTGTTCAAGAATTATTAGGTCATGAAAGCATATCAACAACTCAAAGATATACTCATGTTACAAATGATAGGCTTTTTGAAGTATACAATAGAGCTCATCCGCATTCAAAATAAAATATACAAATAGAAAATTACTTGATTTTTTGGAATCTTTTTTATATAATTAACATATTAAAGTTAATTAATAAAAAATCTTTGAGGATAAATAAATGTCATCTAATAAAAAAATAGTAATCAAAAAAAAGAAGTCCTGTAGTTAAAACTTTGCAATGGCTTGGAGTATCTGCTGTATCCATTTTACTTATAGTATATTTTTTGGTAATAGATACTAGAGGAAGTCAGAAAACTCCTACTATAGGTTCTGTAAACGGTACTCCTATATACTATACTTCTACAAGTCCTTATGGTAAAGCTTTTAGAGAGATAGAAAACTATTATCAGCAATTTGGAATACCAATGAATGCTGATATATATGCCAATATAGAAGATTTAGCTTTTAGAAGAGCTGTTACTACTATACTTTTAGATGATTTAGCAGCAAAAAATATAACTGTAAGCGATAAAATAATACTTCAATATATGCAAAGCCAATTTATAGACAGCAATGGTAATTATAACCAAATGGCTTATGATGCTTTTATTAAAAATACTCCTCAATCAGAAAAAATTAGAATAGAAAAAGATTTAAAAGAAACTGTTATGGCTCAAACTATAGCTTTAGAGTTATTTAATAGTGTTAAAATTAATTCTTTAGAACTAGAAAGACAATATATAAAAAATCTCACAAAAAGAGATATTGAAATGCTTTATATTGATGCTTCTGAGATAGTAAAAAATGCTGATATACTTGAAACAGATATAGACAAATATTTTAATGATAATAAAACTAATTTTGTACAGGCTGACATATCTTGGATACTTCTTGCTAATGCTAAAGATGCTGAAAATGTATATAAAACATTAAAAAATGATATCACTTTATTTGACAAAACTGTAGCAGAAAAAAGTATTTATACAAATGACTATCATTTAGGATATGTTACAAGAATGGAAATAGATAAAAACATAGCTGACAGAGTATTTACAAACACACAAATTACTACTAATACCCTACTCTCTCCTATCAATGTTAATGGGGTTTACTATGTTGTATTAGTTAATGATATAAGACTTCCAGAAAAATACACCGATGTTAATTCTGGAGTTTTAAGAGACAGTTATTTAAATGATAATCTTAAAGTATTAGTTGAAGCAGAAAAATCTAAACAAGTAGAAATATTGAAAAATGCTGTTGCAAATAACAATAATTTTGCAGCTTTAAATAACAATAATAATATTAAATACTACAAATCTTCAGCACCATTTTATTATTCTCAAGGTTTTATAAATTCTACTGATAAAAATGTTATACCAGATTCATCTAGCCCTATATTTAACAGCACTGTATTTTCTTTGAATGTAGGAGATAAAAGCGAGGTTATAAAATTAAACAATGGTGTCGCTGTTATAAAGGTTTTATCAGAAGAGAAAGCTGATATAAACAGATTAGCATCATTAGATACAGCTCAAAAAAATGCAGCAAGAAAAGAATTATTAAATGCATCTGTTGCTAATATTTCTATAGAATGGGAAAATAGAAGTATGGAAGATGCTAAAATAAAAAGACATAAAGTAAGATAAAATTAGGGGTATTTATGTTTGATAATAACGTACATTATATAAGAAAAGAATTAGAATCTATATACAATGTTGTAGTAGAGCATTTAGGTAAAGAGTTATTAAGCAAAGAGATAAAAAAGCTTGAATATGAGCCTAAATTAGACAGAATAAATATCAATGATTTTATTTTTATAAGACTTACATTTGAAAACAAAGAAGACCATAAAGAATTATTTTATGAGATATATATAGAAGATGAAAACGGTAATGCCTTAGAAAACTCAATGATAAATGTAGAGCGTCCGTTCTCTAAACTTGTAGATAAAATAGATTATCTTATAAAACTAGATTATTAATTATTTTGTAGTATAGTTTTATATATACTTATCTAAAGAGTATATTAATAAATATTTATGTTGTTTTTAGTTTAATAATTTATATTATATATAAAATAATATTATTTTCTTAATTTACACTTTGGCTAAACGTAATAGAAAAACTTAAATATTTGCACTTTCGCGAAGCGTGCCTAAATGGCAAAAACTTTAACGAATTCCGCAAAGCGAATGCGGGAAAAAGTAGAATAAAACAAATACATATATTAATATAAAAAAATATTTGTTTAAATTAACATTTGCAGGGCTTTGCCCTTAATGAAGTACACACCGTGCAGCACCCTACTTCTTTTGCTGCCGCAAAGAAGCAAAAAGGCTGCATTTTTATGGAATATATCTACAAACATATATTATTATTTAATATATATTCATAATCAGTAAAATTAAAACAACATAAATATTTATTAAAGCAAATAATAATATAGTTTTAAGTATGCAATAAAAAAGGCTTAAGGAGTAATTCCCTAAGCCTCTAAAACTATTTATAAAAGTAAATCATTTTGCTTTTACAGATAACACATATTTATCGCCATAAGCTCTAGGAGAGTTGTTTGCAATATCTTTTATTAATTGTTGTAACTCTCTTGATACTTCATCTCTAGTGTCACCATCAACAATATATAGAGTATCTTCATCTGCTAAATAATAAGCTTCAAATTCAGTATCTCTATCATTATCATTCATTTCTTTATTTTGAACTATACAAGCATTTCTACTTTTTTCACCTGATAAATTTGCTATACTTCCATCGTTAACAGTAATATCAGCAATCCAAGTTAATGTAGAATATTCATCTCTTCCGTCTAATACACCATTTTCATATTCTCTTTGAACCATTTTTGAACTAGGGTCAAAGAATATAAAAGTTTCTTCTGTTTCTAATTTACCATCATCATAATCACTTTCTGATTGATACCAAGTTGTAGAATAAAGTCTCTCTAAAACACTATAAGTTCCACTTTCAGGATTAGTATTTTCTCCTAATGTAACATCTCCAGATGCTTGAGCAGTTACTTGAGCTGATACTGAAAGAGAAACACTACTTTGAGTATTAGGTGTTCCATCTTTTACAGATTTGTTTAAACTAGGTATATTTTTAGTAACTAAACTTTCTGTAGCTCCGCCTGCTCCATTACTATCAGCACAAGAAATTGCTGCCATTGATATAATAGATATTATTAATAAAAATTTTTTCATTGGATTTTTCTCCCCTTCATTGTTGTTTATGTATATATTATAACACAAAAGAATATACTTTGTAAAGTTTTTTTTACTATTTTTTTAAAAAAATTAAGTTTTTTTTACTATTTTTTTCACAAATTTCATCTTTTTTTACTATATTTTTATATTTTTTACTTATTTTTACTTTTTAGAGTAATCGTAAAATATAAAAAAGCCCGTATTAAAAAATACAGGCTTAATAATATAATTTTTTGTTTGTTTATTTTTATTTTTTCAGTATCTGCAGGTACTACAGCTAAATCGCTTACTTTAGCACCATCAGAAATATTAACTATTTTTACACCCTTAGCGTTTCTTCCTAACTCTGGTATAGAATCAGCTTTTATCTTTATAGTCATGTCATCTGTAGTAACAACCATTATCTCATCTTTATCGCCTACAGTTTTTACGCTAACCACATTTCCTGTTTTATTATCAGGCTTAATATAAATCTGACCTTTTCCGCCTCTTCCTTTAGCATTAAACTGCTTAGAAGAAAGTCTCTTACCTATACCATTCTCAGTGATAACTATTAATGATTCGCCTTTATGTATTCCGTTTCCAGATACACAAATATCATTATCATCTAAAGTAATACCCTTAACACCAGCAGCGGCTCTTCCCATATTTCTTACTTTCTGTTCATTTATTCTCAAAGCAAGACCAGAAGCAGTAGTCATAATAAAGTCATCACCGCTTTCAACAGCAGATACACCTATAAGCTCATCATTATTCTCTAATGTTAAAGCAAGTATACCCCTCTTCTTAGCATTCTCAAGATGTTTAAGCTCCATCTTTTTAATAGTACCCATCTTAGTAACCATTATAATAGATTGTTTAGGGTTAAAGTCAGATACAGTAAAGTAGCTTGTAATTTTTTCATCTGGTGCCAAATTAAGTATAAACTTTATACTCTTACCTTGTGAAGTTTTTGTTAGAGCAGGAATCTCATGCACCTTCATCCAGAAAGCCTTACCTCTGTCGGTAAATATAAACAAATAATCTTTAGTAGAAGCAACGAATAAGTGTTCTATATAATGTTCGCCTTGAGATTTTCCGCCTTGTACACCTACTCCGCCCCTTCCTTGCGTACGATAGCTTGAAGCAGGTACTCTCTTAATAAAGCCCTGAGTAGTGATAGATACTGCCACATCTTCATCATGAATCAAATCTTCTTCATCAATTTCAGTATCATTAGTTTTACCTATTATCTCACTTCTTCTGTCATCGCCGTATTTTTCTGCTATATTTTTAAGTTCATCTTTAATAACAGCAAGTATTTTTTCTGGGTGAGCAAGTAAGTCTTCACAATAAGCAATAAACTCTCTTAATTGCTGTAATTCTTGTTCTATTTTGAGTTTTTCTAAAGCAGTCAAACGTTTAAGAGGCATATCGAGTATAGCTTGAGCTTGTTTTTCTGATAGCTTAAACTTACTCATTAAAGTGTTTCTTGCAGCTTCTGTGTTTTCGCTCTGCCTAATTATTCTTATAACCTCTTCAATATTAGCCTGAGCTATTAATAAGCCCTCTAATATATGTGCTTTTGCTTTAGCTTGATTTAAATCATATTCTGTTCTTTTTGTTATTACTTCAACTCTATGATCAACAAAATATTTTATAAGCTCTTTTAAGTTTAATACTTTAGGCTCGCCATTAACCAAAGCAAGATTAATTATACCAAAAGTAATTTCTAAATCAGTATGTTTCCATAATTGATTTAAAACAATCTGAGTAGCAACACCCTTTTTAAGCTCTATTATAAGCCTAATACCAGACCTATTGCTTGACTCATCTCTAATATCAGCAACACCCTCAATTTTACCTTGTTTAACTAACTCAGCAATCTTTTCATGCAAATTAGTCTTTACAACACCATAAGGAAGCTCTTTTACAACAATAGCCTCTCTGTCTTTTTTTGTCTCTTCTATTTCAAGCCTAGCTCTTAATTTTATTCTTCCCTTACCAGTAGTATAAGCCTCTTTAATGCCCTCTTTACCATATATAATTCCAGCAGTAGGGAAATCAGGACCTTGTATATAACGCATTAAATCTTTAATTTCAGCATCTTGATGGTCTATATAATAAACAATAGCATTAACAACCTCTTTTAAGTTATGAGGAGGCATATTAGTAGCCATACCAATAGCAATACCCATACTTCCATTAACTAAAAGCTGAGGCACTGTTGCAGGAAGCACAGAAGGCTCTGTTCTTGAATCATCGAAGTTTGGTACAAATTTAACAGTTTCTTTTTCTATGTCATTAAGCATTTCTTCTGCGAATTTAGTCATTCTCGCTTCAGTATAACGCATAGCAGCAGGAGGGTCATCGTCCACAGAACCAAAGTTACCCTGTCCGTCTACAAGTAAATAACGCATAGAAAAGTCTTGTGCCATTCTCACCATAGTGCCGTAAACAGCAGCATCTCCGTGCGGGTGATAGCGTGCCAACACTTCACCAACCGTAGCAGCCGACTTTTTGTATGGCTTATCATGTGTTAAATTAGCATCATACATCGCATAAAGTATTCTTCTATGCACAGGCTTAAGTCCATCTCTTACATCTGGCAAAGCCCTTGACACTATAACACTCATAGCATAATTCAAATATGATTCTTTTAATTCATTTTCTATAGAAATATGATCAACTCTTTTTAGAATATCTTTTGTTAGTGTGGAATATTTCCTCTCTTCGGTATTATCATTATTATTCTTTTTTACAGCCATAGAATTTTATCCTTATAGAAATATATTCAAATAATTATAACATTTACTGTAAAATTATCAATATAAAAATATAGTAAAAGCATAAGTATTTAATATGATAACAACATTATGTAAATATAATATTAAAAGATTTTTATATATCTATTGACTTTTTAATTTATTTATTATATACTATAACAATCAAAATATATGGCGGTGTAGCCAAGTGGTAAGGCAGGAGTCTGCAAAACTCTTATTCATCGGTTCGAATCCGTTCGCCGCCTCATTTTTCTAATTTTTGTTAATATAATGAAAAAAATATATATTTTTGCCATATTCTTCTTAGTTATCGTACTTATGCTTACTCAAAAGCTCTATGTACTAACTATCAAAGAAAGAAAATCAACTCAAGTACTAGATGACCTATATAGACCAAGAGGAACTATTTATGACTCTAAAATGCGTCCTCTTACAATCAATATACCAGCTTACACTATATATATAGATACTCACTCTGTAGCAGAACTAGATGGTAAAGAAGGCGTTAATGTAAATGAAGGATATGATGAGATATTAAGATTACTAGGAATTACAAAAGAAAGATTTGCTGAACTATTAAAAAACAAAAGAAGAACCATAAGATTAGCACAAAATATAAGCTTAGATGTTTACAATAAAATAAAAGAAGTAAAAAACAAGTATAATATAAAAAGTATTTATGGAGATGAAAGCTATAAAAGATTTTATCCATATGGTGATATATTTGCCCATGTTATAGGATATATGAACAAATCTGAGACAGAAGGTTATGCAGGATTAGAAGCTACTTATCAAAATGTATTATCATCTGTAAATGGACAATCAAAGGATTTAGTATTAACTCTTGACAGAGATATACAAACTATAGTAAGAAATGAAGTATTAAAAACTGTAGCAGAAAAGTCCCCTCAATCTGTTACTTTTATAGTATCTGATGTAAATACTGGTTCTATTATAGCAAATTATTCATACCCCTCTTTTGACCCTAACAACCCTTTTATATATGTGAATAATGAAAGATTAGATAGAAGTATAATGAGCACTATTTATCCAGGCTCTACAATGAAAATATTTGTAGAACTTGCTGCTTTAGAAGAGGGAGTTGTTAATAGCGATGAACTTTTTTATTGTAATGGTTATTATGATTATAGTAAACAAACACGCATACACTGTGATTATCCACATGGAAAAATAGCTTTTAATGATATATTGAAATATAGCTGCAATTATGCTGTTGTTACTGTTGCTGAGAGAGTTGATAAAAAATTCCTATATGAATATTTAAAAAGATTTGGGTTCGGCGATGCTACAGATGTAATGGGTAAATATAAAAATGAATGGACTGGAATATATCATGATTTAAAAGATTGGCACAGATTTTCTCGCGGTTATTTAGCAATAGGTTATGATTTGAGTGTAACACCTATGCAGATAGCTTCTTCGTATTTGCCTCTTTTAAACGGCGGATATAAAGTTCAAATGCATGTTGTAGATTCTATTTATGACGGCAAAAACAAATTAATATTAACAAACAACCTAAAAAAAGAAAGAATAATAGATGAGCAGTATTCACAAATAGCAAGACTTTTGCTTAGAAAAGGTGTTGAATCTGGTTCTACAGGAAGCAGGGCTAATTTGCTTAATATAGATGTTGTTGGTAAAACAGGTACTGCTATCACTGAAGTATATAGAGCTGGTTCTGCAGATAGAGCTGAAAAATATTATCAATCTATATTTATAGGCGGATTTCCTTTGGAAGACCCTAAGGTTTCTATATTAGTTTTATTAGATGACCCTAAAGGTTCTGGAGGCTTAGCTGCTGGAAGAGTGGCTGCTCCGCTTTTTGCTCAGGTTGCTAATCAGATTATTCCGTATTTAGGACTTGTTGACGGAGAAATACACACTATAAACACTAATGAATTTTTATCTTTAATACCAAAAGATAACATTATTTATACTAATAATATTATGCCTAATATATATGGTCTTTCATTAAGAGATGCTTTAAATAATATATCTTATATAGTTTCTAATAATAATGCTAAAATAGTTGTTCAGGGGGAAGGATATATTTATGATTATAGCCCAGAAGCCGGAAGTACAATATCGAATGAAGAGATAATACGCCTCAACCTTAAAGCTCCTAATAGAGACACTAATAAATAATTTTTTTAAGGAGAGATATAAAATGTTTAATGTACTTACATTTGGAGAACTTTTATATGATGTGTATAACGATGTATCTGTTATAGGAGGAGCACCTTTTAATTATTCAATTCAGTTATCTAGACTTTTGAATAATGATGACAAATTAAAGTTTATAACATCATTAGGTAATGATGAATTAGCTAATAATGCTATGGATTTTATAAAAAAAGAAAATATTGATTCTTCTCTAATACAAATAAACAATAATTATAATACAGGAAAAGCAACTGTATTTCTTAATGAAAAAAAAGTTCCTGATTACATCATTCATGAAAATGCTGCTTGGGATAATATAGAATATAATGAAAAGATAGAAAATGCATTAAAAGAAAAATATGATTTATTTTATTTCAATATTCTATCTCAAAGAAATGAATGTTCATATAATACTATAAAGAAAATATATAATAATATTAATTCTAAATACAAAATATGCGATGTAACTTTTAGAAAAACTTATTATACAAAAGAAAAGATAAAAGAAGCATTAGAGTTTATTAATATATTAAAAATAAATGATGATGAACTTTATACTATAAAAAACATATTCTATCCGTCATTAGAAAATGATAATGAAAAGCTTTTAAAAGCAATAAACAAAGATTTCAATATTGAATATATATTTTTAACACTTGGTGCCGAGGGAGCTTCTGTACTTTATGAGGGTGAATATATATTTAGAGCATCAAATAAAGTAAAAGTAGTTGATACTGTTGGAGCTGGCGATTCGTTTGCTGCTGCTTTAAGCTACGCTATTTTAAATAATTTAGATATAAGAAAGGTACTTGATTTTGCCTCAACTGTTTCTGAACAAATGGTGCAGTTAAAGGGAGGCACTGCAAAATATAATACTCTAGAAGTAAAAAAATTATTTAATATTTAATCTTTACCTGTATAGTATTTGTATTTTGTTTTTGTTAAAAATCTTATATACTTAAAATTGCCGGTATATATTTCTTCTTTTATAATATACTCTCTTATATTATCATAAAATGTTTGCAAATCAGTTTGCATTAATTCATCTATATAGCTAGATTTGTTTTTTGATATATAATCATAGAGTCTTTTATGAAGAAGTAAATATACATAATTTTCTGGCGGAGTACTAGATTTTATCACCCCGCTATAAACTATATCATTAGAATTATTTTCTAAAGCTTTTTTAGCCATGTAAATATTATTGCTGTATATTGATTTACCCTCAGGCGAAAACAAATAAGAAGCATCTATATAAAAAACATATTCTTTATTGTCTGATGAGAGCAAATTATCAAACTTTCTTATTATTCTAAAAGTTTTATTTAGATTATAATTTTCTTGTGCGTAGAGAAAATGTATAATTAAAAAAAACAAATAAAATAATAATTAATCTCATAATAATTATTTAGGTATAGACCTAAGAAGTCTTGTAAAATCAGCGTCCTTAGGAAATATTTTTAAAGCTTCTTCTAATATAGTATTAGCATTATTATATCTTTTGCTATTATACTCAGTAACAGCATAATTATAATATGATACTTTAAGATTTCTTTTTAAAACAGTAGTATTTTCTCCCAAGTCTTCTATGCCTTGTTTATATATATTTATAGCAGAAGGGAAATCTTTTTTATTTAAATAACCAGCACCTATAGTGTTATAATAATGCTCTGTATTTTTTTTAGTCATAGTATTGTTAGGGTTAAACTCATATGCTTCTTTAAGATATGTGTATGACTTTTCATAATCTTTAGTTTTTAAAGCATCTAATGCTGCTCTATTATAAGCATTAACTAAGTTTTCATTATACATCTCAGTATATGGAGATAAATAATAAGCCTTTTTAGCCATAGTTAATTGCTTATCCAAATCATTTTCAATTTTTCTTAATGAAATAGAATTAGGATATAATGTTGCTATTAAAGTGAGAATATCAGCATCATTTCTATTATTATAATTTTGTTTAGGCACAAAAGTAACTATAGTAGAAGTTCCTGTATTTCTTATTTCTTTAGTACCAGGATTAAAGCCTTTTGCTACAGTAGTTTCTACATCAATAGGACCTTTCTCTGTATAAACGGTACAAAAAGCATGACTAGAAGTTAATACTCCTTTAACCTCATAACCAAACTCGCTATAAAGAAGATAATAAAGTATAGAAGAACTTAAACAATTATATTCTCCTTTAGAAATCATATCCTGAAATAAAGTAGAAGTTTCAAAATATTTTTTTAATATTCCTTTATCATATATCCATAGCAAAAGTCTATTTCCAAAATCATAAGCCCCCTCATCTACGTACTGAGAAAGCTCATCTTTTGCCATCTTTCTAATATCATCTAATTTCTCTCTATAAAACTTAAACTCATCTTCATCTGTGATTCCAGAAGCTATAATAAAACCGTCATAATATAACTCTATATCATTTGTATCGCCATTATCTATTTTTGTAAAGAACTCTTTTTCTAATGGTGTTAATTCGGTTTCATCAAATTTTATCTTATCTGAAGGCTTAGAATATACTATTAGAGAAACAATAAACAATAATATTATTACATATTTTTTCATTTTTTATAAACCCTATTAGCTAATAAATAATTTAATTAATTAAGTTTGTCTAATTCATCTCTATATTTAGCAGCATCTTCATATCTTTCTTCTTTTATAGCCTGATCCAACAATCTCTGTATCTCTTCTTTAGTTTTGACATTATTATTATTATTATTTACAGCATTATTTTCTTCTGACTCAGAAACCTCTTCCTCATTATCAAATCTCTGATACACAAAAGGAACAGCAGAAGCCTCTTCGCCATTTTCAAGTATAATGCCAGCTTTTTCTATAACATGCTCTTCTACATAAATAGGACATTTAAACTCTAAAGCTAATGCTATAGCATCAGAAGGTCTGGAATCTATAAAAACATTGTTCTTATCATATTCAATAACAAGTTTAGCAAAATAAGTATCCATATGTATATTGTCTATAATTACATTAACTAATTTGATATTACAAGTATTAAATATTTTATTAATAAGGTCATGAGTTAGAGGTCTTTCTTTTTTATAGCCTATAAGACTAGTCATAATAGATTGAGCTTCTAAGGTAGCTATAGATATAGGAATAACTTTTTCAGTATTTTCTGGCTTTAACATTACAACGAAATATTTATCTGTTATAGCCAAATTAAGTATTTTTGCTTCAACCACTTTTAAATACCTCTCATTATAATATTAATATATATGTTTGATTTGTCAAGGACATTTTTTTACATATTATCTACTTAATTTTTAATAAAAACTCTTTAGATATAAAAATAGTAAATAAAATAAGTATTAAAGCACTAATAGCAGCACTTATATATGGAGTAATAGCAAATAGCAATGATATAATAGCAGTAGTTACAATAGCAAGTATTATTATTATTATCTCAAACAATATAAAGAGTACAATATTCTTTTTATTTATTTTCTTTTTTTCTTCTGGTTTTTTATACGGTATAGGTTTTCTCATAATTTACACTTCCATTTTTTTAATAATTAGTATCTATATCCAAAGAAGCTCTTGATATCCAAGTTTCTTCTTTTTTATTAACTTCAACTATTAAGTATCCTTCTTCAGTAATATCTTTAACTAAGGCAGTAATTTCCTCATCATCTTTTTTTGCCTTTATAACTCTGCCTATCATATTGCTGTATTCTCTAAAATATTCTGATAATTTTTTTTCGCTTGTATATACTTCCTCAAAGCATGTAATAAGTTCTTTATAAAACTCAGATAATTCTACTTTTAAATTAGTTTCCATATAAAAAGAAGTTGCCTTATGCTCTATATCTGACGGAAAATCCTCTTTTGTATGGTATAAATTAACACCCGTTCCAATTATGCAGGCATTTCTATTTTCTATAGGAGTAACCTGAATAAGTGTTCCTGATATTTTTCTATTTTTTACCAAAACATCATTAGGCCATTTTACATGAGCATTTACATTATATTTTTCTCTTAAGCATTTACTTAAAGCAATGCCAGGAAGAAAACTTAATGCCTCTTTTTTAAACGGAGTATATACTAATACACTAAACCATAAACCTAAATCATTATTAGATACCCATTTATTTCCATGCGTACCTTTTCCAGCTGTTTGTTTTAAAGCAATGTATACACTGCCCTCTTCTAACTTAATACCATTATTTAAATCTTCTATCATTTTAGTATTTGTACTTTCTAAAGATTCAAATATTTTTAAGTTTCTTCCATATATTTTTGTTTTTAAATTTTCTAAAAATATGTTAACTTCCATATTTTTATTATACATTTAAAAATGAATATATCAATATCTTTTTTATTATTTACATAAACCGCCAAATAAAATAAATGTACTTGACTTATAACAGTTATATATTATAATTTTGACGTACATTTTTAAGGAGTTAATATGAGCAGCGCTACATCAAATCAAATACTTGTATTTAAAATAAATAATGAATTATATGGTATGGATATTCTTAAAGTTCAAGAGATTTTAAGTTTTATGGCTCCTACTCCAATACCTAACTCTCCTGAATATTTTAAAGGAATTATAAATTTAAGAGGTACTATCATATTAGTAATAGATTTAAGATCTAGATTTCATTTTGATAAACCAATGGACCCAGAAAATTGCGTAATAGTTGTAGTTGCTATAGGAAATAAAAAATATGGACTCGTAGTTGATTCCGTTTCTGATGTACTTACTATCAATAATGAAAATATACAATCTGAAATAGATATACACTCTGGAATAGACAGCAGATACATCAATGGTCTAGTAAAAGCTAATGAACAGATGATTATATTAGTGGATATAGATAAAGTATTTTTGGAAAATGAACTTGATAGTTTGACAAATAAAGTAAATAATTCAATAGTGCAGTAAAATATATGTCATCACACAGAATACTTAGAGTTAATGAAAATATAAAACAAATACTATCAACTATTCTTTTAAGAGAGATAGAAGACCCTCGTATAAAAAACAACTTGGTTACTATAACTCGTATTGATACAGCAAAAGACTTGAAAGAGGCTAAAGTATATTTTGTATGTTTAGACCCTAGTAAACAAAATGAGGTATTAAACGGGCTTAATAGTGCTAAGGGAGTTATATTCTCTTATTTAAGAAAACAGCTTACTATAAGATATGTTCCTAATCTTACTTTCTATTATGATAAAACATTAATGGAAACCAATAAAGTATTAAGCGAAATAAGAAGCTTAGACATAAAAGAAGATAGTCAAGAAGAAGAATAAAAAAATATCGGAGTAAAAATGCCTATCAAATCCAAGACAGATAGAAAAAAAATAACAACTACAAAAAAAGATATATTAAAAAGAATATCAAATGCTAAAAACATAACAATTACAGGTCATAGAAATCCTGATGGGGATTGTATATGTTCAGGACTTGCCTTATCACTGCTTATAAAAAAAGTATTTAAAAAGAAATCTTATGTTGTTAATACAGATAAGATGCCTAAAGAATTAAAAAATGTACTCAATATAGATAAAGTTATTTTTGAAGTTAATGAAAATAATTTGCCTAAAAAAGATGTGCTTATAATACTTGATTCTGGAGATATAGAAAGAATTGGTTGGATTGCCGATATCACTAGCGAATATAATGAAGTAATATTTATAGACCATCATAAAGTAAGAAATATTAATGGCGTTACCATGTTTTATGATGATATTAAAGCTGCTGCTACTTGCGAGATAATATTTGACATATTTTCATCATATCTTAAAAACATGGATTCTACTATAGCTACCCTACTCTATTGCGGTCTTTCAACAGATACAGGCGGGTTTGTTTTTAGCAACACTACAGAGAGAACATTGCTTTTTGCTTCAAAGATGATGTACTAAAAAAGTTAATATAGAAAGTTTAGGTAATGTTGTAAGAAAGAGATATTCAAAAACAGATGTAGAAGCCTTAGTTTATATGTATAATGAGATGGTAATAGATGAAGATAAAAAGATTGGTTATTTATGCTTAAAAGAAGAGATTAACGGACATAATTTAAAAGATATTAGCGTAAGTGCATCTGACACTCTTATACAAATGCAAGATGTATTAATAGGTTTTATAGTACATGAAAGCGATTATAATTTCAGAGTAAGTATAAGAAGCAGATGTAAAAAAGACATAAGAGAGATAGCAGAATCATTTGGAGGCGGCGGACACCCTAAAGCTTCAGGATTTACAGTATCAAAAGAAAAATATAAAACTAAAGAAGAATTAGTAAAAGCTATAAAAGAAAAGATAGTTTCATTATTAGAATCTTAAATTTATGCAAAAAGACAATATCATAATCTACACAGACGGCGGCTGCAGAGGAAACCCAGGTATAGGAGCTTGGGGAGCTATATTACTTAGTGAGAAACATAATTTAAGGCTAGAAATAGGCGAAAGCGAAGAGCATACAACAAACAATAAAATGGAGATGCAGGCTGCAATTAAGGCTCTTGAAAGACTTAAACATTCTCATAATATAAAATTATATAGTGATAGTGCTTATTTAGTTAATGGAATGAATAGCTGGATTTATTCTTGGCAAAAAAATAATTGGATTAAAAGTGATAAAAAGCCTGTTGAAAATAAAGACTATTGGCTAAAATTAATAGAACTATCAAAAAAACATAGTATTGAGTTTATAAAAGTGAAAGGACACTCATCAAACAAAGAAAACAACCGTGCCGATGAGATAGTAAATATATTGATGGACGAACATATAAAAAACGGCAGTATATCTGAGTTTTACAACAAAACTGATATAAACTAAAGATTTTAAGTTTGTCAAAAATATTACTATATATAAAATAAAAAACTTATAAAATATAGCTATTTTATATATAACCAAAAATACTAAAAAATAACTTGAAAAAAGGTTTATTAGTGATAAAATTAACTTTAGTAATAAGAAATATCCAAAATATTTTAAGGAAACAATAATGCAAACAAGAGTATATAAAGCAGGGTCTATAGTATATTTTGCTGGAGATAATTCTGATAGAGTTTATATTCTAAAACAGGGTCAAGCCCAGAGTATATTTTTATCAGAAGAGACAGGGCATGAAACTAGAGAATTAATAAATGTAGGTGAGTTTTTTGGCGTAAAAAGTATACTAGGTACTTATCCTCAAGAAGATACTGTTCAATGTTTAACGGATTGCGTTATTATTATTTTAACATATAGCGAATTTGAAAGTTTAGTTTCAAAAAATAAGCCAATAATCATAAAAATGCTTAAAGTATTTTCAAATCAATTAAGAAGAATAAACAGAAAAGTAGGAATATTAGTAGAAAACACAATAGATGAAGAAGGTCCTTCACCATTAGAGGGATTATATAATATTGGTGAGTTTTATTTCAAAGCTAAAAAATATAAAAATGCACTATATGCCTATAAAAGATATATACAATCTGCTGATGAGGATTCTGTATTTTATCATACTGTAGAGCAAAGAATAAAAGAATGTAAAGGCTTATTAAATATAACAGATGATAGTAATATAGCTCCATTAGAAGACAGCACAACAGAAGAACCAACTATAATAACTAAGCCAAGCACATCTATAGAAAATAGTTCTATTAACAATAAAGATTATGATAGAGCTTTAGAGTTTTATGAGAGAGGCGATTATGTGAACGCTATAAAATCATTTAATGCTCTTATAAAAAATGAAGATAAAGATGTGGCTGAAAACTCTATATTTTATATGGGGAAAGCTTATTATTATATTAATAAATATGATAATGCTTCTAAGGTTTTATTATCAGCAATAAAAACATATCCAAAATCAAAAAATGTAAAAGAGGCAATATTATATTTAGGTAAAAGCTTTGCTAGTATTGGGGATAAAAATAAGGCAAAAGCATATTATCAAAAAGTTATGTCTATACCTCCAATGGATAGTTTATCACAAGAGGCTAATGACAGTATACAAAAACTTAATTAAGGATAAAAAATGGATAATATATATTCACATACAAAAAAATATGAAGCTGATGATATAATATTTTTGGAATATGAAACAGGTAATAAATTTTACATGGTTCAAAGCGGCTCTGTAAAAATAACCAAAGTAATAAAAGATGTAGAAAAATTATTAGATATAGTTTATCCAGGAGATTTCTTTGGAGAGATGGCTATACTTGAAGGTACAACAAGAAGTGCTTCTGCTATAGCAAATGAACCTACTACACTGCTTGAACTAACAAAAGAAAACTTCCAAACAATATTGGGAAATAATACAGCTATGGCATTAAAATTATCTAAAATGCTTGCCAAAAGAATATTTGATGCAAAGAGAAGATTATTAATACTTCAATTGCCTGAAACTGATTTAAGAGTTTATGATTGTCTATTATTATTAGCTGAACTTCAAAATATACCAAGAGACCATTATTATGACCCTCAAGAATTAAATGCTACTATAGCTGATATAGCTAATTGGTGCGGTATCAATGTTAATGATGTACAGAAAGTATTAAACAACTTGATTAAATCCGGTAAAATTGATGTACATACTAATACAATAAAGGTAAGAAACTTAAAAGAAATACAAAGACAAATAGACTTAAAAAGAAAAAAATAATTATTCTTTTATGCTATTCTGTAAATTAGTAAAAGATTTTTTAGTATACAATAATTCTTATTTACTCTTGTATTATTTATAAAGGAAATACAGTTATGCTTGAATTTGAACCTATAAGTTTAGATAAACAAAAATTATATAATAAATATTTTTCTATCACGCCAGAACAATCTGCTGATTATACTTTTATGAACCTTTTTGGTCTTAAAGATATATATATGCTAGAATGGGCTTTTACAGAAAAACTAGTATGGATTAGACAACGCTCGCCTTATACAATATATTGGGCTCCTGTTGGAGATTGGTTTAATACTAATTTTTGTAATGATATGAGTCCTTGTGAAATATCAAAAGAATCTATAATTAGAATACCTAAAGAGTTAGCTTTATTTTGGGATAAATATACTAAAATAAGCGTAAAAGAAGTGAGAGATGAATGGGAATATTTATATGATGTTGATGAATTAATTAATTTAAGCGGAAAAAAATTTCATAACAAAAAAAACTTATATAATCAATTTATAAAAAATGATTTTGAATATAAAAACATAGATATAGAAAATGAAGAGATGATTAAGGATATATTTGAGTTTGAAAAGAAGTGGGAAATAAATGAAATGCAAAACAATAACGAAGAAATAAAAACAGAATGCGAAGCTTTTGATAAAAATAAATTATTAACACATGAAGTTCGTGCTGAGGCAGATATTATGATGATAAATAGTCTTATAAATAATTGGAAAAAAATTGACGGAATCACTGGAGGAGCTATATATATAAATAAAAAAATCGTAGCATACACTATAGCAGATTTTACTATGAGAGATACTATAGTTGTGCATTCTGAAAGAGGAGATAGAGATTATAAAGGAAGTTATCAGGCTATAAACAGACTATTTTTAGAAAACAATAAAAGAGATGGATATAAGTTTGTAAACAGAGAGCAAGATGTTGGAGATTTGGGACTTAGAAAGGCTAAATTATCTTATAATCCTGTTAAGTTTGTGGAGAAATATTCTGGATTTTGCACTGGAAAATAAATAGTAAAAGAAAAAATAAATAAACAAGCCCTATAGATTTTTTTTACAATCAATCTATAGGGCTTTTATATATATAAATCAAACACATACTTTGTCTAAATAAATTTCTTTAGCTTTAGAGTAAAACTCTGAAGCTTTATCATAATTACCATTAATAAATTCAATGTTTCCTAAATGGAAATAATCGCTTGATTTTGGAGAATGTTTTATATTCTCTAAATATTCTTTTTTGCTCTTTTCTATATTAGGGTAATTATCTTCTAATTTTCTATTTCTTAAATTTTTCAAAGCTATAGTTTCAGGGCTGTCAGCAGGATACATTTCTAAAGCCTGTAAATACATGTTTTCTGCCCTCTTATAATCTTTTAGCTCATGCAAACAAACTCCATAATAATGATAATCATTATAATCTGCTAAATTATTATCAACTAAAACCTCATAAAATTTCATAGCTTCTTTGTATTTATTATTAGCAAAGAAATAATTAGCCAAAAATACCAAAGCTATTCTATCTCTATTGTCTATCTTTAATATATATTTAGCTGTATCTATTCCCTTATCTTCTTCTTTTAAAACACTACATAAAGATAAAAACTCATAATAAGGAACAAGGTCATTTCCATTATATAAAGCAACACCCTTTTTATAATGTTCAAAAGCCTCTTGTAACTTGCATTCTTTTTTGGAAATAGAGCCTAATATAAAATAAGCCTCAGCTGCCATCCAATATTCTAAGAAAGTATTTAAGAAAACTTTAGCATGTTCATAATCACCATTATTAAACAAAGTAATAGCTATCTTTAAATAAGACTTCATATCTTCGCCATTACTTAATCTAATACTTCTTTTCAATGCCTCAACTGCTTCAGTATTAATTCCTTTCTTCAATAATTCTTCGGCAAGATTACTCAACTTTGTAGCTTTAGTATTGATAGACACAGTATTTCTCCTTAAATTATATATTAGTGAAAAGGTCTAGCATAAACTTCACTAGAAAATTCACTTTCTATATCTCCTCCTTCACCACCTATAGTTGTTACTCTAAAGTAGTAAAGCTTTCCATATTCTAAATTATTAATAACATACTCAGTTTGATTGCCATTAACTATAATAGGATTATAATCATTATATATTCCAGATTTAGTACCGTAATATATTTTATATCCAGTTACATTTTCATGACTTCCTTCCCAATTTAAAACTATAGAATTATTAGCAACAATAGCCTTTAAATTAGTAGGTGCCTGAGGAGTTCTTCCTTCATGATAAACTATCTCAACTTTATTTAATGAAGGAGTATATTCCATAGATGAATCACTTTCTAATAATGCCTTAACTTGAATATATTTAGTTTTAGGACTCATTATAATATTATTAGTTGAATCTAAAAGTGTCCATTCTATATTGCTGTCTTCTTCAGAAAAATATTCATTAGAAGTTCTATAATAAACATATACGCCTGTAGCATTAGTAGTTTTTGCTATATAATTTATCTCATCTATAAAAATATTATCGCTATTAAATTGCATTACTTTGCTTAATACTTCACCGCTTGGCAAATATTTTTCCAAGTTAAAATCTCTTTTATAATCTGGACTAAAATAAAATCCGTCCATGCCGCCTATAAAACCCTGTCCTAAATATATAGGAGCAATACTAATATTACTTATATCTAATACATATGGAGAGCCCATTCTATCTCCTGTACTAGTTAAATAAATAACTTGGTCTTCAAGCCCATCTATATATTTTACCAATTTTCCGGTTTTAGAATCAAAACTAATGCTATGATGTCTCCACTCATTTTCTTTTAAATATTCACCCTCAGACAAAGTAACATTAGTATATTTACCATTATACATAAACAAATTATTAAACTGCCAAACTAAACGTCCGTCTATTATATTAGCTCTAATACCTGCATATTTGCTAGTATCACCATCTTGATATATAGATGTCTTTGATAAAACCTTTGAGTTCATTCTTATCTTATAAGGATTTAGATAAAACTCTATTGTAAAACTATTTACTAAAAAATTATCAAAAAATGAATAACCTTTATTTTCTATCTTTACAAAAGATTTTATATTTGGAAACAAAACTCCAACACCGGCATTTGCTCCTTGCATATACTTTATATCTCTGCTATAAGTTACTCCGGAATAATTAACTTTATTCATTATATCTTTTGAAAATAAGCTTGATATATCTTTTCTGCTATAAGATAAACTTCCAGAATTATTTAAACTAAAGCTATTAGTTGTATTATTAAGACTGCTAGAATATATATTATTAGTATCTGCAAATATATTATAAACGCTTTGGGCAGCATTAATATTTAAACTTAATGTAAAAGCCATTAAAATAGCTATATATCGCATATTTAAACCCATATTAAAATATTACTACATAACTATTCGGATATAATTAATTTTACATTATTAAAAAAATACTATAACAAATATAGAATTAATGTTTTTATGAGAAATTAATAAAAAAATTATATATTTTTATATTAAACATCTAATACAATTAAATGATTATCATCACTATCAAAATGGTCGCACATATAAATCTTATGATTATTTTTTTCTATAATAGTATTTACTTTTACTCTATTATGCCCTACAACCTGATTATAATCAAAACAGCCATCTTCTTTTAAATCATGAATATCTGCCCATAGTATACCAGCAAACATACTCATTCCTCCCCTTCTATATGAGGCAATATTACAATCTTCTTTGCACTTTGAATAAACCATATTAATGTTTTTGGCTATATCAGTAAAATCTTTAATATCATATTTTTTCTTTATATAATTAATCCAGCCATTTGTAATTCCAGCATGAGTAAATACATAATCTTTTAATACATAAACCACATTAAATATATCTTTATTATCATTAAAAATTTTATTAAGTTCACAAGCATAGCTTTTTCTATATCTGCTTGCTGTAGGATATCCTACTATATATTGAAAATCATGATTTCCTATAAGAAGCTCAACTTTGGAATTATTATCTCTTTTAAACTCTATCACATCTTTTAAATTATCAGCAATTTCTTTATCTGTAAAAGTAACCCAGCTATCATCGCTATAATCACCCAAAAAAACTATCTTATCAAAATTATTATCTTTTAATAAATGTTTCCAGCAAGGCTTACCATGCAAATCACCAATAACGGCAACTTTCATATTGTCACCTCCAAAACAAATTGCATAATATTTAAAGTATAATTATACAAAAATGAAAAATCAAGCATATTTTTACATAATTATTAAGTATATAATTTATTGACATCGTATAATAAAAGATTTATAATCACTAATTAATTAGGAATTATTAATGCAAAAAATAAATATATCAAAAAATAATATAAAAGACATTATAATAGCTATTAGTTTTATTCTAATAATTTCTATTATTTATATAGTACCATTTGTTACAATAGATATTTATAAACTTACAAATAATTTATCTAATTTGGAAATATTTTTTAATACAGAATTTGTATTCCTATTAAAAATATTATTTTCTTCTTTAATACCTATTAGTTTTTTTATACTTAATATTTTATTTTCAATCAACAAAATATGCTTAAAATCTATAATTATAACAGCAGCAATAATATTTATAATATCAATTTATTTATATAGCTTGCCATATGAACTATTAATAAAAACAAATATATCAAAAGAATATATAAAATTATTAATTCATATATTCTCTGCTAATATGCTTATTATTTTTGCATTGGCTCTTTCATATATTAAATATGATATAAAACAATTATCTCATTTATACGACTTCTATACTATGATAGCTGAAATTGTTATATGGGCATTTTTATTATATTTTGTATTATTTGTTATCTTGGCATCAATATTTGCTTTACTTAAATTAAATAATCAATTAGATATAAAACGCCTTACTATATTTTTAGTACAAAACAATATGCTTAACTTAAAAATATTATATACTATATTTATTATCTTAAACTCTTCTATAATATATTTAGCTTATCTTCTATATAATAAAATGCAAAACACTAAATTATCAATAACACTATCAAGAACTATAAGTATATTCATATCAATAAGCTCTCTATCATTAATAATACTAAACTTAAAAAACAATATATTATTATCTCATAAATTATTTTTTTATTTATATGTATTATTTTTAATTATATTTATAAAAACAATTTTCCTGTTTAGAGCAGATAAAAAGCTAGATAAATACGAATATGTTTGCTATATAATATCAAATATATTTATTATTATATTTTCTTTATTTTTAATAATAAAAGATAATACAAAGTTATTCATTGCTATAATATTATTTAATGCAATATACAATATAATTTTATCTATAATAAAAAAAAGAGAGTTTATATTTTATTATAATTTCATTTACATAATTTTATTTATCATTTTACTATTTGCTTGACTTTTTAAATAGTTATATTACACTATTTATGGGAGATAAAGAATGAAAAAAGTATTTTTATTTGTATTATTAATTGGTTCAATATCCTATTATAATCTTACTGCTGTTGATGTAAGTTTAGGTTTTGTAGGTCAATTTGCTATGAGTGGTGCTGTTGCTGATTCATCTTCAATATTACCATCAAGTTTTAGAGATTTTGATATGGGATATTCTTTTTTGGTTGGAATAAAAAATAATATAACTGACAATACAGCAATATCAATACTTGCAGACCTTGGATATTATCATGATGGTTATGCTTTGAAATATGATATAAATGGAAGCAGAGCAACTGAAAATTATCAATTTGATAGTTTTATGGTTGGAGGAATGTTTAAATTCCATTTCTTTTTCATGTCTTTATCAGCCGGAGGCGGTGTAAAAATACCTATTAGCGGTTCCTATCGTATAGAAGATAATTATTCTAACCCATTAGGATATAGCGGAAAATACTATCTTGACAGAGGCGACATAACTGACATTTTTGACAATGCTTTAATACCATATGTGAAAGTTTCTTTAGATTTCCATATATTAAATTATCTTCTTATAGGAGTATATGTTAATTACGATTTTGCTCTAAAGTTTAATAATAGTGATTATTTGAGTAATGTTAGAGTAGCAAAAGAATCTATAAGTTCATTAGATATAGGATTGCAACTTGGATATTTCTTAAATATTTCTGGAAATAGATAGGATTAAAAAATGAATAGATTAAATAATTTTTTAGATATTAGTGAAGAAGTAAAAACTGCATTAGATGAAAAAAAAGCAGTAGTTGCATTAGAAAGTACAATAATATCACATGGTATGCCTTATCCTGAAAACATAGAAAGTGCATTAAATTGCGAAAAGATAATCAGAGAAAATAATGCCGTACCTGCTACTATTGCCATAATAAAAGGCAAAATAAAAATAGGTCTAAACAAAGACGAACTTGAATATATGGGAAGTACCAAAGATATTACAAAAGCAAGCAGGAGAGATTTACCTGCAATACTTGCTTTAAAAAAAGATGGTGCTACAACCGTAACTACAACTATGATAGCTTCTTCTCTTGCTGGAATAAAAGTATTTGCCACAGGAGGAATTGGAGGAGTTCATAGATATGCACAAGATACTTTTGATATATCTGCAGATTTGCAGGAACTTGCTAAAACAAATGTTGCTGTAGTATGTGCTGGTGCTAAATCAATATTAGATTTAGGGCTTACTTTAGAATATCTTGAAACTTTTGGGGTTCCTGTACTTGGTTATAAGACTTCTAAATTCCCTAATTTTTATACAAGAGACAGCGGTTTTGATGTGGATTATAAAATAGATACTATAGAAGATATAGCAAATATTCTTCACACAAAATGGTCTTTAGGATTAAACGGAGGGGTTGTTGTATGTAACCCTATACCAGAAGAATATGAAATGGATAAAAGCTATATAGACAAAGTAATAGAAGATACTGTAAAAGAAGCAAAAGATAAAAATATATCTGGTAAGAAAGTAACTCCTTTTATATTGGCTAAGCTTCATAGTGTAACAGAAAACAAGAGCCTTAAAGCTAATAAAGAATTAGTTTATAATAATTGCCGTGTAGCTGCGAATATTGCTTATAGTTATTCTAAACTAAATTAAATTACTTGACAGATTTTTATTTTGATATATATTTCTTTGTTAAAATAGTTTAATTATTTTATTAAATTAATTGGAGATAAAAAATTATGCCTACTTATGAATATAAATGTAAAAAATGCGGACATGAGTTTGAAGAGTTCCAGTCTATGACTGCTGAACCTAAAGCTAAATGTCCTATATGTAAGGGAACTGCTAAAAGAATAATTTCTTTAAATGCTGGTGTAATATTTAAAGGTTCTGGCTTTTATGTTAATGATTATAAAGGAAAAAATAGCACATCATCATCTTCTTCTTCAAGCAGCTCAAAACCTAGTAAACCTAAAACAAGCTGCTGAGGAGTTTGATTAATAAGCTTATAGGTTATAAGCTATAAAAAAATATATAATAAAAAATTAAGTTATATGCCAAAAAAAATATCTATAATGAATGTATCAGAAGAGGATTTATCTAAATTCTGTATTGAAAATAATTTTCCTAAGTTTCATGCATCTCAAATATTAAATTGGATATATAAAAAATATGCTATATCCTTTGATGAAATGAGTAATATTCCAAAAGATTTGAGAGTTTTATTAGACGAAAATTATTTTATACATAATTCTAAAATAGAATCCATAACAGAAGATGAATACGGTACAAGAAAACTATTAATATCATTATATGATAAGAAAAAAATAGAATCTGTAATACTTGGTAAAAATGACAGAGTAACTTTTTGTTTATCATCACAAGTTGGCTGCGGATATGGTTGTGCTTTTTGTGCTACTGGAAGTATGGGGCTATCTAGAAACCTTACTGCTGATGAAATACTTGCTGAGTTTATATTAATGCGTGCAGTTACTAAAAAAGTTAATTCTATAGTGTTTATGGGTATGGGTGAGCCTTTAGCTAATACAAAAAATTTATTCAAAGCAATAGATACTATTAATTCATATAAAGGATTTAATTTAGGTATAAGGCATATAACAATATCCACATCTGGAGAAGTTGCGGGAATAAAACAATTAATAGAGAGAGATTTAGATTGCAGATTGGCTGTTTCTTTACACTCACTTAAAAATGAAGTACGCGACAAAATAATGCCTATAAATAAAAGATATCCAATAGAAAACCTTATCAACATACTTAAAAGATACAGTAAAAATGGAAAAAGAATGATTACTTTTGAATGGGTATTAATAAAAGATGTTAATGATTCTGTTAATGATGCTTATAGATTAGTAAACTTAAAAAAAGAGTTTCCTTTCAAAGTTAATATTATACCGATGAACCCGGTAGAACATGCACCAGAGCTTCAAAGACCAAATAAAGATATTATATTAAGATTCAAATCCATATTAAAAGATAATGGTATAGAAGTTGTTGAGAGATTTAAACAAGGTCAAGAAATTTTAGCAGGATGCGGTCAGCTTGCTGTAAAAAATCAATAACATTACAAAATAATATTTAATTTCTATTTCTACTATTTAAATAATTCATAAGCCTATCAAAATCGGCATTTAAAATTAAATCTTCTGGAAAGTTAATATCTTCAAGCATATTCAAAGCAGCTTCATGATTGCCTACATTATATTTTGAATGAGAATCTGATGTAACTACAATATTTAAATTATACTTCTTACATAGTAATGCCACTTCTTTGCAATTTGTATCGCTACCCTTTCTCACTTTAAAAGAAGCAGAATTAATCTCTATAAGTTTATTATAGTCTTTACAAAGTTTAATTATCTTTTCCATGTCAAATGCAAACTTAGGATTTCCTACATGCCCAAGACAATCAACATAACTATTCTTTATTAAACCAATATATCCATTAGTATGAGACTCTATATTTGAAGGAGTAATAGAATCCTCATGATAAGAAGCTATAACAAAATCTAAACATTCAAGAACATTTTTTCTTAAATCAATATTTCCATCATAATCTATAATATTAGCCTCAGCACCTCTAAGTACTCTAATACCATTAACATATTCAGGTATATTATGCATAGACCTAAAATGCACAGGCTTTGCACCATCGCTAGATTTAGGACCATGATCAGTAATAGCAACAGCTAAAAAACCTTTATCTTTAGCAGCATTTATAATCTCATCTACAGTACTAAAAGCATGCTGGCTAACTATTGTATGTGTATGCAAATCAGCTATTATTTTCATTAGCAGGTAAAATCCTTATAGACTTTTAGCCATATCTACTATAATGTCTTCTACTTTCTCTAAGCCTATATAATCGCTATTAAAACAAGCATGATAATTTCTAGCATCGCCCCATACTCTTCCAGTGTAATAATTATAATGTTTAGCTCTTAATTTGTCTCTATCTTTAAGAATCTTCTCTACACTATTACTATCCAATTTATATTCATTAACAGCTCTATTTATTTTACTTTGCATATCTGAATGTATAAAAATATTAATACAATTATCAAATTTCTCTAAAACATAATCAGCACATCTTCCAACTATAACGCAAGAATGTTTACTAGCAATTTCTTTTATAACATTGCTTTGAGCAAAAAACATAGTATCCTGTAAAGACTCACCATTACCAAAAACCATATTACCAGCATAAGAACCAGATATAGCAAAATTAAAAAGAGATGGAGAAGTTAATTTCTGCTCATTTTCTTTTATATAATCTGGAGAAAATCCAGTTTTATCAGAAGCCATTTCTATAATAGCCTTATCATAAAAGGCAATACCCAATTTTTTAGCAACATCTTCTCCTATAAATCTTCCTCCGCTTCCAAACTCTCTGCTAATAGTAATAATAATTTTTTTATCCATAAAGATTTCCTCCAATAATTTTTAATCTCTTGACAAATCAGCCCCTACTTCCTTCATTTTTAATAATATATCATCTGTAGGTTTTTCTTTAGCTATAATAGGTTCTCTAAACAAATTAATATCATTATTTTTGGCGTCCTCAACCCAATCTCGCATCCATTTTCCATCACCCCAACTATAAGAACCAAAGAAAAATACTCTTTTATTCTTGAGAACAGACTTTATATCATTATACATCGGTAAAAACTCACTATCCTCCAAAGTTTCAGCTCCCATGGCAGGACAGCCTAAAGCGATTATCGAATATTCTTCAGCTTTATTTCTGTCAAAATTATAAGCCTTAAACATATCCGCTTGACATTTTTGAAGTTCTATACCCTCTTTAAGAGCATTTGCCATAAGCCTAGTATTACCTGTTTTACTCCAGACAACTATAGCTATTTTTTTATTCATAAATTTACTTTTTTAAATTTTCTTTTTGCTTCTTCTATAGACTTCGATGCCTCTTCCAATGATTTGCTTAAAGTATCTTCAGCATTCTTTTTAACATCTTCTATAGTATCTTCTGCCTTATCCAAACCATTATCTATAGCATCATTAGCAGTATTTAAGCCCTCATCTATTTTTTCATCAACATTCTCAAGCAGTTTATCAACTTGTTTTTCTATATTCTTTTTATCTTTTTCACAGGAAACAAAAAATATCAATGAAATAATAGATAATACAAAAAATATTCGCTTCATAAAAAGTCCTTATCTAAGATATTATAATTATATTAATAATACACTATTTGTCAAGATAATATAACTTTTTAATCTTTCCAAACTTGACCAGTCTGACATCCGCCTATAAACATTATAGTTATTTTATTATTAGTCATTAATTGACCTAATGCTTCTGTTTCAAAATCAAATCCATCTTTTCCTTTTAATTCAAAATCTACAGCAAACCAAATGCCTAATGTTATATCATCTACTCTATTTTTCTTATCCATATCTAATAAATACAATTCAGGCTCTTTATTTAACTCACAACCTATATTAGCTAAAAACATATCAAATTTTGCTTTAAATGCAGTATAAACATCATTAGTAGATATTGGAGCAGTTGGTCTTTTTCTCCATTTTGATTTTACTGACATAGATAATGGTCCTGAAGGAATAGGATTAGGAATTGACTTATACATAAAATCAGTAAATACTTCTTTAACATTAATTGGACTATTTGGAACTTCAAAAGATAAAGTAGATATTTGACTATTAATATAATTTAAAGTAATAACAATATTATTAGTTATAACATTCGTAACATAATTTGTTTCAAAAGCACCGTCTAAAACATTATTAGGGTCAAGTATATTAGGACGCTGCTGCTGACATGATGAAATAAGAATAAAAAATACAGATAAAAATAAAACTAAGCTTTTCATAGGAGTTATCCTCTTATATTTACATACTTCTTACTTAATATAAAATCTATATTTAAATAGTATGTAAACATTTATTTAAAAAGCAATAATAAAATATATACAAAATTATTTATTTAACAAAAATAAACTATAAAAACAACAATTACATAGAATATTTTATAATATATATCATAAAACTATCAAGATATAGGAGCACTAGATACATATACATTAATTCTATATTTATTTTTTATAGTCTCTGAATTATATATATTAGTGGCTTTGGCTAATCTATCATTATATTTCTCAACCAAAAAATCAGCATCTTTAACCTTTGGAGCAAGTATTACCTCTTTTAATGCCTTATTATCAAATAAATATAAATAATTTTTGTAAGAACGTTTCATATTATCATCTATATGCAAAGGATTGCTTCCATATTCTAAAAGCTGTATAATACGCATCTCCTGCTCTTCTACAAATGATGAATCTTTTATTAAATATTGTATATTCATAAGAAGCTGACAAGAATATTCTAACTCTTCACTATTAAAAGACTTTATAATATCAAATATATTATTAAAAATATAACCTATTTTATTTTTTAACTTATCATAAAAATCATTCCCCTCATTCCAAAGAGTATGATAATTTTTATTTAAATCTATTATAAGTGAATTGTAATCAGATTCTGAAGGGTTAAATATTATTTCATTTTTTCTATAATTATAATAAAGCACATAGTATAATGGCAAAGTATTCTCTTCATAAGACTCTATATAAGAATTATTCTCTTTATTATAAGAAAAAGAAAAAAGTATACTAGAGTTTATATTATTAAAAGAAGTATCAAAAAAAGATTTATTAAACACTAAACAACAGCCTGTTCCTTCTTTATTATCATTTTTACCATATAATCTATACATAGTGAGAGAATCTTTACATCTGCTAAAAGAAGTTTGTAATGCAATAAAATTACTCACTTTAGAATGCTTTACATTTAAGCTATTATCTCTAAGAAGCTGCATTAAAACTTTACCCTCTTTAGGATCATTAGCATTTTTTACACTTGTCATTCTAAACTTATTTTTCTTAAGAT